>NZ_JBEOSV010000055.1:0-39638 GCF_040303245.1 Kitasatospora sp. NPDC096077 | reverse complement strand
CCACACCCCGCCCCCACGCACCTCCCCAACCCCGCCCCCCCCCCCCCGCAAATACCTCAACACCAACAAAAACAGGGCGCGGGGGGGGGCCCCCCCCCCCCCCCCCCCCCACCCCGCGGGAACCGGCGGCCCTACGGCGCCCACTCCGCGGGAACCGGCGGCCCTACGGCGCCGGTTCCACCTGCGCCGAGTCCAGCGCGCCGGTGACCCGCTCCAGCAGCACCCGGAGCGCGGCGAGGTCCTCGACCGGCAGCCCGGTGGCCGCGAGCAGTCGGCGCGGCACCTGCCCGGCCCGCGCGCGCAGCGCCGACCCCTCGGCGGTGAGGCTGACGGTGACCGAGCGCTCGTCCTCCGGGCTGCGCTCGCGGCGCACCAGCCCGGCCGCCTCCAGCCGCTTGAGCAGCGGGGAGAGGGTGCCGGAGTCGAGGCGCAGCCGCTCGCCGATCCGCTTGACGGGCAGGTCGCCGTCCTCCCAGAGCACCAGCATCACCAGGTACTGCGGATAGGTGAGCCCGAGGTCCCGGAGCAGGACCCGGTAGACGCCGCCGAAGGAGCGCGCGGCGGCGTTGAGCGAGAAGCAGATCTGCTGGTCCAGGCGGAGCAGTTGCTCGTCCGCCATGCCGGGGGGCGTGGTCATGACCCCATGGTACCGATCGAAGTCACGCGATTGAGTTGTGCGCAATTGAATGGCGTGCTCTACTTATGGAGCGGTCGGCAGCCGGACCACCCGGAAGGGCGCGGCAGCCGCCGACCCACCGCGACTTCGCCCGCCTCCGCGCGCTCCAGGTCCGCACCACGGACCGCGCCTCACGAAGGGACCCACCATGGACGCGATCTACACCGCCGCCGCCACCGCCAACGGCCGCGAGGGCCGCGCCGTCAGCTCGGACGGCCGACTGGACCTCCCCCTGGCGATGCCGCCCGCGCTCGGTGGCAGCGGCCAGGGCACCAACCCCGAGCAGCTGTTCGCGGCCGGTTACGCCGCCTGCTTCGCCAGCGCCCTCGGCCTGGTCGGCCGGCAGGCCAAGGTGGACACCGGCGAGGCCTCGGTGACCGCCGAGGTCTCCATCGGCAAGGACGGCGCCGGCTTCGGCCTGGCCGTCGTGCTGCGCGTCGAGCTGCCCGACTCGCTCGCGGGCGAGACCGGCGAGCTGCTGGTCAAGCAGGCGCACGAGGTCTGCCCGTACTCCCGCGCCACCCGGGGCAACATCCCGGTCGAGCTGATCGTCGAATAGGCCAGAACGACGGGGCCCGCCGCACCCCACGTGCGGCGGGCCCCACCCGTCTCCCCCGGTCAGCCCCGGTCAGCCACCGCCCGGCCCGCCACCCGGCTCACTCGAATCGCCTCCCGGCCCACCGCCCGGCGAGCGCAGCGTCTCCAGCCGGTGCCGGTACTCCGCCGCGTCGATCTCGCCCCGCGCGAACCGGTCCGCGAGCACCTGCTCCGGGGTCGGCCCGTGCCCCCACCCGTGCGTCCCGCCCAGCCCGGCGCCCGCGACGCCCGCGGCACCGGGGGTGTGCGGGATCGGCCGCCGCGAACGGGAGATGTACCGGAACAGGGCGATGGCCAGGAGCACCAGCACCACCACCACGAGCAGCGAGACGATCGCCATCACCGCGAGGCCCCAGCCACCCGGTCCGTGACCGGGCCCGTAGCCGTGCCCATGCCAGTACCTCATCAGGTCCTCCTCCTCCGGCCCGTCGGGCCCGCCGAGGTCAGCGCCTTATCACCATCGTGCGCCCGTGACCGGCCGGAGGGCCGTGGAGGGCCGTGAAGAATGACTGAGAAAACGTTCCTGCGAATCCGGCCCCGCCGGCCGGGGTAGCGTTTCGGCCCATGAGCCACCACCAGCCCGACGACCACCGCTCCCCCGAGCAGCTCGTCGCGGCCGGACTGCTCCACCGCCACCCCGACGGACGCCCGGTGCCAGCCCTCGGCCACTCCCCGATCGCCTACGTGTCCACCGCCCTCTGGGCCGAACTGGCCGCCCTCGCCATCGCCCCCAGCGCCGCCGAGGCCACCGCCGCCGCGCTGCTGCGCACCCTCGCCGACCGGGCCGTGGACGCCGCCCTGGCCCCCGGCAACGAACGCGCCCCGCACGACGACCTGTACGTCACCGACCCCGCCCACATCGGACCGCACCGCCGGACGGTCTGGTTCCAGCGCTCCGGCCGGGGCGGCCCGATCACCGCCGCGTACGCGCCGTAGCCCGGCCCCGTCGCACCTTCGAAGCCCTGCACACCCTGCGGTCGGACTGAACCCGACCGAAGCCGGGCCGGTCGGGTCAGCGCTCGACCGTCAGACTGTCGCAGACCCAGCTCAGCCGGTCCGGCCCGTCGAAGGCCGGCCGGTCGTGGTACGTCCCGTCCGCCACCGACAGGTTGACGATCAGGTAGGCGTGCCAGCCGGGCCCGACCCCGTGCAGGTCCGCGTAGACCAGCTCGTCCTCGACGTACCAGTCCACCGAGTGCGCGCCGAGCACCACCCGCAGGGCGAAGCTCGCGCCCAGGCCGATCCCGGCGGCGCCGCCGTGCCAGTAACGGAAGCCGCCCCGCACGTGGTTGGAGATCTCCAGCAGGTCCGGGTTGTCGGGGTGGTACTCGAAGAGGTCCACCTCGTTGCCGCCGTCCCGCCAGGTCCAGATCGCCGGCCAGGCGCCCGGCTCGACGGGCAGCGTGACCTGGGCCGACACCGCGTCCCCGGTCCGCACCTGGAAGCCCTCCGGACTGCCCTCGGTGGTCAGCAGGTTGCACGTCCAGAGCCCGCCGGTGCGCCGCCGCACCGCGCTGAACACCCCGCCGGGGCAGTAGTCGTGGCTCAGGTAGTCGAGCTTGTGGTCGCTCCGGTTGGTCGGTCCCATCCGCGGGTACGCACTGCTGCGCCCGGCGATCCACTGCCTGGTCGAAGTGAAGTCCGCGTCGAACACGACTGCCACGGCCGCCTCCGCAATGCTCCGGGGCCCCGGCAGTCCGAACCACCGGGCACACAGAGTGAGTTACCCGATACGCTCCGCAGTATGCGAAGGGGTTCCCGCGACCCGCACCACCGCGGCGGACCGGCGGCACCCAGGACGGCGTGAACAGCGGCACAGGGGGCGGCCTTTCGGGCGGCGGGCGCGACGACTAGCGTACGAACCGCAGGTGTACTGACGATCCGTCAGAACACCTCGCCCTGGCCTGCGCGCGGACGGATGGAATGCCGCGCCCCGTCGCCCGCCCGCCGGGGCTGCCCACCGCACACCCTCCGGAGACCTCATGAGCCGCACCTCCGCGTCCCGCCGGCAGCGCCTGCTCGCTCCCGGCGCCGCCTGCCTCACCCTGCTGTGTTCCGTCCTCGCCACCGCGACGCCGGCCCAGGCCTTCAGCGGGGGGAACCACGAGCAGATCACCCGGGCCGCCCTGGGGGCCGGGGGCTGGCACCCCGCCTCGCTGACGGCGATGGCGGACGGCAGCACGGGCGCGATCGTCGCCAACGACCACGGCGAGTACTTCGGCATCGGCGAACTCCACTGCGACAACGCCGACTACCTGGACCCGCGGTACGACGGCCACTACCCCCGCACCCGCGCGCAGGCCGACGCCGAGATCATCGACTGCGTCGGGAGCTCGATCGACCACGTCAAGCGGGCCGTCGCCGCCGCGGACCGGCTGGTCGACGCGAACGGGCACGTGGTCGGCGCCCAGACCGCCATCTCCCCGGCCTGCACGTGGAACGACCGCCCGGGACGGGCCAAGTGCGAGGTGCTGGAGGACCTGGGCCGCGGCTGGCACCAGATCGAGGACTTCTACGCCCACAGCAACTGGGTCGACCGGGCCGGCCCGGGGGCCGTCGGCGTCAAGAACCCGCCCGGGCTCGGCCGGACCGACCTGCCCGCGTTCTTCTCCATCAGCCGCTACAGCGGCATGAGCCGCGCGGACTGGGTCAAGGACGCCACCGGCCACATCCCGCACGACCTGGCGACCGGCTGCTACCCGGACCGCGACCACGGCGGGAGGGTCTCCGACTGCGCGAACCGCGTCACCCACGACAGGGTGCTGAACAAGGACACCAAGGACAGCCCGCGTTCGAGCGTCGACCACAACTTCGACCACGCCCACGACCTCGCCGTCAAGGACATCGAGCGCCAGTGGAAGGAGTTCAAGGAGGAGCTCGGACGCAGGTACCCGCACAACGGCCGGGCCGCGGCGATGATCTGCGCCATCACCCATGACCACCCGGACAGGACCTGCTGAGCGGGAGCGGACGCGAGCGGAGAAGCCGTGCACAGGTTCCCGATCGGGCTGCTCGCGTCCGCGGTTCCGTGCTGCCCCCGCTCAGCCGACCGGGGAGGTGGCGTCCCCGGCCCGGAGCCGGTCGGTCACCGAGACCACCCCGTCCACCGAGCGGCACAGGTTGAGCACGATCGGCACCAGGTGCGCCTCGGGCACGGTGCCGCTGAGCACCACCCGGCCCTGGTCGACCTCCACCCCGATCTCCGCCGGGCTCACCCCGTCGATCCGGCCGAGCACCTCCTCGACGATCTCCCGCCGGATGATCCGGTCCTCGCGCAGGAACACCCGCAGCAGGTCGCCCCGGCTCACCATGCCGATCACCCGCCCCTCCTCGTCCAGCACCGGCAGCCGCTTCAGCCCGTGCCGGCTCATCAGCCGGGCCGCCGCGACCACGCTGCTGTCGGGCGTGGTGCACACCGGCTGGGCGGTCATCAGGTCCGCCGCCGTGACCTCGCCGCCCGGCCCGGCCTGCGCGGACTCCGGCGCCGGGAGCAGACTGCCCGGGTCCTCCTGGGCGGCCAGCGTGCGCAGCAGGTCCGCCTCCGACACCAGGCCGAGCGGGCGCCCCTCCGGGTCCACCACCGGCACTCCGGTGATGTCGTACTCGGTCAGCAGCGCGACGATCTCCCGGAAGCCGGTCTCGGGCGCGATCCGGACCACGGGAGTGGTCATCACAGTTTCGACGGTGGCATGCCGCACGCCGGTTCACCTCGTCCAACGATGCTGGTCCGATCGGGCGCGGATCGTCCCGGCCGGTACCCGCAGGATGGCCTCCGGCCGGACGAACCGCCAGGGGCCAAGGGGCCGAACGGGTGGGACCAAAGGCCCTGACCTGCGAACACTCCTCCGACGCCCGGGCCGCCCGCGAGGACCGGGGCCTCCCGTCGGACCGGAGCGGGCTGGAGCGGACCGACGGCGCCGCGCCCCCCGCCACGCGCCCGCTCCCCCGGACGGCGCAACCATCACATGATCGACTCGTTGGACCGTCCACCACGACAGCACGCAGGCACCGGGAGGGCCCGTTGGCAGGACGGACGGCGGGCGCGGCACCGACGGCGCACCCGGTGGCGGAGGCGGAGGCCACGCTGGTGCGCCACTACCGCAGGCTGGTCCGGCTGGCCTACCTGGCCCTGCCCGCCGACCGGGACCGGCACAGCCGGGTCCTCGCCGCCCACGCCGCGGTCCAGCGCGCCCTGCCGTTCCGCTGGACCCGCGCCGACCGGCCCTCCGGCCCCGAGGCCGACCGGACAGGCCTGGTCGACCGGACCGGCCAGGCCGACGGGAGCGCCACCACCGACCCCGGCTACGCCGCACTGCGCCTGCGGGTGCTGCGCGCCGCCCTGCGGCCGCACCCGGCCGCACGGCTGCTGGCGCCCCGGGTCTGGGGCCTGCGGCTGTTCACCCCGCACGGCGGCGAGCAGGACGCGGCGCTGGACCACGCGCTCGCCGGTCTGGACGCCCCGGCCCGGGCGGCCTTCGCGCTGCGCGAGGTGGAGGGACTGGACGGTCCCGGGGCGGAGCAGGTGCTGCGGGAGGCCGGGGTGGCCCGGCCGGCCGAGGCGGTCGCGGCGGCGGCCGAGGTCCCGGCCGGACCGGATCCCGAGCTGTCCGCCTTCGACCCGTGCGCGGTCCGGGTGCAGCCCACCGACCTGCTGCGCCGCCGCCGCACGCTGACCGCCGCGCTGGCGGTCGGGCTGCTCGGACTGACCACCACCGCGGCGGTGCTGGGCGGCGGTTCCGGTCCGGTGGGCACCGTCCCGCGGCCGGCCGAACGGTCCGCGGACGCCCCGGCCGACCCCGCCGACCCGGCCCGACTGGTCCGGGTGGCACCGGACGCCTGGGAGCACACGGCGCGGATCGACTTCACCGCCTGGCCCGCCCGCGGCGACCGGCGCGAGGACGGTGCGCTGCTCGGCCGCGCCCTGGCCGCCTGGGCCCAGCCGGGCCCGCGGACCCACGCCGAACCGGGCACCGACTCCGCCCCGCCCGCGACCCCGCCGCAGCTGCTGTTCGCCGGGACGCTGGACGGCACCGGCGTGGCGGTGCTCTACGACGGCCGCCGGATCGCCCGGTACACCGACGGGAGCGGTGGCGGACTGGACCTCGCCCGGGCCGACTCCTCGGGCCCGACCACGGCGGGCGCGGTGGTGCTCGGCCGCCAGGGCACTGCGGTCCGCTACCTGCTGGCGCCCTGGGTGGAGACCGCCGAGACCCGCCGGATCGACCAGCCCGACACGGCCGCCCGTCCGCTGGACCACCCCGACGGGATCACCCCGGCCACCCCGGGCGGCGGGCTCGCGGACTGCCGGGGCGCCACCGTGCTGCAGCTGCACTCCTCCCCGGTGATCGCCGAGAAGCACGCCTTCGTCCTCGCCGATCTGGGCGGTCTGCTCCCGGCCCACCTCACCTACACCCCGCCCCCGGACCGCAACCAGCCCGCCCGCGAACCGCACGAGGCGACCGGCCCGGACGCCCTCCAGGCCTGGGCCCGGGCCGGCTGCGCGGTGCCGGACGGCACCCCGGGCGTCAAACAGCTGAACCTGTGGGCCTTCGCGGTGCAGCCGCTGCCGCAGAACGCGGGCTCGGCCGCCTGGTTCTGCCTGCGCGCCGACCGCTGGACGGGCGAGGGCAGCGCGGCCACCGCCGTCCTGCTGCCGACCGCCCGGGGCCCGCAGCGCACCGGTGGCGGCCCGGGCCGCGCGTGCAGCCGGTTCGAGCAGGACACCGTGGCCTGGACCTGGTGGCACTCCCCGCAGGGCCCCGACTACCTGCTCGCGGCGGGCAGCCGCCGGGTCGCCCGGCTCACCGCCAAGGGCCCGGACTGGTCCGCCGACCGCCCGACCCCGGACCGCACCCTCGCGGTGGAGCGGCCCGCCCGGTCCACCGTCCAGGTCGAGGCGGTGCTCGACAACGGCAACCGGATCACCCCACCGCACTGAGCAGCGCCCGGTAGTCCGGCAGTTCGACGCTGGACACCTGCTTGCCCAGCGCCAGCATCCGGTCCAGCACCCACCGCCGGTTGAGCAGCCCGTCGCGCAGCCGCAGCCCGGCGCGGGTGCGCGGCGCCAGGAACGGCCCGGTGCGGTCGCCGCCCTTCTGGCAGCCCCGGGCGTAGCCGCGCAGCAGCCCCTCGTACCGGGCGAAGGCCGCCCGGTGGTCGCCGTCGGCCAGCGCCAGCTCGCCCGCGAGGACGTACGCCGCGACCACCGCCGTCCCGGTGCCCATCCCGCCGATGGTGGCGCCGCAGGCGGCGTCGCCGAGCAGGGCGATCCGGCCGGTGGACCAGCTGGGCACGTCGGCGCGGCTGATCGAGTCGAAGTACAGCTCGGGCACGGCGTCCAGACTCCGCAGCAGGTCCGGCACCCGCCAGCCGAGGCCGGCGAAGGCCTGCCGGACCAGCGCCTTCTGCTGCCCGGGGTCGTGCCGGTCGTAGCGCAGTTCGGGAGAGGCGAAGAGGCAGAAGGCGCCCGCCCTGGTCGGGTCGCGGTGGTCGGCGCCGACGGACATCAGTCGGCCGGGGACGTTCAGGGCCGTCCCGTCGGTCGGCAGCCCGTCGTCGTTGGGCAGCTGCCAGGTGGCCGCGTAGTAGCCGAGGTGGCGGACGTACCGCTGCTCGGGGCCGAAGGCGAGCCGTCGCACCGTGGAGTGCAGCCCGTCGGCGCCGATCACCAGGTCGAACTCGCGCGGTGCACCGTGCCGGAAGGCGACCCGCACGCCGCTCGGCGTCTGCTCCAGGGCGTCGACCGAGTCGCCGAAGACGTACTCGGCGCGGGACTCGCTGTGCCGGTGCAGCAGTCGGGCCAGCTCCCCGCGCGGGATCTCCAGCTCGCCGCCGGCGAAGTCGGCGGGCAGGTGCAGCAGTCGGCGCCCGTCCTGGTCGACGAAGGTGATCGGGCTGCCACCGGTGTCGAGGGCGCGCAGTTCCTCCAGCACGCCCATCCGTTCCAGCACGGTGAGGTGGGTGGGCCCGCGGAAGTCGACGTTCTGCCCGCCGCCGCGCAGCGCCGGGGCGAGCTCGACGACGGTGACCTCGAAGCCGTACCGGCCCAGCCAGTGGGCCAGCGCCGGGCCGGCGATGCTCGCGCCCGAGATCAGCACCCTGGTACGCACGGAAGCGCTCATGGAAACCCCCTCCATCGGAGATCGGAAAACTGTGTCCACCGGACACTGTTCATTGCTGTGTACGGTAGACACAGTTGATGGATGCGGCAACCCCCGGCGGGCGACCACCGGCAGGCGACTCGGAACGGGAGCGGACGATGGGCCAGGCTGCGGACGACACGGTGCGGCTGCTCTGGGACGGGCCCACCCGCCCGACCCGCGGCCCGAAGCCGAGCCTCAGCCTGGAGCGGATCGCCGCCGCGGGCGTCGAGGTGGCGGACGCGGAGAGCCTGGCCGCGGTCTCCATGCAGAAGGTGGCCGGGCTGCTCGACCACACCAAGATGTCGCTCTACCGCTACGTCCCCGGCAAGGCCGAACTGGTCGCGCTGATGGTCGAGTCGGCCCTCGCCGAACCCCCCGCGACCACCGAAGGACTCGACTGGCGGGAGCAACTCACCGCCTGGGCCCAGCACTTGGCCGCTTCCTTCATCCGACACCCGTGGCTGCTGGACGCCACCCTCGGCCCCCGGGTGCCCGGCCCGCGGGAACTCGCCTGGCTGGAGCGGGTGGTGGCCGCGCTCGACGGCCACGGCCTGAGCGGCGCCGAGCGGATGGACGCCGCCGTGCTGCTCGCCGGACACGTGCGCACCATCGCCGAACAGGCCCGCGCGGCCGGGCCGGACGGCTCCCCCGAGGCCGAGTTCCTCGCCGCCCTCGGCACCGTGGTGCACCGGCACGCCGACCGCTACCCCGCCGTGGCCGCCGCGATGGCCGAGCCCGGCGGACACGACCGGGCGCTGGACTTCGGCCTGGACCGGATCCTGGACGGCCTGGCCGTCCTGATCAGCCGTCGCACCGGTCACCCGTAGCCGGGGGCCGCCGAAAAGCCGTCGAACCGGAGCCGGACGGAGCACTACCATCCGCCCCATGGCGATGTTCGTGCACCTGACGTCGGCGGCGAACACGCCGCGGATCCGGCGCGCCGGGATCCGGGCCGACAGCCGGGGCCAGGGCGGCGTGCGCGGGGTGTACTGCTTCCCCGTGCTGCCCTCGTACACCCTCACCCACCAGTGGCTGCGCGAGCTGGCCCGGTTCGGGCCGAAGGGGTCGCTGGCCGCCGTGCACGTCCGGCTGGACGACGCCCAGCAGGTGCTGGGCGGGCACTACCGGGACCGCGCCAAGGACGCCCAGCGGTGGCTGACCGCCGCCGAGGCGGTCGCCCGGATCGCCGCTCTGCCGGACCCGCGCGGCTGGGAGGTGGTCCTGCCGCGCGCGGTGGCCGCCGGCGAGGTGCACCGGATCCGCGCGGTGCCCCAGGTCGCGGGCTGGCGCTACCTGCCGAACGCCCACGGGACCAGACCCTGCACCTGCCTCGGCTGCCGGATCCGCGGCGAGTACGGCAGCCGGCGGCTGCGCGAGCGCCATCCGCACCCGCTGGACGGCCCGCCGCCGCCCGTGTCCGTCCTGCTCGCCCGGATCGAGGCGGCGGGCGACCCCGGGGACCCTGCCACCCTGCGGGACGCCCTGCACTGGCTCGGCCTGCGCCGCCGCGGCCCGCTGGACCGCCTCGGCCGGCTGGCCGCCCACCCCGACCCGGACGTCCGCCGGGAGCTGGTCTGGGCCGTCCAGGGCTGGTCCACACCGGGTGTCGCCGACCTGCTGGACGGCCTCGCCGGGGATCCGCACCCGGACGTCCGCCAGGCCGTCGCGGACGTCCGGACGCTCTGAGGCCCGATCGGATCAGGCCTGTCGAAAGACATTCCCACTGGCATGAACGACCCGCTGAACAGTGCGTTTCCGGCCCCACCGACGGCGGGTTCGCGACCGTCCGCGCCCCGGACCCCGCACCGGACCGCACCCCCGACCGCACCCCGGACCGCTCTCCGGCCGGCCCCGCCCCGGGCCGCTCACCTGCGGGGTTGCGCCCCGAGGTGCCCGTTCGGCCGAAGCGGGTGATCATGGGACGAACCGCGTCTTCGGCGAGTCGGCGCGCCGGTCACTCCGGCGGCGCCGGGAAGGTGGACCGCGATGTTCCAGCTCCTGTGGATTCTGCTCATCGGCTTCGTGCTCGGTGTGCTCGCCAAGCTGATCCTGCGCGGACCGCAGTCGATCCCCTGGTGGCTGACCATGCTGCTGGGCGCTGCCGGGGCCTGGCTGGGCAATGCCGTCTCCGGTTGGATCGGCGTCCGCCACACCTCCGGCATCGACTGGATCCGTCACATCCTCCAACTCGGCTTCGCCGTCGCCCTGGTGGCGATCGTCTCGCCCGCCTGGAGCAAGAACCGCGCGTCCCGCTGAGCGGGCGCCCGGCCGCATCGCCGGCGCCGGACCGAACGGCCGGCGCCGGCGGGCCGGTTCGGACTCAGCCCACGTGCACCGCGGGCCGCCGGCTGCGGTCGGGCTCCGCCTCGCGGAGCACCTCCCGGGTGACCGGCGCGATCTCGCCCTGCCCGAACAGGAAGAACCGCAGGAACTGGGCGAACGGGTTGCCCTCGGTCCACTCGAAGTAGATGTGCGGCTGCTGCCCGGTGAGGTCGCGCACCCGCAGCAGCAGGGCGGCCAGCGCGTTGGGCACGCTGGAACTGTGCAGCGACAGCACCCGGTAGCGGTCGTGCAGCACCTCACCGTGCACGGTCAGCTCCGACTCGAACTCGGACGGGTCGAGCACCGTCACCTCGACGAAGACCAGGTCGTCCTCGGCCGGGATGTCGTTGTCCTTGCGGATCTGGCGGAGCTTGTCCCGGTACTCGGCGATGTCCCGGCTGTTCGGCTCGTTGGCGATCAGCCGCAGCGGACGGTGCATGTAGTCCCGGACGAAGCGCTCGGCGACGTCGTCCAGGACCACGTCGGTGACCCGCAGTTCGAAGGCGCGCTTGAGCCGGGAGAGGAAGGAGACCAGCATGATGCCCGCGATGAAGCACGCGCCGATCTTGACGCCGTCCGGGCGCTCGGCGATGTTCACGGCCGTGGTGTAGAGGAACACCGCGGAGATCACCGCGAAGGTGGTGGTCCAGCGCCGTTCCCGGGCCTTGCGGGCGGCGATGGTGACGGCGACCGCGGCGGAGCTGATCAGCACCAGCACGCCGGTGGCGTAGGCACCGCCCTGGGCGTCGACGTTGGCGTCGAAGACCCAGGTGACCAGGAAGGCGATCAGGGTCAGCACGATCACCGTCGGCCGCACCGCCCGGGCCCAGTGCGGGGCCATCCCGTAGCGGGGCAGGTAGCGGGGCATCAGGTTGAGCAGTCCCGCCATCGCGGAGGCTCCGGCGAACCAGAGGATGGCGATGGTCGACAGGTCGTAGATGCTGCCGAAGGCGCTGCCCAGGTTCTCGTGGGCGAGGTAGGCGAGCGCCCGCCCGTTGGCCTGGCCGCCGTTCTGGAAGGCGGCCTTGGGGATCAACAGGGTGGTGATCAGGCTGGTGGCGATCAGGAAGACGCTCATGATCACGGCGGCGGTGGTGAGCAGGCGCCGGGCGCCGCGGATCCGGCCGGTGGGCTTCTCCTCGGTGTCGTCCGGGTCGCCCTCGATGTGCGGCATCACGGCGACGCCGGTCTCGAAGCCGGAGAGGCCGAGCGCCAGCTTCGGGAAGACGATCAGCGCCACGCCGATCATCGCGAAGCCGTTGCCGTGCTCGGCGGTGAGCCCGTCGGTCCAGTCGCCGAAGACGTGCGGCTCCTTGAGGACGTGCCAGATGCCGTTGGCCACCACCACGACGTTGAGTGCCAGGTAGACCAGGACCAGGACGACGGCCAGGCCGATCGCCTCGCTGAAGCCCTTGAGGAAGACCGCGCCGAGCAGCGCCACCAGGATCAGGGTGAGCATCACCTGCTTGCCGGACAGGGTGCTGTGCAGGTGCGGGTTCTCGATCAGGTGCGCGGTCGCGTCGGCGGCCGACAGGGTGATGGTGATCATGAAGTCGGTGGCGGCGAAGCCGAGCAGGGTCAGCACGAAGAGCTTGCCCTGCCAGAACGACAGCAGCCGCTCCAGCATCGCGATCGAGCCCTGGCCGTGCGGGCTCTCCACGGCCACCCGGCGGTACACCGGCAGCGCGCCGAACAGGGTGACCAGGACCAGCACGATGGTGGCGATCGGCGACAGCAGACCGGCCGCGAGCGCCGCGATGCCCGGCTGGTAGCCGAGGGTGGAGAAGTAGTCGAGGCCGGTCAGGCACATGACCCGGAACCAGTGCGCGCCCTTCTCGGCCGGCGCCTCCGCGTGCGGGCCGGGGTGCTGCTTGGCCATGTCCGACAGGCCTTCGAGCATCCAGGCCCGGAACCTCGCACCCCGGGTCGAAGCAGCCGTTCCCGCTTCGGCCGAACCCGACGAGACCACGTACACCCCTGTCCACGACTTCGGCCCGCCGCCGCACGGTTCCGGACCCCCAAGGCCGCCGGACGGCGGGCCTGGTCAGGCTAGGTGACCGGGCCCGGGCCGCCGGGCAACCGTGCGGGCCAACACGCCGGGGTGCGCCCGTACGGCCCTCCCGGGTGGCCGCCGGCGGCCGGGCGGGCGCGCCGGATCCGGCGCGGCGGTGCGCCAGGCCTACCCGAACGGGGTATAGATGTCCGCGCGCATTGACCGCCGGTGTTGACACCACCCCGGGGGTCGGCGACGACCGACGACAGGGCAACGGACAGCAGGGAGGCAGCGGTGGCCGAACCGAGTCGGCGGAGGATCCTGGGCCTGGGCCTGGTGGCGGCCGCCGTCACCTCCTGCGGAACCCGGCACCCGGGCACCGTCCCGCAACCCGGGCCCGACCCCCAGGGCACCCCCGCCAGCACCGCGCCCACCCCCGCCCAGCGGGCCGACCCGAAGGACGACGCCCCGGACGAGCGGTCCCGGCCCGGCAACCCGGACTGGGAGATCACCGACCCCGGCGCGCCCGGCGCCGTCGAGGGCTTCGCCGACCGGGT
The DNA here is from genome assembly GCF_040303245.1 of Kitasatospora sp. NPDC096077. Classification (NCBI taxonomy): domain Bacteria; kingdom Bacillati; phylum Actinomycetota; class Actinomycetes; order Kitasatosporales; family Streptomycetaceae; genus Kitasatospora; species Kitasatospora sp. NPDC096077. The sequence continues at coordinate 26,351 of NZ_JBEOSV010000055.1, read as the reverse complement.
CAGCGTGCTGCCCGGCGAGTCCTTCGGCCTGCACGTCTCCACCGCCGCCGCGGCCTTCACCGTCTCCGCCTACCGGATGGGCTGGTACGGCGGCGCCCGGGCCCGGCTGGTCTGGCGCCGCGAGCACGTGCCCGGCGGCAAGCAGGCCGCCCCGCAGGTGGACCGCACCACCCGCACCGTGCTGACCGGCTGGCCGCGCACCCTCACCGTGGAGACCCCCGGCTGGCCCGAGGGCGCCTACCTGCTGCGCCTGGACGCCGAGGACGGCACCGGCCGCAGCTACGTCCCGCTCACCGTCCGCTCCGCGAGCACCGCCGGCCGGACCGTGGTCATGAGCGCCCCGGCGACCTGGCAGGCCTACAACGAGTGGGGCGGCTACAGCCTCTACAACGGCCCGACCGGCGGCCTGGCCACCCGCTCGCTGCAGGTGGTCTTCGACCGGCCCTACGACTACGACCACGGCGCCGGACTGTTCCTCGTCTACGAGGCGCCGCTGGTCGCCCTGGCCGAGCGGCTCGGGCTGCCGCTCGCCTACACCACCGGGATCGACGTCGCACGGGAGCCGGGCCTGCTGCGCGGCGCGAGCGCCGTGCTGTCCCTCGGCCACGACGAGTACTGGTCCCCCGAACAGCGCGCCCATGTCACAGCGGCCCGCGACGCCGGGACGAACCTGGCGATCCTGGGTGCCAACTGCTGCTTCCGCCGGGTCCGCTTCGAGCCCACCGAGCTCGGCCCGGACCGCACGGTGGTCTGCTACAAGGACGCCTGGGCCCAGGACCCGGGCCGCCAGACGGGCTCCCCCGCGACCACCGACTTCCGGGCCGGTCCGGGCGCCGACCCGGAGAGCTCGATGCTCGGGGTGATCTACGACGGCTACCCGGTGGACGCCCCGTACGTGGTCACCTCGCCGGACCACTGGGCCTTCGAGGGGACGGGCCTGGCGGCCGGGGCCTCCTTCCCCCACCTGGTCGGAGTCGAGTACGACCGGGTGGACACCGCCTTCCCCACCCCGCGCCCGATCGAGGTGATCGCCCACTCCCCGGTGGTCTGCGAGGGCCGGCCCTCGCACTCCGACACCGCGTACCACACCGTGCCGAGCGGCGCCGGGGTGTTCGCCTCCGGGACGATGCGCTGGGTGGAGACCCTGGACGCCCACGGCCCGGGCGGCGGCAAGGCCGACCACGGCATCGACTCCCGTGCCGGGGACGTGGTCCGCAGGGTCACCGAGAACGTGCTGCGCGTCTTCGCCGCCGGTCCGGCCGGGCGCACCCACCCCGCCCGGGACAACCTGGCCGCGGTCTACGGCACGGCGTAACGGTCCATCGCGGTCGAACCGGTTTCCGGGCCGGTCCGGGGCGGGAGCGGGCCGTTGATCCCGCTACACTCGCACGGTCTGACAGCAGCGCAGGTCGTCCAGGACAACCGACCGGTGCGGCATTGGTGCCGGCCGGCGAGGGCACGAGGGAAACAGAACATGGTCGAGGCCTCCCCGAAGGTCGTTGTCGTCGTCCCCACGTACAACGAGCGGGAGAACCTTCCGGTCCTCGCCGGGCTCCTCGCGGAGCTGGCGGTCCCGAACCTGCACCTGCTGGTGGTCGACGACAACTCCCCCGACGGCACCGGCGAGCTCGCCGACAAGCTCGCCGCCGACTCCGCGGGCACCGTCGGCGTGCTGCACCGCACCGAGAAGGACGGCCTCGGCCGCGCCTACCTGGCCGGCATGGCCCGGGCGCTGGACGAGGACGCGGACGTGGTGATCCAGATGGACGCCGACCTCTCCCACCCGGCCTCCGCGATACCCGCGATGCTGGCCGCCCTGCTGGCCGGCGACACCGCCGTGGTGCTCGGCTCCCGCTACGTGCCCGGCGGCTCGACCGCCGAGGAGTGGCCCTGGCACCGCAAGGCGCTGTCCGCCTGGGCCAACTTCTACGTCAACACGATCCTCGGCCTGGGCGTCCGGGACGCCACCGCCGGCTTCAAGGCCTGGCGGGCCACCACCCTGCGGGCCATCGACCTGCCGACCGTGCAGAGCAACGGCTACTCGTTCCAGGTCGAGATGAACTACCGGGTGATCCAGCGCGGGCTGACCATCCGGGAGGTTCCGATCCGCTTCGAGGAGCGGATCGAGGGCGCCTCGAAGATGAGCATCGGGGTGCAGGTGGAGTCCGCGCTCGCGCCCTGGAAGCTGCGCTTCAACCGCGAGGCCTAAGGGGTCTGTCGGACCGAGCGCCGGACGGGCTAGTCCCGGCCGTGCCCGGCGGTGTCGGTGGCGGCTTCGGGGAAAGAAGGCCGTCATGCCCCTTCTCCCGGAGTCCCTGACGAGCCTGCTCCGCCGCGCCGCCCGGGACCCGTTCGCCGTCCAGACGCTGCGGGCCACCGTGGCCGCCACCCTGTCGTACGCGGTGGCCACCCGGCTGAGCACCGAGCCCGCCCCGCTGACGGCGCCGCTCACCGCGCTGCTGGTGGTGCAGGTCACCGTCTTCTCAACGCTCAAGACCAGCGTTCGCCGGGTGGTCTCGGTGGTGGTCGGGGTGCTGATCGCGATCGGATTCAGCGCCGTGGTCGGGCTCTCCTGGTGGAGCCTCGGGCTGATCATCCTGGCCTCGCTGGTCATCGGCCGGTTCGTCCGGGTGGAGGAGTTCGTCCAGGAGGTCGCGATCAGCGCGATGCTGATCCTGGGCGTCACCAAGCTGGCCTCCCAGGCCTGGGACCGGGTGCTGGAGACCCTGATCGGCGCCGCCGTCGGCCTGCTGTTCAACCTGCTCTTCGCCCCGCCGGTCTGGGTGGACACCGCCGGGGAGTCGATCGAGGACCTCGCCCGGCGGGCCCGCCAGCTGCTGCTGGACCTCTCCGAACAGCTGGGCCGCCCCACCCCCGTGGCCCGGGCCGCCGAGCGGCTGCACGAGGCCCGCCGGCTGGACCAGGCGATCGCGGACGTGGACGCCGCGCTGCGCCAGGCCGAGGACAGCCTGCGGTTCAACCCGAGGATCACCGAGGGGCTGCTCTCCCGGCTGGTACTGCGCACCGGGCTGGACACCCTGGAGATCTGCGTGGTGGTGATCCGGGTGCTGGCCCGCTCGCTGACCGACCTGGCCAAGCGGCGCGGGGACGGCGAGCGGCTGTTCCCGGCCGAGGTCGCGGTCGGGCTGGAGGAGCTGCTGGCGCACGTCGGCGGGGCGATGGTCAGCTTCGCGGTGCTGGTCACCACCCAGGTGAGCCGCAGCGCCGAGGAGGCCGAGGAGCGGCTGACCGCCGAGCTCGCGGCCGCCTGGACCTGCCGGGACAACGTGGCGCAGGTGCTGCTGCGGAAGGTCCAGGAGCACCCGGAGGCCTGGCAGCTGCACGGCTCGATGCTGGCCGAGGTCGACCGGATCCTGGACGAGCTGGACCTGGAGCACCGCACCCGGCGGCTGATGGAGGAGCTGGACCGGGCCGCGCTGGTCAGCCGGGAGCGGCTCTCCCGGCTGCCCGGGCTGCGCCGCGCCGTCCGGGGCCGACGGCGGCAGGACGAACGGGAGCGCCCGGCGGCGGGGGCCGGGCGCTGATTCCGCGATTCCGCGATCCTGCGGTTCCACGGTTCCACGCGGGACCGCTCAGGGCATCAGCCAGGGCTGCTGCGGCAGCGGGTGGCCGGTCTCCAGGTAGGTCTTGAGGTTGGACAGCACCGCCGACCAGCCCTGTTCGGCGTCCACCCGGGCGGCCTCGTCCGGCAGGTCCTCGTGGGTGACGGTGAGCCGGGTGAGGTCCTGCCAGCCCCGCAGCTCGAAGGTGACCCGGGAGGGCCAGCCGCCGCGCTGCTCCTGCGGTCCGGCCCAGGTCGTGACCAGCCGGTGCGGGCGGTCGGCCACCTCGACGCTGCCGATCACGTCGGCGATCCCGGAGTCGTCGGTGCGCTGGTGCTCCCAGGAGGCGCCGGGCAGCCAGGTGGAGACGTTGCGGTGGCCCCAGTAGAGGCCGGACTCGTCGGCGTTGGTGAGCGCGTGCCAGACCCGTTCCGGGGTGGCGCGCAGGTAGACGGTGCCGCGGTGGGTGAAGGCGGTCACGGGCTCAGCCCCCCGCCGCGTCGAGCAGCGCCTGGATCTCGATCTTCTGCATCTGCATCATGGCCGCCGTCGCGCGCTCGGCCTTGGCCCGGTCCTCGCCGCCGACCAGGTCGAGCAGGACCTGCGGGACGATCTGCCAGGAGAGGCCGAAGCGGTCCTTGAGCCAGCCGCACGGGCCCGGCTGGCCGCCGTCGGCGGTGAGCGCCGTCCAGAGGCGGTCGACCTCCTGCTGGTCCTCGCAGGTGACCTGGAGCGAGAACGCCTCGGTGAAGGAGAACATCGGGCCGCCGTTGAGCGCGGTGTAGGCCCGGCCGGCGAGTTCGAACTCGACCGTCATCACCGTGCCGGCCGGCACCGGGGCGCCTTCGCCGTAGCGGGTGACCCTGGTGATCCGGGAGTCGGGGAACAGCGAGGTGTAGAGGGTGGCGGCCGTCTCGGCCTCGGTGTCGTACCAGAGGAAGGGGGTGATCTGCTGCATGGGCCCGACGGTAGCGGCGGGGTCCGACAGCGCGGCCGAGCCACGGCCGGGGGTCACCGGATCGGCGCCCCCGTCCGTGGCCACGGCTCAGTGCACCCAGCCCGCGTAGCGCTGCACGAAGCGCTGCCCGGTGTGGGCGGTGACGACCACGTCGTAGCGGCCCTGCTTGTCCAGCGGCCAGGAGAGGTCGACCTGCTTGCCGGGCTTGACCCAGACGGTCTGCGCGCTGCCCGCGAAGTCGTTGGGCGCGGCGGTGAAGGCCACGTCGGTCATCCCGTCGTTGGCCACCTGGAGGGTGAGCTTCAGGCTGCCGTGCAGGTCGGCGGTGACGATCGGCACACCGATGTCGTTCTGGCCGTCCTGCCCGTCCCGGACCACCGTCCCGGCGAAGCGGCGCACGAAGCCGTCCGGGCCGTGCACGGTGAAGTCGTAGCGCCCGTCGGTGGCGGCGGCGTCCCAGACGTGGTCGGCGGTGGCGCCGGGGGCGACGGTGTACGGGGTGCCCGCGAACGGCAGCAGGATGTTCGGGTAGACGGTGTAGGGGAAGGCCACCGAGCCGTCGTTGCTCATGGTGCAGGTGACCTTGCCGGTCTTCCGGTCCACCGCGACGTCGGCCCACGGCTGGTACGGCAGCGGGCGGTGCGGGCGGTCGCCGCGCTCCTGGACCGGCATCGCCTGGGCACCGGTCGCCGGGAGGGCGACGCCGGGCAGCTTGGTGCCCGCGTCGGCCTTCGCCATCAGGGCGTTGGTGTCGGGCAGCTTCGGGATCGAGGGGTCCGGGGCGGCGAAGTCGAAGCAGCTGGTGAGGTCGCCGCAGACGGCCCGGCGCCAGGCGGAGATGTTGGGCTCGGCCACGCCGGTGACCAGCTCCATGAAGCGCAGCACCGAAGTGTGGTCGAACACCTGGGAGTTGACCCATCCGCCGCGCGACCACGGGGAGGCCACCCAGAGCGGGACGCGGTTGCCGAGGCCGATCGCGCGCCCGTGGGTGAACTCCTCGGGGGTGCCGGGCTCGGGGGTGGGCGGGACCATGTGGTCGAAGTAGCCGTCGTTCTCGTCGTACATCACCAGGAAGACGGTGTGCCGCCAGACGTCCGGGTTGGACATCAGCGACTGCAGCGCCTGGTTGACCCAGTGGGCGCCGTAGGCCGGGCCGGCGTCCGGGTGTTCGGAGAACAGGTAGGGCGCGACCAGCCAGGAGACGGTCGGCAGGGTGCCGTCCTTGCAGTGGCGGTCGAAGTCGGTGGGGTCGAACTTGGTCATCGCGTTGATGTACCGCGGGTCGTCGTGCGGGAAGTTGTGGAACTGCTTGAAGTAGGAGAGCGCGTTGTCGTCGTAGTCGCCGGTGCGGTCGTCCTTGCTGGGGTTGTGGTAGACCCGCCAGCTGACGCCCGCCGCCTGGAGGCGCTCGGCGTAGGTGGTCCAGTCGGCGACGGGGTTGTCGGTGACCGGGGTGTTGTCGATCCAGGGGCCGGTGGTGCCGTCGCGGCCGGGGCCGGAGGTGCCGGTCCACAGGTAGAGCCGGTTGGGGTCGGTGGGGCCGGCCAGCGAGGTGAAGTAGGCGTCGCAGAGGGTGAAGGCGTCGGCCAGGGCGTACTGGAAGGGGATGTCGTCCCGGGTGAAGTACCCCATGGTGCGCTCGCCCTTGGCGGCGATCCACTTGTTCATCGCGCCGTTGTTGATCGCCTGGTGGCCGGTCGCCCAGTCGTGGGCCAGGCCGCCGGCGTTCTGCGCGTTGTACTTGGAGGTGTCCATCCGGTACGGCAGCATCGCCCCGCCGTCGCTGCGGCGGCTGTCCGGCTGGCGGAACACGTCGCCGCCGTCCGGGAATTGGAGCGCCTGCTTGTCACCGAAGCCGCGCACACCGCTCAGGGTGCCGAAGTAGTGGTCGAAGCTGCGGTTCTCCTGCATCAGGACGACGACGTGCTTGACGTCCTTGAGGGTGCCGGTGAGGCCGCGGTCGGGGTCGGCGGCGGGGGCGGCGTCGGCCCGGGTGGCGGACAGGCCGGTCAGGGCGGTGGCGCCGACGGCCGCGGAGGCGCCGACGAAGGTGCGGCGGGAGAGCTCGGGCATCACGAACTGGCCTCTCAGAGCTGGAAGGTGGCGACGGCGGCGGCGGTGTCGGAGGGCCACTCGTTGGCGGCGGTGTTCGGCTCCGGCTGGGGCCAGTCGGCGACCAGGGTGTGCGCCTCCACCAGCTTCAGCGCCCCGGCGTACTGGACGGCGTCGATCCGGTCCTGCGGCTCGGGGCGGTCGCCGCGCCGCTTGCGGGTGGGCGACCAGGTGGCGCCCGGGGCCTTGGCCGGGTCGCGGTTCTCCTCGCGGAAGGCGTCGGTCAGTCCGGCGGCCTGCAGCGTGGTGGTGACCGGCCAGGCGAGCGGGCCGACGCCCTGGTGGGCGGCGGCGGTGGCGGCCGTCCAGTCCAGGTGGGAGGGCGAGGAGAGCGCCCCGGCGACCACCACCGGGATCCGCCGGGCGAGGTCCGCGCGCACCACGGCGGCCAGCGCCTTGGCCTGCTTGAGCCGGACCGAGGCGTTCTCGGCGGCCAGCACCTGGGCGGCGGTGCCGCCGTCCTGGACGGCGTACGGGCCGTAGCCGGCCTCGTCCAGGTGGGCGGCCCAGAACCGGACGGTGCGGCCGCCGGGCAGCTGGAGGGTGGCGGCGACGGCGGGCAGCTCGGCGGTGGCCGGGGTGAGCTCGGTGAGCGGGTAGCGGCTGAGGATGCCGACACTGCCGGGGCTCTGGTGGGCGTACCAGCCGAGGGCGTCGGCCAGGGTCTTCGCCCGCTCACCGGCCGTCTCCTGCAGCGCGAGCACGTCCAGGCCCTGGGCGAGGACGACGCGCAGCTGCTTCTCCAGCGCGTCGGTGTAGCCGGAGCCGGCGTTGTGCAGGTTCCAGCTGGCGGCCTTGAGCCGGGGCGCGGCGGACCGGTCCACCACCGGGACCAGCACGGTGACGGTGTCGGTGGCGCCCGTGCTGTCCTTGACGCCGACCACGACCAGCTCGGGGTTGCGTCCGGCGGTGGCGGGCGCGGTGCCGGTGAGGGTGCCGTCGGCGGCGACCGAGGCCCAGGCCGCGCCACCGAGCTTGCGGTAGCCCGCCGAGCCGGCGGCGTTGCCCGCCGGGCGGGACCACAGGCCGCCGAGCTTGATCCGCACGGCCTCACCGGGGGCGACCGGGGTGGCGGTGAAGGAGTCGACGGCCGCGTGCGGGGGGACCACGGCCGGCTTGGGCCGGAAGCTGAACGGCCCGGTCTGCGCGAGGATGCCGTAGCCGTCCTTGGCGAGCAGGTAGGCGGTGTACGGGCCGCCGGTCAGCGCGGAGGTGTCCAGCTGGACGTCGCCGGAGGTGCCGGGGACGTACTTCCAGAGCAGCGAGGAGCCGGTGCCGGGCTGGCGGCTGCCGTCGTAGATGCCGACCCAGTTCTTGGCGTCGGGGGCGTCGGTGGTCCAGTGGAAGGTGAGCCGGTCGCCTTCGACGGGGCTGCCGGATGAGGTCGGGGTCAGGGCGCTGCCTGCGGCCACGGTTGTCCTGTCCGCCGCCGAGGGCCCGGTCCGCCGGGGGACGGGTACCGGGGCCGCGCGCGGCTGGTCACGGAGGCTGGGAGGGTGATCGCCGCACAGTTGGCTGTACAACTGTGGGCGGGCTCATTCACCCGAAGGCCAGCGACCGGAACGTGAACGGCGCATGACGGAGCATCGGGCGATTCGGGAACTCCGTGGCGGAACGGTTCGGCGGGCAGCAGGAAGGGCCGTGACGGACGATCCGTCACGGCCCTCCGGGGCTGTCGGCCGATATCTGCCCATACCGGCCGATGTCGGCCGATGCTCAGGCCAGCGCGAGGAAGAGCTTCTCCAGCTCGGCCTCGCTCATCGGCGCGGCGTCCTCGTCGGCGGCGGCCATGCACTGGCGCATCCCGCTCGCGACGATCTTGAACCCGGCCCGGTCCAGCGCGCGCGAGACGGCGGCGAGCTGGGTGACCACGTCCTTGCAGTCCCGGCCCGCCTCGATCATCGCGATCACCCCGGCCAACTGGCCCTGGGCCCGACGCAGTCGGTTCAGGACCGCGCCGACCGACTCCTCGTCCACCTGCATGTCCGGGCCCCTTTCCCATCGACTGTCGATGGACAAGTGTACCCGGCGGGGTATTCATTCCCGGCTGCAGCAAGATCGACTCGGGGATCCCCCCGGCGGGCGGCTCGGGGGTCGGCTCGGGGGTCGGGCGCGGCTATGGTCAGCGGCGGGCCAGCCGGCGTTCGCCCCCGGCGCCGGTCGCGTACGGCAGCTCGTAGTAGGCGAAGACCTCGGGCTCGTCGGCGGCCGGCAGGATGTCGTCCGTACCGATCGCCGGGGCGTCCTTGACCTTGCTCCGCGGGTACGCCACCCGCAGGTAGGCCGGACCGACCACCGCGCCCTCCAACGGGACGAAGACCAGCCGGCGCTTGGCGATCACGCCGATCGTGACGGTGGCGAAGAACGGCTCGTCGGTGGCCGTCTCGACGTAGACCGACTCCAGCGAGCCGATCCGCTTGCCCTTCTCGTCGACCACGTCCTGGCCCCGCCACTCGCGGATGTCTGCCACAGCGATTCCCATGGCCCGGACCTCCCGTGTCGCACACTGCCGCCGGCCTTTCCGGCCCCCGGAGTTCCCATCCTGCGCCGGGACGGGCGCCGGGGCACCACGAAAGGGACATACGGGGGTGAGCCGACCATCCACCACCAGGGCGCTGACCTGGGCTTTAGGCTGTCCGCCAAGATTCGGGAACAGCCCGTCCGGGGACCGCACCCGGCCGGAACGGCCAGAGGGGCGGCAACCGTGGGATACGAGAGCATGTGGGAGTCCGGCACCCCGGAGATCGCGGCCGACCTCCGGCCGGAGATCCCCCACCCGGCCCGGATGTACGACTACTACCTGGGCGGGAAGGACAACTTTCCCGCCGACCGGGCCGCCGCCGAGAAGGCGCTCGCGGCCAATCCCGAGTTCCGGTCCACCGCCCGGGCCAACCGCGGCTTCCTCACCCGCGCGGTGCGCTGCGTCGCCGGGCTGGGCGTCGACCAGTTCCTCGACATCGGCACCGGCATCCCCACCGTCGGCAACACCCACGAGATCGCCCAGAACGTCGACCGGGCCGCCCGGGTCGTCTACGTCGACAACGACCCGATCGTGCTCAGTCACGCCCGCGCCCTGATGGCCGGGGCGGGCGCCGGGCGCACCAGCGTCCTCCACGCCGACCTGCGGGAACCGAAGGCGGTCCTGGAAGCCGTCCGGGCCGAGGGGGTGCTCGACTTCTCCCGGCCGGTCGGCCTGGTGCTCGCGGCCGTGCTGCACTTCCTGCGCGAGGAGGACGAGCCGTACCGGGCGGTGGCCACCCTGCTGGCGGCGCTGCCCTCCGGCAGCCACCTGGTGCTCTCCCACGGCACGGCCGACTTCATCCCCGCCGCCGTGCGGGACCGGGTCACCGGCATCTACGACCGGGCCACCGCGCCGCTGGTCGGCCGGAGCCGGGAGCAGGTGGGGGCGTTCTTCGACGGCCTGGAGCTGCTCGATCCCGGGGTGGTCACCGTGCCGCTCTGGCGGCCCGAGGCGGCGCCCGCCCCGGGGGCGGAGCGGGTCAGCATGTACGGCGCGGTCGGGCGCAAGCCCTGACGGCGGGGGCACGGCGACCGGGTCGGGGGTGGTGCTGGCCGGAGCTCGGATTGGGGGGTTTTTACCACCGACCCGGGCCGGTGCCCCCGGCTACTGTCGTCGGGACGGCTCCGGACCGGGGGCGGTCAGACGGGGTCAACACGCGACGATCGCGCATGACTTGGGGGGAACCACCACCATGCTCCACCACCGCCGCCACACCAACCGCCGCCTCGCCGGGGCCGTCGCGGCCGCCGGACTCGCCACGCTCGCCGCCGGGGTGCTCACCGCCTGCGATCCGGTCGGGACGTCGCTCAGTGACGACGCGACCGTCCCGGACAGGGTCACCGCGGTCAAACTCGACAACTCCGCCGGGGACATCACCGTCACCGGCAAGTCCGGCGCCGACAAGGTCTCCGTCCACCGGAAGATCACCTACCACAGCGGGAAGCCCGGGGGGACCACCCGGGTCGACGGCGGGGTGCTGGTGCTCGGCGGCTGCGGGCACAACTGCTCCGTGGACTACACCGTCGAGCTCCCGGCCGGACTGCCGATCAGCGGCGGCACCTCCGCCGGCGGGATCCACCTCACCCAGGTCGGCGAGGTCTCGGTGCACACCGACGCCGGGGACATCTCCGTCGACCAGGCCGCCGGTTCGGTCGACGTGCGCACCAACAACGGTGAGATCAAGGGCACTTCGCTCAAGGGCGACCGGGTCCAGGCCAAGACCGACAACGGCGGGATCAACCTCACCCCCGGCAAGGCCCAGGACATCAAGGCCACCACCTCCAACGGCGAGATCCACGTCACCGTCCCGACCGGCTCGTACCACGTCAGCGCCGGCACCGACATCGGCGAGAAGCACATCGGCGTCCAGAACGACCCGAACGGCAAGTTCAAGCTCGACCTGGGCACGGACATCGGCGACATCACCGTCAAGACCGGCTGAGGGCCCGCTCCGGGTGGGCGCCTCGGCGCGCGCACCCGGAGCGGATGGGGGCGGGGGTCAGAGGCCGGTCTGGATCTCGGCGCGGTGGCGGATGTACTCGTCGGGGTGCGACCGGGCGATGGTGACCGCCGTCTCGACCAGGGCGTGCAGCTCGGCCGGGTAGGCCCGTGCCACCAGGGGCAGGCCGGGCAGGATGCAGCGGCGGACGTCCAGGTCCTCGTTGCCGACGAACTCCCGCAGCGCGGCCTCGTTCCAGCTGTCGCGGACGGAGGCGCCCTCGCCGGCGGTCGCGGTCCGGCCGCCGCCGACCGTCAGCGCCGTCCAGTACCAGGCCCGGGCGGCACCGGCGCGCTCGGGGTCGGTGCCGGCCTGGAGGTATCCCAGCAGGGCGAGGCGGACCCGGCGCTGGCCGAAGGCGATCAACGCGGGCTCGACGAAACGGCGGTTGAAGCTCGGGTTGGGGTCGTGGACCGCCGCCTCCAGCAACGGCTCGAAGTACTCCTCGGGCAGCTCGGACCGCCCGGCGAGCGCCTTGTGGACCTCCCAACGGGCCGCGCTCGGGTAGTTCGCCCCCGGTGCGACCTCGACGTCCAGCACCCGGAGCAGCCGCGCGAGCCGCAGCTCGAAGGCCTGCGATCCGTCGTCCGTGCGCTCGGGCAACGGCTGGAGAACCCGCACCTCGCCGGCCGCGTCCTTGGTTTCCACGAACACCCTCCTCATTCTGAGTCATCGGCAGACTACTCGCTGATACACCCGTTCGGAGTCGGTTTCCGACCACCGCCGGATCTTGAAGGGTTGCCGGGAGGACGTTCTGACGCCGCCTCAGTCCGCTAACGCGACAACCGCGACGACTGCGGCGGATCGCGGCGCGGCGAGGAGGCCGGCCGTCAGGACGGTCGGCCGGGCGGGACCAGCCCGGACTGGTAGGCGATCGCGACGAGTTGGGCCCGGTCCCTGGCGTCCAGCTTGGACATCGCCCGGTGCACATGGGTCCGGACGGTGAACGGGCTGACGAACATCCGCTCGGCGATCTCCTCGTTGGTGAGGCCGGTGGCGGCCATCGACATCACCTCGCGCTCCCGGGCGGTGAGGACGGCGAGCCGTTCGGCCGGCGCGGTGGCGGCCGGGTCGGGCTGGGCGAGGAACTGCTCGATCACGGCCCGGGTGGCGGCGGGCGAGAGCAGGGCGTCGCCGGCCGCGACGGTGCGCACGGCGGCGAGCAGCTCCTTCGGGTCGGCGCCCTTGCCGAGGAAGCCCCCGGCGCCCGCGCGCAGCGCCTGGGCCACGTAGTCGTCGATCTCGAAGGTGGTGAGGATGAGCACCCGGGTGCCCGAGAGCTCCTCGTCCGCGCAGATCTCGGCGGTGGCGCCGAGGCCGTCGGCGCCGGGCATCCGGATGTCCATCAGCACGATGTCGGGCTTGGTGGCCCGGGCGAGCTCCACCGCCTCCCGGCCGTCGGCGGCCTCGCCGACCACCTCCATGTCCTCCTCGGCGTCGATCAGCATCCGGAAGGCGCCGCGCAGCAGGGCCTGGTCGTCGGCGAGCAGTACGCGGATGGTCATGCGGGGTCCTCGTCCTTCCGGAGGGCGTGATCGGGTCGGGTGGAGTCGGCGGGGCGGGCGGGGCGGACGGTGCAGTCGCGCCAGAAGGCGTGGGCGGGCCGGTCCCTGGCGGCGGGCTCGGCCGGGCCGCCCGGTTCGGCGGCGCCCTCGCGGCGGGCGGCGCCCTCCGCGTGCGGCGCGACGTCCTCCCGGGCGCCGGTGCGCAGCGGGAGTTCCGCGGTGACCAGGAAGCCGCCGTCGGACCGCCGGTCGGCGGCGAGGCGGCCGCCGACGGCGCCGGCCCGCTCGCGCATGCCGATCAGGCCGAAGCCGCTCTCGCCCGGGGCGGGTGGGGGCAGCAGGGCGGCACGCGGACGGCTCGGCGCGGCGGGGCGGCCGTTGGCGACGCTGACCGCGACCCGGCTGCCGCTGTAGGAGAGGGTGACCTCGGCACCGGCGCCGCGGGCGTGCTTGGCGACGTTGGTCAGCGACTCCTGGACGATCCGGAAGGCGGTGAGGTCGACGCCGGGCGACAGCGGTCGGGGCTCGCCCTCGACGGTGAGGCGGACCGGCAGGCCGGCCCGCTCGAAGGCGTTGATCAGCTCGGGCAGCCGGTCCAGGCCGGGGGCGGGTTCGAGCGGTGCGGGTTCTTCGGCTCGGCGTAGCAGGCCGACGGTGGCCCGCAGCTCCTGGAGTGCGGAGCCGGTGGCGTCGGTGATGTGGCTGAGCACCTCGCGGGCCTGCACCGGGTGGCTGTCCATGAGGTGGACGGCGATGCCGGCCTGGGCGTTGGCGAGGGCGATGTGGTGGGCGACCACGTCGTGGAGGTCGCGGGCGATCCGGATCCGTTCGTCGGCGACCCGGCGGCGGGCCTCCTCCTCGCGGGTGCGTTCGGCGCGTTCGGCGCGCTCCTCGATGGCCGCGAGATGGGCCCGGCGGTTGCGGATGGAGTCGCCGAGGGCGCCGGGCAGCAGGGCCCAGGCGAGGACGCTGAGCCGTTCGCCGATCGGGCCGCTGGGGCCGAAGACCAGCGATATCCCGGTGAGCAGGACGGCGGTGACGATCGAGGCGCGCAGTGCGGTGGAGCGGTCGGTGTGGACGGCGAGGGAGTAGAGGGCGACCAGCAGCGGGGTGGCCAGCGTCGGGGTCAGCCGGGGGCTGACCACGGCGAGGATCATGGTGCAGAGCAGGGTGACGACGACCACGGCGCGCGGGTGGCGGCGGTGGAAGAAGACGACGACGGCGGCGATCAGGGCGAGTCCGCCGGTGACCGGGTCGACCGGGGCGAACCGCCCGCTGGTCTGGTCGACGGTGGCTCCGGCGGCGGTGACCGCGAGCAGGCCCGCGCCGCCGGCGATGTCGAGCACCCGCGGGTGGTCGCGGCGCAGCCGCTGCCAGGTGTCGCTCATGCTCCTGCTCTCCGGGTCGGGGTGCCCTGGCCGCACCCTCGCCGGGTTCTGCCAGTCGGATCGCGCCGCGCACCGGTGGGGTGCGGCGCGCCGGGTCGGGGCTCCGCGCGGGCGGTGGCCCCCGACAGCAACGGTAACGGTTGGGGCTCGAACCGGTGTCCGAGCCGACCGGCGCCGGACCGGGCCGTCCAAGGGGACGGCCCGGTCCGGGGCGGTGCCGGGCTCGGCCCGAGGGACGCTCGGGCCGAGCCGGAACGGACCTAGGACCTGTCCGGACCTAGACGGTGACCGACTCCCGGGCCGGGGCCGGTTCGGGGGCGACGGTGTGGAGCTTGCTGCCCTCCACGTCGACGTCCGGTATCAGCCGGTCCAGCCAGCGCGGCAGCCACCAGGCGCGGCGGCCGAGCAGGGCGAGGACGGCCGGGACGATCGTCATCCGGACCACGAAGGCGTCGAAGGCGACGGCCGCGGCGAGGCCCAGACCCATCATCTTGATCATCGGCTCGCTCATCCCGATGAAGCCCGCGAAGACGGCGATCATGATGAAGGCGGCCGCGGTGACCACCCGGGCGTTGTGCCGGAAGCCGGTGACGATGGCCTCACCGGGCTCCTCGCCGTGGACGAAGCCCTCGCGGATCCGGGTGACCAGGAACACCTCGTAGTCCATGGCGAGGCCGAAGACCACACCGATCATGAAGATCGGCATCATGCTCATCACCGGACCGGTCTGCTCGACCCCGATCAGGTCGGCCAGCCAGCCCCACTGGAAGACCGCGACGACCGCGCCGAGGGCGGCGGCCACCGAGAGCAGGAAGCCGAGTGCCGCCTTGAGCGGGACGAGGATGGAGCGGAAGACCACCAGCAGCAGCAGGACGGCCAGGCCGACGACCACCGCGAGGTAGGGCAGCAGGGCGTCGCTGAGCTTCTGCGAGACGTCGATGTTCATCGCCGTCGTACCGCTGACCAGGACGGTCGCCCCGGTGGAGGCCTTCAGACCGGCCGCGTGGCCGCGGATGGTGTGGACCAGGTCCTTGGTCGCGCTCTCCGCCGGGCCGGTGGCCGGGATGGCGTTGAGCAGGGCGGTGTCCCCCGCCTTGTTGAACATCGGCGGCGTCACGGTGACCACGCCGGGCAGGGCGGCGATGTCCTTCTCGACCTCCGCGGCGGCACTCTTCGGGTCCTTGGTGCCCTTGACGTCCACCATGACGGTCAGCGGGCCGTTGAAGCCGGGGCCGAAGCCCTCGGACAGCAGGTCGTAGGCGCGGCGCTGGGTGGTGGAGGTGGGCTTGGACTCGTCGCCGGGCAGGCCGAGCCGCAGGTCCAGCGCGGGGGCGGCGAGCACGCCGAGGCCGACCACGCCGAGCAGCAGCACCCCGAGCGGGCGGCGCAGGATGAACCGGGCCCAGCGGGCGCCGCCGTTCTCCTTCGCGACCGGCCGCGACCGGCCGGGGGTGTCGCCCCGGTCGTCGCGCTCGGCCTTGCGGACCTTGCGGGGCAGCGCCCGGCGGCCGATGAAGCCGAGCAGCGCGGGCACCAGGGTGAGCGCGACCAGCACGGCGATGACGACCGTGCCGGCGGCGGCCATGCCCATCTTGGCGAGGATCGGGATGCCGACCACGGAGAGCCCGGCGAGGGCGATCACCACGGTGAGGCCGGCGAAGACCACCGCGGAGCCGGCGGTGCCGATGGCCCGGCCGGCCGCCTCCTGCGGGGTGCGGCCCTCCATCAGCTCGGCCCGGAAGCGGGAGACGATGAACAGCGCGTAGTCGATGCCGACCGCGAGGCCGAGCATCATGGCGAGCGTGCTGGTGGTCGAGGAGAGGCCGAGCGTGCTGCCGAGCGCGGTGATCAGCGACATGCCGAGGCCGACGCCGATCACGGCGGTGAGCAGCGGCAGGCCGGCGGCGACCAGCGAGCCGAAGGTGATCACCAGGACCACGGCGGACAGCGCCATGCCGATCGCCTCGCTGCTGCCGCCCGCCTCGGGCTTGGCCATCAGCGCGTTGCCGCCGATCTCGACCTTGAGCCCGGCGTCCCGGCCGTGCTGGGCGGCCTGCTGGAGCGCGTCGGTGGCGCCCTTGGACACCTCGCCCGCCTTGGCGGAGTAGCTGACCGTGGCGTACGCGGTCGTCCCGTCCTTGGAGACGGCGCCCGGCATCTTGAACGGGTCCACCGCGCCGGTGACCTGCTCGCCGTGGGCGAGCTCGGCGACCGTCTTCTCCACGGCCTGCTGGTTCGGCCCGGCGGTGATCTTCTGCCCGGAGGGCGCGACGAACACCAGACGGGCCGAGGCGCCGTCGGCGTGGCCGCCGGGGAAGCGCTCGTTCATCAGGTCGAAGGCCTTCTGCGCCTCCGTGCCGGGCATCGAGAAGCCGTCGTCGGGTGCGGCGGGCGCCTTGGCCGCCAGGACTCCGGCGAGCGCCAGCACGGCGACCCAGAGCAGGGCGACCAGCCGGCGCCGGACGAAGGCCCATCGGCCCAGGCGGTACAGGAACGTTGCCACGGGAGAACGGACTCCTTCAGGTTTCGGAAGCGGGTGCTCGGAAGCGGGTGCTCGGAAGCGGGCTTCGACAGCGGATGCGAGGACGGGGACGGGTACTGACGCGGCCACCCGGAGGCGGTCCGCTCGCAGCGTGTCCCATCCTTGATCGCCGCCCCCTACTCCGTCGTCGTCCCTGCGCAGGCACTTTGCGTACTGCGGACGCAGTACGCCCCTCCCCCGTACGGCGGAGCGCGCGGCCTTCCCGGGGAGCAGCCGGTCGTGCCCGGTGGCCTGCGGCGGGAGCAGCCGGGGGTCACCCGGGCGGGGGTCGACGACGGGCCGCGACCGCCCGGGCGAAGTAGCGTGATGGGCCTCTGGCCCGACCGTTTCGACCCGGTCCGTGCCGCCCCGTCCCGATCGGTGCTGATCCCAGCCCGCCGCCGGAGGTGCCCCATGGGCGTGCCAGCCGCCCGCATCGTGTTCGACGAGAACGACCGCGCGGCCGTCGCCGACGCGGTGACCGAGATGCTCACCACCGGCGCCCTGACCCTCGGCCCGTGGACCGAGCGCTTCGAGCAGGCCTTCGCCGCCGAGCACGGCGCCTCGCACGCCGTCGCGGTGAGCAGCGGCACGGCGGCGCTGGAGATGATCCTGCGCACCGTGGACGTCCGCGGCCGCGACGTGGTCGTCCCCGCCGTCACCTTCTACGCGACGGCCGGCGCGGTGGTCCACGCGGGCGGCCGCCCGGTCTTCGCCGATGTCGACCCGGCCACCCTGGCGCTCTCCCCCGAGACCCTGGCCGCGGCCCTCACCCCGGATACCGCAGCCGTCGTACTCGTCCACATCGGCGGGCTCGTCACCCCGCAGGTGGACGCCCTGCGCGCGCTGTGCGACGAGCACGGCGTCCCGCTGGTCGAGGACGCCGCGCACGCCCACGGCAGCAGCACGGGCGGCCGCGCCGCCGGGACCTTCGGCCTGGCCGGGGCCTTCTCCTTCTACCCGACCAAGGTCGTCACCAGCGGCGAGGGCGGCATGATCGTCACCGAGTCGCCGGAGCTGCGCGACGAGGCCCGGATCTACCGCGACCAGGGCAAGGGCTCCTTCGGTGCCAACCACCACGTCCGGCTCGGCTACTCCTGGCGGATGAGCGAGCTGCACGCCGCCGTCGGCGCGGTGCACCTGCGCCGGCTGAAGGAGTTCATCGAGAACCGCCGGGCCGTCGCCCGCCGCTACGACTCGGCCCTGGCCGGTCCGGACGGGCTCCGGCCGGTGCTCGAACCGCCCGGCTGCCGCGGCAACTACTACAAGTACGTGGCCCTGCTGGCGCCCGGCGTGGACCGCGCCGCGTTCAAGCGGACGGTGGCCGAGGAGTACGGGGTGCGGCTGTCCGGCGAGGTGTACGACCTGCCGCTGCACCTCCAGCCGGTGTTCGCCCCCTACCGGGGCGGTCCGCTGCCGGTGGCCGAGGACGTCTGCGCCCGGCAGGTCTGCCTGCCGGTGCACTCCGACATGACCGGGGACGAGGCCGAGTTGGTGATCGAGGCCGTCTCGGCCGTGCACCGGCGGATGGCCGGGTAGCGGAAGCGAAGGGAGCAAGACCGTGCGGATAGCCGTCACCGGTGGCTGCGGGTTCATCGGTTCACACGTCGTGGACCACCTGATCGCGGCCGGCCACGAGGTCCTCGCCGTGGACACCACCGACAAGTACCTCCACCCCGACGCCGAGCACGCCCGGCTCGACGTCCTCGACCTGCCGGCGCTGACCTCGGCGCTGGCCGGCAGCGAGGTGGTCTACCACCTCGCCGCGATGGCCGACGTCGAGCAGGTCTCCGCCGACCCGGTCCGGGCGGTGCGGACCAACATCGACGGCACCGAGGCGGTGCTGGAGGCCGCCCGGCGCAGCGGACTGAGCCGCACCGTGCTGGCGAGCACCGTGTGGGTCTACGGCGCCGCCCTCACCGACGACCAACTCGACGGTGGCGAGCAGGAGTTGGACGAGCACGTGCCGATCGAGCTGGAGCACAGCGGGCACCTGTACGTGGCCACCAAGCTGGCCGCCGAGATGCTCGTGCACAGCTACCGCGAGCTGTACGGCCAGCACTTCACCATCCTGCGCTACGGCATCCCGTACGGGCCCCGGATGCGCGACGAGCTGGTGGTCGCCCGGTTCGTCCAGGCGGCCCTGGCCGGGCGGCCGATCACCATCGCCGGGGACGGCCTGCAGAGCCGCAACTTCGTCTACGTCGAGGACCTCGCCGACGCCCACGTCCGGGCCCTCTCCCCCAGCGCCGAGGACCAGACCTTCGCCCTGGAGGGCTCCACCGCCGTCTCGGTGCGCGACATCGCCGACACCGTCGACCGGCTGCTCGGCCCGGTCACCATCGAGCACATCGACGGTCGCAAGGCCGACTACACCGGGCGGCGGATCTCCTCCGCCCAGGCCAAGCGGCTGCTCGGCTGGTCGCCGCGGACCAACTTCGCCGACGGCGTGCACCGCTACGCCGACTGGTACCGGGCCACCGCCGCGGCGCCCGCCGCCGGCTGACCGGGCCACCCGATGCCGCACGCCCTGCTGGTCTCCGGCTCGCTCGGCCAGGGCCACGACGTGATGGCCCAGGCCTGCGCCGACACCCTGCGGGACCGCGGCTGGAGCACCGACACCGTGGACGCCATGGCCCTGCTCGGGCAGCGTTCGGGCGCCGCCGGCGAGGCCGTCTTCCGGCGGCTGCTCGACCTGCCCGGGGTCTACGACGCCTTCCACTTCTCGGCGCTGCGCCCGGGCGCCCGGCTGGCGCTGCTCGCCGACGCGGCGGCGCGCAGCCGGCTCGTCCCGGCGCTCGGCCGGCTGGTCGAGGCGCAGCGGCCGCAGCTGGTGGTCTCGGTGTTCGCCACCGCGAGCTCGGCGGTCAACCGGCTGCCGCGGCGGGACTTCCGGCACTTCGTGTTCTGCACGGACGTCACCCCGCACCGGCTCTGGGTGCAGGAGGGCACCGACCTGTTCCTGGTCACCTCCGAGGTCGCCGCCTGCGCGGTGCGCCGCTACCGGCCGGAGGCCTCCGTGTGCGTCGTCCCCGCGCCGCTGCGGCGGCCGTTCTACCGCCCGCCGGGCCGGGCGGCGGCCCGCGCCGAGGTCGGCGTGCCGCCGGGGGCCGGCTGCGTGCTGCTGATGTCCGGCGCCTGGGGGCTCGGGCCGATCGCCCGCACCGCCGCCTCGCTGGCCGCCGCCGGACCGCACGTGCTCGCCGTGGCCGGGCGCAACCAGGAGCTGGAACGGCGGCTGCGGGCGGCCGCCCGGCGGGAACCGCGGCTGCACGCCTTCGGCTACACCGACCGGATCCCGGCCCTGATGGCCGCCGCCGACCTGGTCGTCACCAGTTCCGGGGACACCTGCAGCGAGGCCCGCGCGCTCGGGCGCCGACTGCTGCTGCTCGACGTCGTCCAGGGCCACGGCCGGGACAACCTCCAGCACGAGCTGGAGCTCGGCCACGCGGACGTGGTCGGCGCCCGCCCGGACGAGGTGGTCCGCAACGCGCTCGCCGCGCTCGGCCGGCCGGAGCCGGAGCCCTCGGCCGGCGCCACCCCGGAGGCCTGGCTGAAGGGGTTCGGGGCGGCGCTGGAGCGGGTGGGCCTGGGGTAGTCGGGGCGCCTCAGTGCGGGCCCCTCACCGCGGGCGTCTCGGTGCGGGAGCCCCAGTGCGCGCGCCTCACTGCGGGAGCGGCGTGCCGGAGCGGGGGCCGGACGGCACGGCGTGGTCGCGCAGCGGGCCGAGGGTGAGGGCGCGGGCCCGGCAGTGGGCGGCGATCAGCGGGAGGGCGGCCAGCGTGGCGCGCCAGGAGTCGGGGGCGGAGGTGCAGTCGGAGTCGTGCAGCAGCAGGGTGGCGCCGGCGGTGAGGCCGGGGCGGGCGGTGGCGAAGACGGAGCCGCCGGTGGCCCCGGCCGTCCAGTCGCGGCCCCAGGCGGTCCACAGCACGCTGCGCAGGCCGAGCCGGCGGGCGGCCAGCGCCGGACCGGCCGTCAGTACGCCGTACGGTGGGCGGTACCAGAGCGGTCGGACGCCGCACAGGTCCGTCACCGCCTCGCCGGCGCGGCGCAGTTCGCGCAGGTCGCGGGCCGGGGCCGGGTACCACTGCGGCCGGTGGTGCCAGCCGTGCACGGCGACCTCGTGGCCGCGCAGCACCAGTTCCCGACCGAGGGCGGGGGCGCGTTCCAGCATCGAGCCGAGCAGGAAGAAGGTGGCGCGGGCGCCGAGTCCGTCCAGGGCCTCCAGGACGTACGGGGTGCTGCGCGGGTCCGGGCCGTCGTCGAAGGTGAGGGCGAGGTGGCCGGGGGCGGTGCCGTACCCGGCGGTGCGGCGGGCCAGGGTGCGGCGCACCGGCGGGAGGCGGACGGCCGCCGGGGCGAGGTGCAGGAACTCGACGGCGGCGGCCGACGCGAGCAGCGTGCCCGCGCGGGCGCTCACCCGAAGCGGGAGGCCATCCGGCGGAACACACCGGGGGCGGCCCCGTGGATCCGGGCCGGGAAGCCGAGCCAGTGCGGGACGAAGAGGCGGTCCCGCTCGGTGGTGATGGTCGCCAGCACGGTGTCCGCGACCCGCTCCGCCGGGACCGGGCGCGGGCGTTCGCGTTGGTAGGGGGTGCCGCGCCGGTCGAAGAACGGGGTGTCGACGGCGCCGGGGAGCACCAGCCGGACGCCGACCCCGGTGCCGCGCAGCTCGTACCAGAGGCTCTCGGCGAACATCGTCAGCCCGGCCTTGGTGGCCGAGTAGGCGGACTCGTCGCGCACCCCGACCTGGCCGGCGATCGAGCCGAGCAGCACGATCCGGCCGTGGCGGCGCTCCAGCATGCCGGGCAGCAGCAGCCGGACCAGGCGCAGCGGGGCGGCGAGGTTGACCTCGATCATCCGGTCGAGGACGTCGGAGGGGGTGTCGGCGAAGCGGCCGCGCCAGCCGAGGCCGGCGCTGGCGACCAGGACGTCCACCCGGCCGGCCTCGGCCAGGGCGGCCTCGGCGAGGCGGGCCGGGCCGTCCGGTTTGCTCAGGTCCTCCGGCAGGGCGGTGCCGCCGGTGCGATCGGCGAGGGCGTCCAGGCGGGTGCGGTCGGTGCCGGAGAGCAGGGTCCGCCAACCCGCGTCGGCCAGCCGGGTGGCGGTGGCCAGGCCGATGCCCGAGGAGGCGCCGGTGATCAGCGCGACGGGCCGGTCGGCCGGTCCGGACCGCTGCCGCCGGGCCTGGGCTCCGTCAGCCGTCGCGGCTTCCTCCGCCATCGCGCACCTGCCGCTCCCTGGGCGTTCCGCCGTCCGATTTGTCCGGCACGTCACCTTCGCACGGCAGAGCCGTCCGGGCTACCGGGGCGGCACGGCGGGCTCGGCCTCGGCGTCCCGGTGCGGGGCCGCCAGCTCGGCGGATTCGCCCTCCAGTTCACCGAAGCGGGACAGCAGGAACGTTCCGCCGACCGCGACCGCGAAGCCCGTCAGGGCACACCAGGCGTACCCCGGGCGCGCGGAGTCGCCCAGCGACACCACCCCCACCAGGGCCGGGCCGAAGGTCTCGGCCACCGTCCCGGCGGCGGTCGCCGCCGTCACCGTGCCGCGCTGCAGGGCCAGGGCGTACGCCAGGTAGCCGCCCAGCCCGCCGAGCGCCAGGGCGTAGGCGGCCGGATCGGTGAGCACGGCGGTGAGGGAGGACGCGTCCAGGACGCGCACCGCGAGACTGGTGATGCCGAAGCCGACGCCCGCCAGCAGCCCCAGACCGGCCGCGGCCGCCGTGCCGTCCCGGCGCACCAGGACCAGGGTGGCCAGCAGCATCACCGCCGTGGTGGCGAGCAGCGCCCAGTGGAACGCGGCCGGGGCGTACTCCCGGCCCTCCCGGCCGGAACCGAGCGCGAGCAGACCGAGGCCGACGACCACCGCGAGGATGCCCACGAGGTCACTCCGGCGCAGCCGCGCACCCAGCAGCCGAACGGCGGCCAGGGCGGTGACCGCGAGGCTGGCGTTGGTGACGGCCTGGACCAGGAACAGCGGCAGGCTGCGCAGCGCCACGATGCTCAGCACGAAGCCGAGCACGTCCAGGACCGTCCCGAGGATGAACTGCCAGGACCGCAGCAGCGCGGCCAGCAGCCCGGCCCGCACCCGGTCCGCCCGGGGCGCCGACCGCGCGCCGCGCGCCTGGGAGACCGCCCCGAAGCCGAAGCAGACGGTGGCGGCCAGCGCGGTGGTGAGTCCCAGCAGCATGCGTCTCCCTCGCGGGGCGGCAGCGGTTCTCCACCCAGTCTGGGCCCGGGGCGGCGGGGGTGCAGGGGACGGAGCTACGGGGTGGCGGTCGGGCCCGGTCCGCGCGCTGCGGCGGGCCGGGCCCCGGTGGCTAGTACCAGCCCGAGTAGCCGTACTGCGTGTTGTTGGCGTAGTGGAACGAGGCCCGGGCCTGGATGTCCTTGTCGTTGACCATCCGGGTGTAGACCGTGTGGTCACCGGTGTTCAGAGCGGTGAACGTCTCGTGATTGGTGTTCTCGATCTGGATCGTGGCCGGGACGCGGCCACCGCCCGCGATCGCCCGCGCCCAGGCGGCACGGCAGGTCGGGCTGTAGCGCAGCTCCGCATCGCCGTCGGGGGCCGTGTAGTCGACGGTCTTCGCGTCGTTCTGGCAGATGGTGGTCGACGGGTCCAGGCCCGTGCAGCTGCTGGCGTAGCAGGAGGTGGCCGCCGAGGCGGTGCCCGAGGCGAACAGCAGGCCCGACGCGACGAGCGCCAGGGTGGAGGCGGCGGACACGGTGGTCCGCAGGGAGAGCTTCACGGTGATCCCCGAACGGGTGAAGGGTACGGCGGTGCGCCCGGTGGCGCCGCCAGGTCACACCCTGGCACCGGAGGGGCTCGTCCCAGCCGTCCCCGTCGTCCCCGGGCCGGTCCCGGGACGGTCCCGGGGACGACGGGGGCGACGGGGGCGACGGGGGCTCGACCGAGGAGGGCGGTCGGATGATCGGATAGTCGACTGAACGCCGCCGGGCGTGGGTAAGCCCCCGGGGTCCACGAGGGAGGGAGGACGGATGTCGCTGCCGCTGACCGGCATCACCGTCATCGCACTGGAGCAGGCGGTGGCCGCGCCGCTGGCCAGCCGGCACCTGGCCGATCTGGGCGCCCGGGTGGTGAAGATCGAGCGCCCCGACGGCGGAGACTTCGCGCGCGGCTACGACCGCAGCGTCGACGGCCTGGCCAGCCACTTCGTCTGGCTGAACCGCGGCAAGGAGTCGGTCGCCGTCGACCTCAAGGCGCCCGAGGGCCGCGCCGTGCTGGCCGACCTGGTGGCCGGCGCCGACGTCTTCCTGCAGAACCTGGCCCCCGGGGCGGCGGCCCGGCTCGGCTTCGGCTCCGCCGAACTGCGTTCCCGGCAGCCCCGGTTGGTCACCGTCGACCTGTCCGGCTACGGCTCCGGCGGCCCGTACCAGGACAAGCGGGCCTACGACATGCTGATCCAGTGCGAGTCGGGGCTCGTCTCGGTGACCGGCCCGCCGGACCGACCGGCCAAGACCGGCGTCCCCACCTCGGACATCGCCGCCGGGATGTACGCCCTGACCGCGACCCTCGCCGCGCTCGTCGGCCGGGCCGGGACCGGACGCGGCACCGCGATCGAGGTGTCGATGTTCGAGGCGACCGCCGAGTGGCTGGGCCACCAGCTCCACCACACCCAGGGCACCGGAAACCCACCGGGCCGCGCGGGCCTCTCCCACCCGGCCATCGCCCCCTACGACGCCTACCCGACCGCCGACGGCCACGAGGTCATGATCGGTGTCCAGAACGACCGCGAGTGGGCCCGCCTCGCCACCGGCTTCCTGGACCGGCCGGACCTCGCCGAGCACCCCGAGTGGGCCACCAACGTCGCCCGGGTGCGCCGCCGCCGGCTGGTCGACGCGCTGGTGGGCGGCCGGACGGCGACCCTGACCGCCGACGAGGCGATCGGGCGCCTGGACGCCCTCGCCATCGCCTCGGCCCGCCTCAACGGGGTCGACGACCTGCTGCACCACCCCCAGCTCGCGGCCCGCGACCGCTGGCGCCCGGTGGCCACCCCGGTCGGCGAAGTCCGTTCCCTGCTGCCCCCGTTCGGCTTCGCGGGCGTCGAGCTCCCGATGGGACCGGTGCCCGCCCTCGGCACCCACACCGACTCCGCCCTGCGCGCCCTCGGCTACCCCGACACCCGGATCGCCGCCCTGCGCGCGGCCGGGGTGCTGGGCGGATAGGGCGGAACTTCCGCCCAGCACCCGAGGTGCCGGGCGCGCGACGCCGGGCATCCCGCCTGGATCGGCCGGACTGGGCCTAGTAGTGCTTTGTTAGGTCGGGGCTGGTCTTGGTCTGGGTATTGGTTGGTGGCAGGTCGGGCATGTGTCGTTCCAGGTCGCCAGGAGGTGTTGGAGGGCTCTGACGGCCTGGTAGAGGGTCATGCCCGAGCAGGCACTTTTGGGCGGCTCCGGGTGAGGGTGACGAAGAGGTGGGCGGCGGTGACGAGGGTGACGTGGCGGTGCCAGCCCGTCCAGGAACGGCCCTCGAAGTGGTCGAGTCCCAGGACGGTCTTCAGCTCGCGGTAGTCGTGCTCGATCCGCCATCGGATCTTGGCCAGGCGGACCAGGTCCTCCACGGGAGTGTCGGCCGGCAGGTTGGATACCCAGTAGTGGGAGGGCTCGGCCGCTCGGGACGGCCACTGGGCCAGCAGCCAGCACACGGGCAGGGTGCCGTCCTCCTCAAGCGGCGGACGGCGGCCGGCCAGGCGGACCCGCAGGGCCACGAATTCGCTGGTCAGTCGGTCGCGGGGGCCTTGCCGCCAGGTCACCGTGCGGGCCGCCGGGTGTCCGGCGGCCCGCACGTGCTCGGCCAGCGGGAGGGGCCGGGTGCGGTAGCGGGGCTTGGGTCTGGGGCCGAGTCCGCCGTAGGGCGGCCGGTGCGGGACCGCGTCCAGCGGGTGCGCGGTGGCCAGGCCCTTGACCTGCACGATCCAGCGCAGGCCGCGCTCGTCCAGGGCGGTGCGGAAGTGGGCGTTGTCGCCGTAGCCGGCATCCGCGACCACCACCGGCGGCGTGAGCTGCCGGGTGGCGAGCTCGTCGAGCATCTCGACGGCCAGACGCCATTTCGGGCGGTGGCCCTCGCCGGCGGGGATGCGGCAGTGGGCGCGCCGCCGCCCGGTGCGGGCGGCGGCGGCCGGGTCCGTGGCGTGGTCCGCATCCCAGGCGGCGGGCAGGAACAGCCGCCAGTCGAGCGGGCAGGACGCCTGGTCGGTGACGGCGTGGACACTCACCCCGACCTGGCAGTTGCCGACCTTGCCCAGGGTGCCGGAGTACTGGCGGGCCACCCCGGGCGAGGCGGTGCCGTCCTTCGGGAACCCGGTGTCGTCGACTACCCAGGCCTTCGGCGCCAGTACCTCCACGGCCCGGCAGGCGATGCGGGCGCGGACCTCGTCCAAGGACCAGGTCGAGGCGGAGATGAACTGCTGCAGGCGCTGGTGGTCGATCCCGAGACGCTCGGCCATCGGCTGCATCGACTTGCGCCGCCCGTCCAGTAACAGGCCACGCAGATAGCTCAAGCCCTTGTCCTGCTGATCCGAGCGCCGCAGCGGAGCGAAGATCTCCGCCGCGAACGCCTCCAACTCATCACGTGACACTGCCAGTTCGTCCGGAGTCACCCCGACAGCAAACCGCCGAAACGCGCACCTGCCCAGACCCTGCGCAGCACGTAACAAAGCACTACTAGGTCCTGTCCGGCCGATCTTGGCGGATCAGCGCGCGGCGTTGGGCGCCCGGCTGGGCGTGCGCCCGAGTCGGCCTCGTACTGGACGTACTTGGGCGAT
>NZ_JBEOSV010000054.1:0-58939 GCF_040303245.1 Kitasatospora sp. NPDC096077 | reverse complement strand
CACGGATCCCCCGGTGATCATGAAGCGTAGAGAACTCCATGATCGGGTGAGCCGTGCCTGCCTTGCTGCAACCACCTACTGGCGGACGCCCTTAGGCTCGAAGCATGCGGATCGTCTCCCTGCTGCCCGCCGCGACCGACATCGTCGCCCAACTCGGACTGGGGCACAGCCTCGTCGGGCGGACCCACGAATGCGACTGGCCCGCCGAGATCGTCGAGGACATCCCCGTGGTGACGGCCGCCGGGTTCGACGCCGACCGGCTCACCAGCCGGGAGATCTCGGAGGCCGTCGGCGGCGCGGCCCACCGTGGCTCGTCGCTCTACACCCTCGACCTGGCACGCCTGGCCGAACTCTCGCCGGATGTCGTCCTCACCCAGGACCTCTGCGACGTCTGTGCCGTGTCCTACCGCGGGGTCACCGAAGCGGTGCGGGTCCTGGACGACGGACCACGCGTGCTGAGCCTGGAACCCCGGACCTTGCCCGAGGTCATCCGCTGCATGGAGCGCGTCGGAGCGGAACTCGGCGCGGCGACTGCTGCCGCCCGCGCCGCCTCGGTTCTTCGTTCCCGCCTCACCCGGGTGCGAGCCGCGGTCCAGGGCGCTGTCCGCCCCTGGGTGGTCGCCGTGGAATGGCTCGACCCACTCTGGCCGGCCGGCCATTGGGTACCCGAGCAGATCGAGGCCGCCGGCGGCACCCCCTTGCTCGCGGAGGCCGGGGCGCACACCCGGCCGATGACCTGGGAGGCGGTCCGGTCCGCCCACCCCGACGTCCTGCTCCTGCTGCCCTGCGGATTCCCGCCGGACCGCACCGAACGCGAACTCCACCTGCTCACCCGGCTGCCGGGCTGGGAGGAGCTCCCGGCCGTCCGGTCCGGCCGGGTGTGGATCCTCGACGGGCCGTCGTACTTCAACCGGCCCGGGCCCAGGGTCGTCCGTGGCGTCGAGGTCCTGGCCCATGTCCTCCACGGCGTCCGGACCGGCGATCCGGTGACGGCCGACGAAGCCCGCCGGCTGGGCGCCTGAACACCGGCGGCGGTGCGTGGGGGCGGACGCCCTCGTCCCGGCCCCGGGCACCTCGGCCGCCCGCCCCCCGAGAGCGACAATGCGGAGGTCGGCGCCGGGCCGGTCCGCTGCGGTGGCGGCCCGGCGTGCCACGGGGTGACCCTGGAAGGGGGTTGACCAGGGGAGTCTCCGGTGACAGACAACGGCGTGGTGGACGTTCTCGTCGTGGGCGCGGGCCCGGTGGGGCTGACCGCCGCCGTGGAGCTGCGGCGGCGCGGGGTCGGCTGCCGCGTCGTGGACCGGCTGCCGGTCCGGGCGCCGTTCGCGAAGGCGGTGGGCATCCAGCCGCGCACCCTGGAGCTCTGGGACCGGACGGGGCTGGTGCGGGCGGCCGTGGAGGCCGCGGTGCCGATGCGCGGGCAGCTGACCTACGTCGACGGGGTGGAGGAGGGCCGGATGGAGCTGGCGCTGCCGCCCGAGGTGCCGTACGGCTTCGCCGCGCTGCCGCAGTACGAGACCGAGCGCATCCTCGACGAGTTCCTGGGCCGCTTCGGGACCGCCGTCGAGCGCGGCGTCGAGCTGGTGTCGTTCACCCAGCGCGACGACGGGGTCATCAGCCGGCTGGTCTCCTCCACCGGAACGGCGCAGGAGGAGGTGCGTTCGCAGTTCCTGGTGGGCTGCGACGGCGCGCACAGCCTGGTGCGCAAACAGCTCGGGCTCGCCTTCGAGGGCGGCGCCTTCCCCGAGGAGTACATGCTGGCCGACGTCGAGGTCGACTGGGACCTGCCGCCCGGCTACGGCCTGCGCGCCATGCACCGCGCCGCCGACGGCACCGTCGACGACCTGCTGGTCTGCATCCCGCTGCCCGGCCGCAGGCGGTACCGGATGTCCATGATGGTGCCGCCCGCGCTCTCCCGGGCCGGCGGGCACCAGGACACCGACGGCGTGGCCCACGGCCTGGAGGAAGGCGGCCGGCTCCCCACCCTGCCGGACGTCCAGGCGGTCCTGGACCGGCTGTCCCCGCAGCCGACCACCGCCTCGGCCCTGCGCTGGTCCTCGGTGTTCCGGATCAGCCACCGGCTGGCGGACCGCTACGGCGAGGGCCGGGTCCTGATCGCCGGGGACGCCGCGCACATCCACCCGCCGACCGGCGCCCAGGGCATGAACACCGGCATCCAGGACGCCTACAACCTGGCCTGGAAACTGGCCCTCGCCGTCCACGGCACCGCCCACCCGGACCTGCTCGCCAGCTACGGGGCCGAGCGCCGGCCGGTCGGCGCGGAGGTCGTCGGCCGCACCGTGCGGCACGCCGCCCAGGGTGTCCAGGCCGACCCCGAGGACCCGGCGACCCTGCTGCTGCGCGAGGCCCAACTGCTCGTCGGCTACCGGGGCAGCCCGATCGTGGCCCCGCCGGACGGAGACGGGGACGGCCCGCAACCGGGCGACCGGGCCCCGGACTGCGGCGGCCTCGCCCACGACATCGCGGCCTATCCGCAGCGCCTGTACGACCTGCTGCGCGACCGCGACCACGTACTGCTGCTGTACCAGGACGGCGGCGACCGACCGGACGAACTCATCGATGCGGCAAGAAAACTGACGTCGAATCAGATCACCGTGTACGTGCTCCTCGCCGCCGGAGCGCAGCCCGATCCGGCGGCGCCGCCCGGGTACCGCGACGCCGCGGGCGAGTTCGCCCGGGCCTACGGGGTGCGCGACCGCACGGCGTTCGTGGTCCGCCCGGACGGCTACCTGGGGGCCCGCCTCCGCCCGCCCACCCCCGAGAACCTGACCGCCCACCTCGCCCAGGTCTTCCGCGGCCCGCCCCCCGGCCTCGCGACCTGAGGCACGGACGGCCGACGGACCCGAGGTCCTCGCCTCGACGAGGAGGAGGTCCGCATCACGGCCGTCACCGCCGACCGGTCCGGTCGCCGGTCGGCACGGCGGCTGCGCCGAACCAGCCGGCGAGGGCGGCGTCCAGGCCGTGGGGCGCGTCGGCGCGGCCGACCCAGCACACGTACCCGTCGGGGCGGACCAGGGCTGCCTCGGCTTCGTCGACGACGGGCGCACCGGTCGAGCGGTCGAGGCGGTCGAGGCGGTCGAGGCGGTCGAGGCGGTCGGCCCAGGGTTCGGCAACGGCCGCGGCCG
Source organism: Kitasatospora sp. NPDC096077 (assembly GCF_040303245.1). Classification (NCBI taxonomy): domain Bacteria; kingdom Bacillati; phylum Actinomycetota; class Actinomycetes; order Kitasatosporales; family Streptomycetaceae; genus Kitasatospora; species Kitasatospora sp. NPDC096077. The sequence goes on along the minus strand of NZ_JBEOSV010000054.1, from coordinate 55,793 downwards.
GGGATCCGGCGTCGGCCAGGACAGCGCCCCGGCCGGCCGGAAGCCCGAGGCCGGGGACTCTGCGCCCCAGCGACGGATGGTCCGCGGCTCCGGGCACCGGGTAGCGGATGTCCGTGCCGGCGATCATCGCGGCGACGCGCCGGTTGGCAGCCGGCTCGCCCAGCAGGTCGCTGAGCAGGTCGCGCACCACCATGGCGTCCGGGTCGGGGAGCGTCAGCACCACCTGGGCGCGGGTGTTGGCCAGGACTCGGGCGCCGACGGCGTGCCGTTCGGTGTGATAGGTGGCCAGGAGCCCCTCGGGGGCCCGTCCTCGTAGCGTCGCGGCGAGCTTCCACCCCAGGTTGAACGCGTCCTGCATGCCGAGGTTGAGGCCCTGCCCGCCGGCGGGGGCGTGGATGTGGGCGGCGTCACCGGCGAGCACCACCCGGCCCTCGATGTAGCGCTCGGCCTGCCGGGAGGCGTCGGTGAAGCGGGAGGCCCAACGGACGCGGCGCAGTTCACGGGACGGGCCGGGACAGCGGGCCAACGCCGCACGGACCTCGTCGTCGGTGACCGGCGCGTCACGGTCGGCGCCCTGCTGGTCGGGGCCGCCGAAGGTCAGCCGGTACACGCCGTCGCCGAGCGGGAGCACGAAGGCGACTCCGGCCGGGTCCGGGGCCAGGTCGGGCAGTTCCCAGGGCTCACCGGAACCGCCGGTCCCCCCGGCGGTGGGGGCGAGTTCGACGTCGGCGACGGCCATGCCGATGCGACCGTCCCGCCCGGGGAAGGGCGTGCCCAGGAGGCGGCGCACCGTGCTGCGCCCGCCGTCCGCACCCACCAGGTACCGGGCGCGCACGGTCTGCTCGGTGCCGTCGGGTCCGTGGAGGGTGGCGGTCACGCCGTCCGCGTCCTGCCGGAACGACGTCAGCTCGCGGCCTCGCAGCACCGGGACGCCGTACCGGTCGAGCCGGCCCTCCAGGAACTCCTCGACACGGGCCTGGGGGATGCCGACCTGGTACGGGAACGCGGTGTCCAGGGCGGAGTAGTCCAGTGGCAGTCCCGCGAAGTGGCCGGCGGGCAGGAGGGTCAGCGACCGGTCCAGGAGCGGTGCGAGCCAGCCGCGGCAATCCAGCACCTCGGCGGTGCGCGGTTGCAGGTTGAGGGCCTTGGAGTGGCCGCTGCGTCGCGGCAGTCGCTCCGCGACGGCAGCGCCCACTCCCGCCAGGCCCAGTTCACAGGCGAGCAGCAGACCGGTCGGCCCGGCCCCTGCGATCAGTACCTCGGTCTCGATGTCGGCGCCCATGATCGGCATCAGAGCTTCAGGCCGTTGCGGGTGACGTACCAGTTGTGGAAGCCGATGAGGCCGCCGAGCATCGCCAGCCAGAGCAGGGTGCTGGTGAGCGGGAAGGCGTCGACCGGGATCGTGTACACGAGCACGACGCGCAGCACGGCGTCGAGCAGGAAGACCGCCCCCCACACCGCGGTGAGGGTGCGCAGGTGGTGGCGGAACGTGGGCTCGGTGTCCCAGCGCGCCTCCCACTCGGCCAGGCCGGTCTGGCCGACCTTGGCGATGACGATGCCGCGCGAGGCGGTCATGATGAACGGCCGCCGGGTGAGCAGGGTGCCCAGCACCCAGCAGCCGATCGCCGCGGTGATCCAGCTGTCCCGCAGGTTCAGCACCCGCGGGCTGCCGCTGACCATGGACAGCACGGTGGCGATGACCACCAGGGAGAGCGAGAACAGGGCCATCGCGTTCACGCGCCGCTGCCGCACGATGCCGTAGACGATCCACGGCACCAGCATCAGGCCACTTGCGACCAGCGCGAACCACTGGCCGGTGCCGACGGCGCGCAGTCCGTAGTAGGAGCCGATCGGCAGGACGAGCTCGAACAGCAGCTGCGCGCCGATCTGCCGGCGCAGCGCGGTGGTGCGGCGCCGGACCTCGGCCGCTGCCGCTCGGTCGTCCGCCCTGGCCTCGGGGGCCTCGGTGGTTCCGACGGGCTGGTTCGGGTCGGTCGGTGTCGGCTGGTTGGTGGCCATGCTGTGTTCCCCCTGTGCGTTGGTGTCCGTGCTCGTGCTGTTGGTCCCCGTGTGGTCAGGTCGACTTCCGGGTGGCCCGGTCGAAGAGGTTCGCGAGTTCGTGTCCGGCGGCGTGTGCGTCCAGGCCGGGTTCGTCGCGGGCGCGGCGCACCACGTCGTCGATCGCGGCACGGATCGCCCGCATCATCACCCACGGGTCGAAGTCGCAGAACTCGCCCGCGGCCTGCCCCTTGTGAATCTGCTCCACCTGGAACGTGAGGATCGCCTCCATCCCCTCGGTGAACGCGACCATGCCCGGGTCGCCGCCGCGCAGGTTGCCCAGCACCTCGGCGATCGCGGCGAGGTGGTTCGGGTGGTCGACGAGCAGGTCGAGGTTGCCCTCGATGGAGGCGCGCAGCCGGGCCGCGTAGCTCTCGTGGGCCTCGATGCGCGGCCGCAGGTAGCTGTCCGCGACCCGCATCGCCTCGGCCACGACCTCGCGCATCAGGTCGTCCCGGCCGTCGAAGTGGTAGGAGATCATCCCTGTGCTGCTCAGCCCCGCCCGCTCGGCGATCTTCGCGAACGACGCCCGCTGGTAGCCGACTTCGGCGATCACGTCGATCGCCGCGGCGACGATCTGGGCACGGCGTCCCGTCTCCGTGAAGGACCTCGCTCGCCCCGCACCTCGCTGCTTGCCCGTGCTGTTTCCTGCTTGCATGAGCAAAACGGTAGTGCCGTTTGCTCGCCCGAGCAAGAGCGGGATCGACGGAACGGCGTGCCTCGCGAACTCGCAGGTCACCGGCCTGCCGTGAGCCCCCGCCGGGGGCGCCGACCGGCGCCCCCGCTCACCTCAGGAACGCAGTTCCAGGGTGCAGCACTTCACGCTTCCGCCCGCGTACAGCAGCTCGGTCAGATCCACGCCGATCGGCTCGAACCCCCGGGCCCGCAGCTTCCGCTGGAGACCGACGGCCGCCTCGGGGAGCAGCACGTGGCGGCCGTCCGAGAGGGCGTTGAGACCGAAGACCTCGGCGTCCTCGTCCTCGGCGATGATCGCGTCCGGGAACATCTCCCGCAGGACCGCCTGGCTGCCCTCGCTGAACGCGGCGGGGTAGTACATGATCTCGTCGTCGGAGAGGACCGCGAGCGCGGTGTCGAGGTGGTAGAACTTCGGGTTCACCAGGGTCAGCCCGATGACCGGCACCCCGAAGAACTCCTGGGCCTCGCGGTGCGACCGCGGGTCGGAACGGAAGCCCGAACCGGCGAGGATCCGGCGGCCGACGACGAGGAGGTCGCCTTCCCCCTCGTTGATGTGCTCGGGCCAGTGGAGGTCGCGGAACCCCTGCTCGGCGAACCAGGAGAGGTAGGCCGGACCCTCCGCGGTGCGTTCGAGGTGGCGGAAGCGGGCACCCAGCACCTTGCCGTCCAGGACGGTGGCCCCGTTGGCGGCGAAGACCATGTCGGGCAGACCGTCGAGGGGCTCGACGACCTCCACGGTGTGGCCCAGGCTCCGGTACAGGTCCCGCAGCGCGGTCCACTGCGCGAGCGCGAGCGCCGTGTCGACCGGCTTGCCGGGATCCATCCACGGGTTGATCGAGTAGGTGACGTCGAAGTGACGCGGCTCGCACATCAGGAAGCGGCGCGGCCTGGCGACGCGAACCCGGGGCAGGGCGGCGAGGCCGGGCATGGGAATGGTGTCCGTGGCGGGCATGGGGTCCTCTTGATGGTCCGTGAGGGGCGCGCGGGCCGACGGCGCCGCGCGGCGGGGGTGGAACGAGCGGGTTCGCCGTCCGCACGGGCGGAGGTCCGGCCGGAGGCCGGAGCCGGGGCGAACCGGGCGATGCGCACGGCGCTCGGGGTGAGCCCCGGCCAGCGCCTCGATGCGGTTAGGCTAACCTTACCTCACCGTGTCGCACACCTGTCCGCCGGTCACGGCGGTCCGATTCCCAGGAGTTCCCCCATGCCACCCGTCATCAGTCGGGACACCCGGCCGTACACCCCCGGCCGGACCGCAGGCCGTCCGGCCGCCGACACGGTCCGGTGACCGATGGAACGGATACCCGCACCCGCTGAGTTCGCCGGCCGCACCGTCCTGGTGACGGGCGCGGCCCAGGGCATCGGAGCCGCCGTGGCCCGGTTGCTGACCGCCCATGGGGCCGAGGTCGTCGCCTGCGACCTGCGCCCCTCCCCGACGGTCCGTCCGCTCGACGTCACCGACGCCGACGCCGTCGAGGCCCTCGTCGAGGACGTCGAACGGGAACACGGCCCGCTCGACGTCCTGGTGAACGTCGCCGGGGTGCTGCACGCCGGGCCCGTGCTGGAGACCGGCATCGAGGACTGGCAGCACACCTTCGCCGTCAACACCACCGGGGTGTTCCACACCTGCCGGTCCGTCGGCCGCCGGATGGCGGCCCGCGGGCGCGGGAGCATCGTCACCGTCGGCTCCAACGCCGCCGGCGTGCCCCGCACGAACATGGCGGCCTACGCCGCCTCCAAGGCGGCGACGACGATGTTCATGCGCTGCCTGGGCCTGGAGCTGGCCCGCTCCGGCGTCCGGTGCAACGTGGTCTCCCCCGGGTCCACCGACACCCCCATGCAGCGTGCGCTGTGGACCGACGAGGACGCCGAGCGCCGGGTCCTGGACGGCGACCCGGCCGGCTACCGGGTGGGTATCCCCCTCGGCCGCATCGCGGCGCCCGAGGACGTCGCGGAGGCCGTCCTCTTCCTCGCCGGGGACCGGGCCCGGCACATCACCATGCACGACCTCTACGTCGACGGGGGCGCCACCCTGCGGGCCTGACCCGCCGGGCCCCCGCTCCCCGCACCCGCACCTCCACCGTCCGACCGCGACTCCCACACGGCCCCTGCGGCGCCCCAGATCGGAGCACCATGACCACCGCTTCCGAGACCCGCTCCCCCCTCTCACCCCCGGCCGGCACCGACCTCCTGGCGGCCTACCGGCCGGCAGCGGACCGGGCCTTCCTCACCGGCCCCACCCACAGCCTGCTCGCCGAGGGCCGGTACCTGTCGGTCCGTGACCCCGCCGAGGCCGGCCGGATGCTGACGGCCGCCCGGGCCGAGCTGTCCGACCCCGTCCTGGTCGGCGCGATACCGTTCTCGCCCGACCGCCCCGCCGAACTCTTCGTCCCCGAGCGGGTCCACCGCGCCGCGCCCGTCGCCGCGAGCCTCCGCACCGTCCCCGTGCCCGACGCCTCGACGGCCGGTGCGTGGACCCGCAGACCGGTGCCGGCCCCCGCCGACTACCGGGCCGCGGTCGCGGAGGCCGTACGGCTCATGGGCGAGGACCCCACGCTCGCCAAGGTCGTGCTCGCCCGCACCCTCGAACTCGGTTCGCCCGGCCGCACCGACATCCCCGCCATGCTGCGTCGCCTGCTGCACCGTGACCCGCACGGCTACACCTTCGCGGTGCCCGCAGGCGGCACCGCCACGCTGATCGGCGCGAGTCCCGAACTCCTGGTCTCCCGCCGCGGCCACCAGGTCGTCTCGAACCCCCTGGCCGGCTCCGCCGCCCGCAGCAGCGACCCGGCCGAGGACCTCCGCCGCGCCGAAGCACTGGCCCGCTCCGAGAAGGACCTCGCCGAGCACGCCTTCGTGGTCGACGCCGTGCGCCGCGCGCTCGCGCCGCACTGCGCCGACCTCGTCGTCCCCGAGCGCCCGTCCCTGGTCCGCACCGCCGCCATGTGGCACCTGTCCACCACGGTCACCGGCACCCTGCGGAACCCCGCGACGAGTGCGCTCGACCTCGCCCTGGCCCTGCACCCGACCCCGGCCGTCTGCGGCACGCCCACCGACCGGGCCCGGGACCTCATCGCCGCCCTGGAACCCTTCGACCGCGGCCTGTACACCGGAGTCGTCGGCTGGGGGGACGCTTCCGGCGACGGCGAGTGGGTCGTCACCCTGCGCTGCGCCGAGGCGGACGGGGACCGGCTGCGGCTGTTCGCCGGCGCCGGGATCGTCGCCGCCTCCGTCCCCAAGGACGAACTCGCCGAGACCGGAGCCAAGTTCCGGACCTTCCTGCACGCCGTCGGACTGGAGAACAGCGAATGAGCCTCTACCCCGAAGAGGCGGCCGAGCGATACCGGGCGGCCGGCCACTGGACCGGCGAGAACCTGGACGCCATGATCCGCCGCCACGCCGCGACGGCCCCGGACCGGATAGCCGTGACCCAGGGCGACCGGCACTGGAGCTACGCCGAACTGGACGCCCGCGCCGACCGCCTCGCGGCCGGGCTGCTGGCCCGCGGACTGCGCAAGGGCGACCGGATCGTCCTCCAACTGCCCAACCTCGCCGAGTTCTTCGAGGTCTTCTTCGGCGCGCTCCGAGCCGGTGTGGTACCGGTGATGGCCCTCCCGGCCCACCGCCGGGCCGAGATCGGCTACTTCTGCGAGTTCGCCGGGGCCAAGGCCCTGTTCGTGGCCGACCGCCACGACGGCTTCGACTACCGTGAGCTGGCCGCCGAGGTCTGCGCGGCCGTCCCCGGACTCGGCGAGGTCTTCGTCGTCGGCGACCCCGGCCGCTTCACCCCGTACGCCGAACTCCGTTCGCCGGACGCCCCGGCACCGGCCGATCCGCCGCACTCCGGCGACCTCGCCTTCCTCCAGCTGTCGGGCGGCAGCACCGGTCTGCCCAAGCTCATCCCCCGCTGCCACGACGACTACCTCTACAGCGTCCGCGAGTCGGCGGTGATCTGCGAACTGTCCGCCGACACCGTGTACTTGTGCGCCCTGCCGGCGGCCCACAACTTCCCGCTCAGCTCCCCCGGAACGCTCGGCACCCTCCACGCGGGCGGCCGGGTCGTCCTCGCCCCCGAGCCGAGCCCGGCCACCGCGCTGGCCCTGATCGCCCGCGAACGGGTCACCATCACCGGTGTGGTCCCGCCGGTGGCCCTCGCCTGGGCCCTCGCCGCCCCGGAGAGCGGACACGACCTGTCCAGCCTCGAACTCCTCCAGGTCGGCGGTGCCAAGCTCAGCGAGCAGGCCGCCCGCCGGCTCGGCCCCGCCCTCGGATGCCGACTCCAGCAGGTCTTCGGCATGGCCGAGGGCCTCGTCAACTACACCCGCCCCGAGGACTCCGAGGAGACCGTGCTGACCACCCAGGGCCGGCCGATCTCCCCCGACGACGAGGTCCGGGTCGTCGACGACGAGGACGTCGACGTCCCGGACGGCGAGAGCGGCCACCTGCTCACCCGCGGCCCGTACACCATCCGCGGCTACTGGCGGGCGCCCGAGCACAACGCGCGCGCCTTCACCGCGGACGGCTTCTACCGCACCGGCGACATCGTGCGCCGCACGGCCACCGGCCACCTCGTGGTGGAGGGCCGGGCCAAGGACCAGATCAACCGGGGAGGCGAGAAGGTCGCCGCCGAGGAGGTGGAGAACGTGCTGCTCGCCCACCCGGCGGTCCACGACGTGTCGGTCGTCGCCACCCCGGACGAGTACCTCGGCGAACGCAGTTGCGCCTACGTCATCCTGCGCCCGGAGGCCGAACGGCCCCGCCCCGCCGAGCTGAAGTCCTTCGTCCGCGCCGCCGGACTGGCCGCCTACAAGGTCCCCGACCGCGTCGAGTTCGTCGACGCGTTCCCCAGCACCGGTATCGGCAAGGTCAGCAAGAAGGACCTCCGCACCTCCACCCGCTAGAGTCCGCCCCGGCCCAGTCCAGAAAGGCGCCATCCGCATGGCCCTGCCCGCCATAGCCCCCTACGGCCTGCCCGGCCCCGGGGACCTCCCGGCCCGGAAGGTGCCGTGGCACGTCGACCCGGCCCGGGCCGCGGTCCTCGTCCACGACCTCCAGAACTACTTCCTCGGCGCCTTCCCCGCCGAGGGCCCGCCACTGGCCCCGGCCCTGGCGAACACCGCCCGGATCCTGACGCACGCCCGGAGCCTGGGCATGCCGGTGATCTACTCGCACCAGCGCGGCGGCCAGAGCGCGGCGGAGCGCGGCCTCCAGCTCGACTTCTGGGGACCGGGCCTGCCCGAGGATCCCGCCGCCCAGGCCGTGCCCGCCGTCGTCGCCCCGGCCGGCTCCGACACCATGCTGCTCAAGTGGAAGTACAGCGCCTTCGCCCGCACCGACCTCGACGCGATCCTGGACGCGGCCGGCCGCGACCAGCTGGTGATCGTCGGCGTCTACGCCCACATCGGCGTGCTGATGACCGCGGCCGACGCGTGGTCGCGCGACATCCAGGCGTTCGTGGTCGGCGACGCCGTCGCCGACTTCTCCGCCGAGAAGCATCGCGAGGCCCTGCGCTGGGCGGCGGAGAAGTGCGCCGTCGTCCTCAGCACCGACGAACTCCTGGAGACCACGTGACCATCGCCGAAGGACGCCTGCTGACCGAACGGGTGACGCTGCGCTACGGCGAGCGGGCCATCGCCACCGAGCTGTCGGTCGCGGTGCCGGACGAATCCTTCACCGTGATCGTCGGCCCGAACGCCTGCGGCAAGTCGACCCTGCTGCGGGCGTTCGCCCGCCTGCTCAAGCCGACCGCCGGCCGGGTCCTGCTGGACGGCGAGCGGATCGGCGCCCTGCCCGCCAAGGAGCTGGCACGTCGGCTCGGCCTGCTCCCGCAGAGCTCCACCGCCCCCGACGGCATCACCGTCGCGGACCTGGTCGCCCGTGGCAGGTACCCGCACCAGGGCCTGTTCCGCCAGTGGTCCGCCGAGGACGAGCGGATCGTCGCCGAGTCCATGGCGGCCACCAACGTGGACTCGCTGGCGGACCGCTTCGTCGACGAGCTGTCCGGTGGTCAGCGCCAGCGGGTCTGGCTCGCCATGGCCATCGCCCAGCAGACCCCGCTGCTCCTCCTGGACGAGCCGACCACCTTCCTGGACATCGCCCACCAGGTCGAGGTCCTCGACCTCTGCGCGAGGCTGCACGAGGAGCAGGGCCGCACGCTCGTCGCGGTCCTGCACGACCTCAACCAGGCGGCGCGGTACGCCACCCACCTGATCGCGATGCGCGACGGGGCCGTGGTCGCCGAGGGGGCGCCGGGCGAGATCGTCACGGCCGAGCTGGTGGAGCGGGTCTTCGACCTGCCGTGCCAGGTGATCGAGGACCCCCAGACCGGTACGCCGCTCGTCGTCCCGCTGGCCCCCGCGCGCCGCACCGTCGCACGGTGACCGCAGCTCTGCGCCTCGCCCCGGCCGCGCAGGCCGTCCGGGCCGAGGCGGCGGACGCCGGGGCGCTGTTCGCGCTCTCCGCCCCGTTCATGCGCTCCGGCGAGCTGCGCGAGCGGGCGCCCGCGGCCTACCGGCGACCGGAGGAGCTGTTCCTGGTCGTCCGCGACCCGGCGTGCGACACGCCCGGGGCACCGCTGGACGCCTGCGTCGCCCTGCGCGTGCTCGCCCCCGAGCGCGGCCACCCCGCCACCGGACTGCTGCACAACCTGTGCGTCCGGGCGGACCGTCAGGGCCGCGGCCTGGGCTCGGTCCTCGTCGCCGCGGTGTCCGCGGCGGCGCGCCGGGCCGGTCTGCGCGAGCTGGTCACCGCGACCACGGGTGACGGGGCGCTGTTCCTGCGGCACGGCTTCCGGGAGATCCCGGCCGCGGCGGCCCCGGCCGCCTTCGCGGCCGGGCTCGACCCGGCCCGCGGCTCGCGGGTCTTCGGACGCCCGCTCTGACGGGAAGACGCATGCGAAGGGGCCGGCCGGTGGATCGTCCACCGGCCGGCCCCTTCGCATCCGCCGTCAGCCCCGCTTGGAGCGCCACTGGCCGACGATCAGCCAGACCAGGTAGCAGCCGCCCACCACACCGGTCAGCACACCGACGGGCAGCTGGGTGGGTGCCAGCAACCGTTGCGCCGCGAGGTCGCTCAGGGCCAGCAACAGAGCCCCCAGCAGGGTGGAACCGATCAGGTTGGGCCCGGTGGCCCGGGTGAGCCGACGGACCGCCTGGGGGGCGATCAGCGCCACGAAGGGGATCGGCCCGGCGGCGGCGGTGGCCGCCGCGGTCAGCCCCACACCGATCAGCACCAGCCACACCCGGGCCCGTTCGGTGCGCACGCCCAGCGAGGAGGCCGCGTCGTCGCCCATCTCCAGCATCCGCAGCGGCCGGCCGAGCAGCACGGCCGCGGGCAGCAGCAGGAGCAGGGCCGCGGCCATCGGCCCGCAGTGCTCCCAGCCGCGCGCGTTGAGGCTGCCGGTCAGCCAGACCGCGGCGCTCTGCGCGTCGCTGAAGGAGGCCCGGGCGATCAGGTAGGCGTTGAGCGAGGACAGCAGCGAACTGACGCCGATGCCGACGAGGACCAGTCGGTAGCCCTGGGTGCCGCCCCGCCTGGCGAGCAGGTACACCAGCACCGAGGTGAGCATGCCGCCCACCACGGCGCCGCCGGCGACCGCCGCCGCGCTGCCGCCGATGACCAGGATGACGGCCAGGGCACCGGTCGCCGAGCCCACCGTGAACCCGATCACGTCGGGACTGCCCAGCGGGTTGCGGGCCAGCGTCTGGAACAGCGATCCGGCCAGGCCCAGCGCGGCCCCCACCAGCAGGGCGGTGAGCAGCCGGGGCAGCCGCACCTCCATGACGATGTACCGGTCCGCCCGGCGGCCCCCGCCGGTGAGCACGTCGACGACGTCGGAGACCGGCATCGGGTAGTCACCGGCGGTCAGCGACCAGACGGCGGCGCCGACCAGGGCCAGGAGGATCACCGTGCAGACCACCGTGGCCCGCCGGTGCCAGCGCAGCGACAGTCCGCCGGGCAGGCGCAGCGCCCGCAGCGGGACGGCGCCCGGGCGGGTGCCGTCCGGGGTGCCGTCCGGGGTGGTGGCAGGGGTGGTCGGTGCGGCGGTCTGCTCGACCGCGGTGGAACTGTTCACAGTTGGGCGATCCTCCGGCCGCGTACCAGGGCGATGAAGAGCGGTGCCCCGAGGAACGCGGTGACGACGCCGACCTGGAGTTCGGCGGGGTGCAGGGCGATCCGGCCGACGATGTCGGACCCGAGCAGCAGCACCGGGGCGAGGACGGCCGAGAGCAGCATGATCCAGCGCTGGTCGGGGCCGCAGACGTGGCGGGCGAGGTGCGGAACGGCCAGGCCCACGAAGGCGATCGGCCCGACGGCCGCGGTGGCGGCCCCGCAGAGCAGGGTGACCGCCAGCAGGCTGAACAGCCTGGTCCGGCCGGGGTTGGCGCCGAGCGCGTGGCCCGCGTCGTCGCCGAGCGCCAACGCGTTGAGCGGCCGGCCCATCAGCAGCGCCAGCACACCGCCCGCCGCGAGGAAGGGCAGCACCTGCCCCAGCACCGCGCCGTCGACCCCGGCGAGGGTGCCGACCTGCCAGTAGCGGAACCGGTTGAGGGTCAGCGGGTCGAGCAGGATCAGGCCGTTGACGAAGGCGGTGAGCACCGCGGTGACGGCGGTGCCGGCCAGGGCGAGCCTGGCCGGGGTCGCCGAGGCACGTCCGCTGCCGCCGAGGAGCTGGACGACCAGCGCGGCGACGGCGGCACCGGCGAGCGCGAACCAGACGAAGGCCCCGAAGGTCTTCAGGTCGAACAGCGCGGTGCCGGCCGCGACGGCCGCCGCCGCCCCGCCGTTGACGCCGAGCAGGCCGGGGTCGGCCAGCGGGTTGCGGGTGAGCGCCTGCATCATCGCGCCGGAGACGCCCAGGGCGGCACCCACGGCGATCCCCAGCAGGGTGCGGGGGATGCGCGAGTGGTGCACCACGATCCAGTCCTCGGAGGTGGGGTCGCGGTGCAGCAGGACGTGCAGGACCTGGCCGGGGGCGACGGAACGCGCCCCGATCGCGATGCTGGCGAGGGCCAGGACCGCGAGCAGGGCGAGCGCTCCGAGCAGCCACGCGGTCCGGCGGGCGGTGCCGGACCGGCGCCGGGGGGTGGTCGCCGGGCCGGCGGGGGCGGGCTTGGGGATGGTCGGAGAGGTCATGCGTGGCGCTGGTGCTCGTCCTCGTGGTGGTCGTGGTTGACCACGCCCCGCTTCCAGTAGCCGTCGACGTCGACCTGGTTCTTGGTCAGACCGCACTCGTTGCGCAGGTAGCGGCGGATCGGCTTCAGGCTGTTCGCCTCGCCGGCGACCCAGGCGAAGCCCATGCCCTCGGGCAGTTCGGCGGCCCGGACGGCCCGCTCCAGCAGATCGGTGCTGCCGCCCTCGGCGTCGCCGCGGTGCACCCAGGTGATGGTGGCGTCGGTGCGGGTGGTCAGGACCTGCTCGTGCTCGGGGCCGGGGACCTCGGCGAACGCCAGGACCTTGACGCCCTCGGGCAGCATCTCCAGCCAGCGGGCGAGCGCGGGCAGCGCCGTCTCGTCGGCACCGAGCAGGTACCAGTCGTGGACGAAGGGGATCTCCTCGGAGCCGCGCGGGCCGAAGACGCCCAGGCGCATGCCGGGTTCGGCCGAGGCCGCCCAGGCGGAGCCGATCCCGGTGCCGTGCAGGACCATGTCGATGTCCAGCTCGCGGGCCTCGCGCCGGAAGTGGCGGACGGTGTAGTCGCGGGTCAGCGGCTCGGACATGCCCTCGGGGGCGTCCATCCAGGTGTCGTTCTCGACGACGGGCTCGACCGGGAGGTCAGCCCCGGGCTCGGCGAAGCACAGCTTCACGTGGTCCGTGGGGGCCTGCTCGCAGAAGCCCTCCAGGGCGTCCCCCTGGAAGGTGACCCGGACCGTCCCGGGGGCGATCCGGGCGACCTGCTTGACCTCCAGCAGGCGGTACTTGAGCGGGTGGCGGACGATCCGTATGCGCGGCGGTTCCGTGTCGGTGTTCATCGGTCAGCCCAATCCGTGACAGGGGCGCGCAGGCCCGGACAGCCGAGTGCCGCCGGCCCGGGGGGAGCCGGGCCGGCGGCACAGGGCGCATGTGCGATTAGGTTAGCCTAACCTGTGGTTCGTGGACCAGTGGGGTACCGTCCTGCGGCCCCGGCCCCGCCGGTCCGTCGCTCACCAGGCGTCCCCGCTCCAGCCGGACCACGCGCGGCAGCCGGGCGATGGTGGCCGGCCGGTGGGCGATGACCACCAGCGTGCAGTCGGCCCGCAGTTCGTCCAGGGCGTGCTCCAGGCGCCCGGCGGTCACCGGGTCGATGTCGGCGGTCGCCTCGTCGAGCACCAGGACGGCCGGGTCGGCCAGCACCGCCCGCACCACGCCCAGGATCTGACGCTCCCCGGCCGACAGGTTCCCGCCCCGCTGGCCCACCTCGGCGTCCAGCCCGCCGGGCAGGTCCGCCAGCCACTCCCGCAGGCCCAGCTGGTCGACGGTCCGTTCGATCCGCTCCCGGTCGGGCGTGCCCTGGACGAGCGCCAGGTTCTCCGCGACCGTGCCGGAGACCAGCCGCACCTCCTGCGGGACCAGCACCACCCGGCGGCGCAGCTCCTCCTCGGGGACGTCCCGCAGGTCGGTGCCGGCGAAGGTGACGATTCCGCCGTCCGGCTCGTAGAGGCCGCACAGCAGCTTGGACAGGGTGGTCTTGCCCGAGCCGGTCTCACCCACCACGCCGGTGCGGCTGCCCCGGGGGAAGTCCAGGGTCAGGCCGTGCAGGTCCAGGCCCTCGGCCCGGTAGCCGAACTCCACGGCCGTGCAGCGCAGATCGCCGCGGGCCGGCAGCCCGGCCGGGGCGGTCCGGGCCGCCCGGGCCGGCTCGGTGGCGGACAGCAGGTCGAGCAGCCGGGCCAGACCGGTCCGCGCGGTCTGCACCTCGCCGACGAGCTGGGAGAGGTCCGCGAACGAGTCGAACAGGTTGCGGCTGGCGACCACGAAGACCACCACGGTCTCGACGCCGACGGCGTCCCGGGTGACCATCCAGCCGCCGACCAGCAGCAGCACCACGAGGGCGGCGCCCTCGATCAGGCTGACCAGGTCGATCCGGTTCTCCACCCGCAGGGCGCGCCGCGCGGCCCGGACGGCGTGCCGGTTCTCCCGCTCGAACCTGGCGCTCCAGCCGGTCAGGCCGCGCGCCGTCTGGAGCGCCTCGCGGGCGGTCAGGGTCTCCGAGAAGGTGGCCGCGACGGTCGCCTCCGCGCTCGCCTTGCCGCCGAAGGCCGACGCGGCGTCCCGCTGGAACCAGCGGGTCACCAGCAGGGTCAGCGGCAGGAACACGGCGAGCTGCACCAGCAGCAGCTGCCAGGAGTAGCAGGCCAGCACGATCAGGGTGAACGCCAGCGTGGCCACCGAGGAGACCAGGCTGCGCAGGTGCAGCCGGACGAACGCGGCGAGCGCGGCGACCTCGCCGGTGGCCCGGCGCAGAAGTTCACCGCTGCGGTGGGTCTCCAGGAAGCGCAGCGGGGCGGTGGCCAGGTTCTCGACGGCCCGCTCCCGCAGGCCGCGCACGACGTCCTCGCCGCCCTTGATCAGCAACAGCTCCCCGACCCTGGCGAGCACCAGCTGGGCGAGACCGAGCGCGGCCAGCAGGGCCACGGCCAGCCCGAGGCTGCCGCGGTCGCCGTCGTCGAGCGCCGCGGTGGCCAGGCCGATGAGCGGGGCCACCGCCACCAGGGCGGCGGAGTCGGCCAGGCCGACCCCGAGCGCGACGGCCAGACGGGCCCGGTGCGGGCGCAGGAAGGGCATGGCCCGGCGCAGGACGGCCCGTTCGTCGGCCTCCTCGCGGAGCAGGGGCTGCTCAGCCACGGGCCACCTCCATCGACTCCTCGCCGGTCACGGTCTCGGGCCCTTCGGGGTCGGTGCCGCCCTCTCCCTCGCGCGCGGACTCCAGGGTCACGACCCGGTCGGCGGCGGCCAGCACGGCGGAGCGGTGGGTGGCGAACAGGATGGTGCGCCCGGTCCCGGCCCAGGCGCGCAGCCGGTCGAGGACCAGCCGCTCGGTCGTGGTGTCCAGGGCCGAGGTGGCGTCGTCCAGCAGCAGCACGGCGGGGTCGCCGAGCAGGGCGCGGGCGATGGCCAGACGCTGGACCTGACCGCCGGACAGGGCGGTGCCGCCCTCGCCGAGTTCGGTGTCGTAGCCGTCGGCCATCGCGGTCAGCTGGTCGTGGATGCCGGCGGTGCGGCAGGCCTGGTGGAGCGTCTCCAGGTCGAGGTCCCGGCCCAGGCGCAGGTTGTCGGCGACCGTCCCGGAGAGCAGGACGGGGCGCTGGGCGACGTAGGCCATCCGGGCGCGGACCTGGTCGAGCGGGACGGTCCGCAGGTCGGTGCCGCCGTAGGCGACCCGGCCGGTGTCGGGATCGTCGAGGCGGACGGCCAGCCGCAGCAGGGTGCTCTTGCCGGAGCCGGTGGCGCCGCGCACGGCGACGAACTCCCCTCCGGCGGCGGCGAGGTCGACCGGTCCCAGGACGGTGCGGCCGTCCCGCAAGGCGGTGACGCCGGTGAACTCCAGCGTGCCGTGAACGGGGAGGTCCTCGGCCGTGCCGGCCGCGGGCTCCGCGACGACGGGGCTGATCGACAGGGCCTCGTCGATCCGGGCGGCGGCGACGTCGGCCTGACCGCGCTCCAGCAGCCGGTCCACCAGGACCCGGGTGGCGAGCGTGACGATCGCCATCCAGGAGGTGAAGGCGACCAGTCCGCCGATGGTGAGGTGGCCGTCGAGGACGGCGAGGCCGCCGAAGCCGACCCCGGCGGCGACCGCGAGGCGGGGGACGAAGGGGGCGACGGCGGCCCAGCCGGCCTCGATCCGGGCGGCGACCAGGGTGCGTGCGGTCACCTCGGCGCTGGCCGCGTGGTGACGGTCGACCAGCGGCCGGTGGCCGCCGGTGCCCCGGAGGCCGGTGCCGACCTGGAGCAGGTCGGCCACGGCGTCGGCGCGGCTGCCGTGGGCCCTGGCGAGTTCGCCGCTGGCCGCGGCGAAGCGGCGCGGGTAGTGCAGGTTGACCCAGATCAGGAAGGGCAGGGTGCCGAGGGTCACCAGCAGCAGGCTGAGGTCCAGCGTGGCGATGGCGGGCAGCACGGTGAGGAAGGTCGTGCCGAGGACGACCCAGACGGCCAGGCCGTGCACCCACTCGCGGACCAGGTCGGTGTCGCGGGTGGCGCGCATGGCGAGGTCGCCGTGGCCGCGCGAGGCGAGCGCGGCCCGGTCCAGGCCGGACAGGTGGTGCAGCAGGCGGGAGCGCAGGTCTGCGCCCACCTTGGCGTCGGCGTAGCCGGCCCAGTACTGCCAGCCGTAGAGGCCGGCGAACTGGATCAGGGCGGCGAGCGCGGTGGCGCCGGCCCAGGTCAACAAGGCCCCGCTGTCGTGCTTCTGGAGTCCGTCGTCGAGGGCCTTCTGCACGCACCACGGGACGGCCAGCAGGGCGAGCTGGCGGATCGCGGCGGCCGCCATCGCGGCCGCCACCGTTCCCCGGTGGGGGCGCAGCGAGCCGCGCAGCAGGGCCTTGGCCCGACGGCGGCGTTCCGCCGAGAGGGCACCGGGTTCCAGGTCCTCGTCGGCTAGTTGCTCGGCGGTCAGGCCGTCGGGCGGGCCTGCGGCGGGTTCTGGCTGGTGGGTGCTCACGGCGATGGCCATCCGTCGGGTAGCGGTGGGAAAGGTGCGGGCGGGGACGGCGCTCGGCCGTCCCCGCCCGGAGCGGGTCAGGAGGACTGGGCCTCGGTGCGCGCGATCAGACTGGCCGGGCGCAGGTCGGTCCAGTTGGCCTCGATGTAGTCGGTGCAGGCCTGGCGGCCGTCCTCACCGTGGACGACGGTCCAGCCGGCCGGGACCTCGGCGAAGGCGGGCCACAGGGAGTGCTGGTTCTCGGCGTTGACGAGCACGAGGTAGCGGGCGTCGTCGTCCTCGAACGGGTTGGTGGCGCTCATCGGTGTCTCCTTGGGGTTCGTGGCGAAGGGATCGCGGGCTGTGGGGTCGGTGTCGGTCAGCCGGAGCAGGCGGTGCCGTCGCCGGGCTCCGCTCCGAGGGCGGTGTGGACCAGACGGTCCACCAGGTGGTCGGCCAGGGCGGCGACGGTCGGCCGGGCGAGCAGGTCCGCCAGGCAGAGGTCGCCCTCGAACTCCCCGCGCAGCCGCTGGAGCAGCGACATGGCGAGCAGCGAGTGGCCGCCGAGGTCGAAGAAGTTCTCGTCGATGCCGAGCGCGGGCAGGCCCAGCACCTCCGCGAAGGCCGCGTGCACCGCCTTCTCGCTCGGGTACCGGGGTTCGCGCTGCGATCCGGCGGTCGTGTAGTCCTCGGCGCCCGGCTCGGGCAGGGCCTTGCGGTCGAGCTTGCCGTTGACGGTCAGCGGCAGCGCGTCGAGGACGACGAACGCCGACGGGACCATGTACTCGGGCAGCCGGGCAGCCAGCATACGCCGGAGCTCGGTGACCTCGATAAGGGTACCCTCACTCGGCACCAGGTAGGCGGCGAGGCGCTTGACGCCGGGGGTGTCCTCACGGACCACCACAGCGGCCTGGGCCACGTCCTCGTGGGCGGCGATGGCGTCCTCGATCTCGCCCGGCTCGACCCGGTAGCCCCGGATCTTCACCTGGTCGTCGGCCCGGCCCAGGAAGTCCAGCAGACCATCGGCCCGCCAGCGCACCACGTCACCCGTGCGGTACATCCGCGATCCCGGCTCCCCGAACGGGTCCGCCACGAAACGCTCCGCCGTCAGGCCCGCCCGGTTCAGGTAACCCCGCGCCAGGCCCACACCGTTGACGTACAGCTCACCCGGCACACCCACCGGCACCGGCCGCAGATGACCGTCCAGCACGTGCGCCACCGTGTTCCAGATCGGCCGGCCAACCGTCGCCGTCGCCGAGTCCAGCGTCCCGCCGCCCAGCGTGTTGATCGTGTACTCCGTCGGCCCGTACAGGTTGTAACCCATCACCCCCGGGGTCTCCCGCAGCCGCGACCACAACGTCTCCGCCACCGCCTCACCCCCCAGCAGCACCAGCACCGGACGGTGCCGACCCTCGTCCAGCAGCCCCCGGTCGACGAGGGCCTGGGCGTAGGACGGGGTCACGTTGATCACATCGACGGCGTGTTCGGCGCAGTAGGCCGCGAGGGCCTCGGCGTCGCGGCGCAGGGCCTCGTCGAGGACGTGCACCTCGTGCCCCTCGACCAGCCACAGCAGCTCCTCCCACGACATGTCGAAGGAGAACGACACCGTGTGCGCGATCCGCAGCCGCCGACCGCCCGCCGACGCCACCACCGGATCGAAGATCTCCTGCCGGTGGTTCAACTGCATGTTCGTCAGACCCCGGTACGGCGTCACCACACCCTTCGGCCGACCCGTCGACCCCGACGTGAAGATCACGTACGCCGCCGCGTCCAGGTCGACCGTCAGGCCGAGCGCGGTCGCGGGCAGGGCGTCGAGTTCGGCCGCGGTCTCCGGGGAGTCCAGCAGCAGACGCTCCACCCCGGGCGCCTCGGGCATCCGGGCCTCGGCGGCGGTGCTGGTCACCAGGCAGACGGGGGCGGTGTCCTCCACCATGAACGCCAGCCGCTCCACCGGGTAGTCCAGCTCCAACGGCAGGTACGCCGCACCCGCCCGCAGCACCGCGAACAACGCCGCCACCATGTCCAACGAACGCGGCAGCCCCAACGCCACCACCCGCTCAGGACCGGCACCCCGCGCCACGAACAACCGCGCCAGCCGGTTCACCCGCGCATCCAACTCCGCATACGTCCACGCCACCGCACCCTGCACCACCGCCACCTCGTCCGGCACCAGCAGCGCACGCTCCGCCAACAGGTCCGCCACCGAAGCCTCCGGCAACCCACGACCCGTCGCCGCCCACTCCCCCAACAACCCACGCTCACCCGACGTCAACACGTCCAGGCCGCCGATGCGGCGGTGCGGGTCCGCGGCGACCTGCTCCAGCACGGCGAGCAGCCGCTCGACCAGGGCTTCGGCGGTGGCCCGCTCGTAGAGGTCGGTGGCGTACTCGAAGGCGATGTCGATCTCCTCGGTGGAGGAGGTCTCCTCGAAGTTGAAGTCGAGTTCGAACTTCGCGGCACCGAGTTCGAAGGGCAGGATCCGGCTCTCCAGGCCGAGCAGCCGGCCGGCCTGGCCGTCGTTGTGCTGGTAGCCGAGCATCACCTGGAACAGCGGGTGACGGCCGGGCACGCGGGGCGGGTTGACCGCCTCGACCAGCCGGTCGAAGGGCAGGTCCTGGTGGGCGAAGGCGGCCAGGTCGGCCTCCCGGGTGCGGATCAGCAGGTCCGCGAAGGTCGGGTCGCCGGCGAGGTCGTTGCGCAGCACCAGGGTGTTGACGAAGAAGCCGACCAGGGAGTCCAGACCGGCGTCGGAGCGGCCGGCCACCGGGGCGCCGAGCGGGATGTCGTCCCCGGCGCCGAGGCGGTGCAGCAGGGTCGCCACCGCGGCCTGCAGCACCATGAAGGTGGTGGCGCCGGTGGCCCGGGCGGCCTCGCGCAGCCCGCGGTAGACCTCGGGGGTCACCTGGGCGTACACGGTGTCGCCGCGGTGGCCGGCGGTCGGGGTGCGGGGGTGGTCGGTCGGCAGCGGCAGTTCCTCGGGCAGCCCGGACAGCGCCTCCTTCCAGTAGGAGACCTGGCGGGAGTGCAGGCTCCGCGGGTCGTCGTCGGCGCCGAGCAGCTCCTGCTGCCACAGGGTGTAGTCGGCGTACTGCACCGGCAGCGGGGACCAGGCCGGAGCGGCACCGGCCGCGTGCGCGGTGTAGGCCGCCGTGAGGTCCTCGATGAACGGGAGCATCGACCACTCGTCACCGGCGATGTGGTGGAACAGCAGGACGAGGGCGTGGTCCTGCGGACCGACCTCCAGCAGGGTGACGCGCAGCGGCGCCTCGGCCGAGAGGTCGAAGCCGTACCGGACGGCGGCCTCGACGTCGGCGGCGAGGGTGTGCTCGCCGGAGCGGACCACGTGTACGGCGTCGGCGGCGGCCGGGGCGTCCAGGACCCGCTGGAAGACGGAGCCGTCGCGCTCGGTGAAGACGGTGCGCAGGCTCTCGTGCCGTTCGGTCACCGAGCGGACGGCGGCGCGCAGCGCGTCCACGTCGAGCGCGCCCGTGACCCGGACCACCAGCGGCACGTTGTAGGTCGCCCCGGAGTCGTCGAGGTTCTGGAGGAACCACATCCGGCGCTGGGCGTGCGAGAGCGGCAGGTCGGCGGGCCGCTCGCGGCGGGCCAGGACCGGGCGGCGCTCGCCGTCGCCGCCCGCCCGGTGGGCGAGCCCGGCCGGGGTCGGTGCCTCGAAGAGGTCGCGGACCGTCAGCGGGCTGCCGAGCAGGGCGCGGACCCGGGTGACCAGGCGGGTGGCGAGCAGCGAGTGGCCGCCGAGGTCGAAGAAGTGCTCCTCGGGGCCGACCTCGGTCAGGCCGAGCACCTCGGCGAAGGCGCCGCAGAGGATCTCCTCGCGGGCGTCGCGCGGGGCGCGGCCGGTGGCGGAGGCGTCGGGTGCGGGCAGGGCGTTGCGGTCGAGCTTGCCGTTGACGGTCAGCGGCAGCGCGTCGAGCACGACGAACGCCGAGGGGACCATGTACTCGGGCAGGCTCCGGGCCAGCGCGTTGCGCACCTCGGCGACGTCGACGCCGGTTCCGGCGGGGACGAGGTAGGCGGCGAGGCGCTTGACGCCGGGGGTGTCCTCACGGACCACCACCGCGGCCTGGGCCACGTCCTCGTGCGCGGCGATCGCGTCCTCGATCTCCCCCGGCTCGACCCGGTAGCCCCGGATCTTCACCTGGTCGTCCGCCCGGCCCAGGAAGTCCAGCAGACCATCGGCCCGCCAGCGCACCACGTCACCCGTGCGGTACATCCGCGAACCCGGCTCCCCGAACGGGTCCGCCACGAAACGCTCCGCCGTCAGCCCCGCCCGGTTCAGGTAACCCCGCGCCAGACCCACACCATTGACGTACAGCTCACCCGGCACACCCACCGGCACCGGCCGCAGATGACCGTCCAGCACGTGCGCCACCGTGTTCCAGATCGGCCGCCCCACCGTCGCCGTCGCCGAGTCCAGCGTCCCGCCGCCCAGCGTGTTGATCGTGTACTCCGTCGGCCCGTACAGGTTGTAACCCGTCACCCCCGGGGTGTCCCGCAGCCGCGACCACAACGTCTCCGCCACCGCCTCACCCCCCAGCAGCACCAGCACCGGACGGTGCCGACCCTCGTCCAGCAGGCCGCACTCCACCAGCGCCTGGGCGTAGGAGGGGGTGACGTTGACGACGTCGACGGCGTGTTCGGCGCAGTAGTCGGCCAGCCGCTGGGTGTCCCGGCGCAGGGCCTCGTCGAGGACGTGCACCTCGTGCCCCTCGACCAGCCACAGCAGTTCCTCCCACGACATGTCGAAGGAGAACGACACCGTGTGGGCGATCCGCAGCCGCCGACCGCCCGCCGACGCCACCACCGGATCGAAGATCTCCTGCCGGTGGTTCAACTGCATGTTCGTCAGACCCCGGTACGGCGTCACCACCCCCTTCGGCCGACCCGTCGACCCCGACGTGAAGATCACGTACGCCGCCGCGTCCGGCTCGTAGGGCGCCGCGTAGGGCTCGGCGGGCAGGGCGTCCAGCTCCGCGCGGACGGCCTCGGCGTCCAGCAGCACGGTGTTGTGGTGGGCCGGGACGTGGCCGACGGCCGTGGAGTCGGTGACCAGGCAGACGGGGGCGGTGTCCTCCACCATGAACGCCAGCCGCTCCACCGGGTAGTCCAGCTCCAACGGCAGGTACGCCGCACCCGCCCGCAGCACCGCGAACAACGCCGCCACCATGTCCAACGAACGCGGCAGCCCCAACGCCACCACCCGCTCAGGACCGGCACCCCGCGCCACGAACAACCGCGCCAGCCGGTTCACCCGCGCATCCAACTCCGCATACGTCCACGCCACCGCACCCTGCACCACCGCCACCTCGTCCGGCACCAGCAGCGCACGCTCCGCCAACAGGTCCGCCACCGAAGCCTCCGGCAACCCACGACCCGTCGCCGCCCACTCCCCCAACAACCCACGCTCACCCGACGTCAACACGTCCAGGCCGCGTACGGGCCGGTCGGGGTGGTCGACGAGCTGGCCGAGCAGGGAGACCAGGCGCTCGGCGTGCTGCTCCACGGTGGAGCGCTCGAAGACGTCCGGGCGGTACTTCCACTCGAAGGAGAGCGCCTCGCCGGGATTGGTGATGAAGATCAGCGGGAAGTGGGTGGCGTCGACGTCCTCCACGTCCTGGACGCCCAGGCCTTCCCGGATGCGGTCGCGGACGCCCTCGTCGGCGGGGGTGTTGCGGAGCACCTGGAGGGTGTCGAAGAGCCGGCCGAAGCCGGTGCCGCGCTGGATCTCGCCCAGGCCGGTCTGGTGGTGCGCCAGCAGGGCGGTCTGCTCGGACTGCAGTCGGGTGAGGAAGGCGGTGACGCTCTCCGCCCCGTCCAGCCGGGCGCGCACCGGCACGGTGTTGAGGAACATGCCGATGGTGGCGTCGATGCCGGGCAGCTCGGCCGGGCGTCCGGAGACGGTGGCGCCGAAGACGACGTCCTCCCGGGCCGTCAGACCGGAGAGCAGCAGGCCCCAGGCGCCGGAGAGCACCGTGTTCAGGGTCAGACCGCGCTCGCGGGCGAACTCCGCGATCCGGGCGGTGAGTTCGGCGGATATCCCCGCGGTCACCTGCTGCGGCAGCAGGGCGGCTCGCTCGCGCGCCTGCGGCGCCAGCAGGGTGGGCTCGGTCAGCCCGGCCAGCGACTCGCGCCAGGCCGCCGCGCCCTGCTCGGCGTCCTGGGCGGTGAGCCAGCGCAGGAAGTCGCGGTACGGCAGGCCGGTCTCGGGGGCCGGCTGCCCGGCGCAGTGGGTCAGCAGCTCCTGGAGGAACAGCCCGGAGGACCAACCGTCCCACAGCAGCGCGTGGTTGGTGATCAGGATGCGCTGCCCGCCGCCGGGGGCGAGGACCGAGACCACCCGCAGCAGCGGCGGGGCGGTCAGGTCGAAGCGGGTCGCCGCCTCGCGCTCGGTCAGTTCGCGCAGCCGCTCGTCGAACTCCTCCGGCGCGAGGGCGGAGAGGTCGGTCTCGCCCAGCGGCACGTCCACCGCGCGGGGGACGAACTGCAGCGGCCGGCCGGGCCCGTCCTGGAGGAAGCCGGCCCGCAGGTTGGGGTGGCGTTCCAGGACGGCGGCGAGGGCCGCCCGCAGTCGCTCCAGGGGGACGCGGCGGGTCAGCGACACCACGTCGCGGGAGGTGTAGACGTCCAGGGAGCGGTCGTCGTAACCGGCCTCGAAGAGCAGTCCCTCCTGCAACGGGGAGACCGGCCAGATCTCCTCGATCTCCAGCTCCGGGACGACGGCGCGGACGGCCTCGGCCTCGGCGGCGGTGGCCTCGGGGAGTTCGGGCAGCTCGGGGGCCTGCTCCGCCGTCCCGCGGGCGTCGGCGAGCGCGGCCAGGGCGGCGGGGGTCCGGCCCTCGAACACGTCGCGCGGGCTGAGCGCCAGGCCCTCGGCCCGGGCGACGCCGATCAGCCGGATGGAGGCGATGCTGTCGCCGCCGAGCCGGAAGAAGTCGTCCTCGGCACCGGTCTCCGGCAGGCCGAGGACCTCGGCGTACAGCTCGCAGAGCAGCCGCTCCGTCTCGGTCTCGGCCGCGCGGCCGGCCGAGATCCCGGTGTAGTCCAGGGCGTCGTCGGGCAGCGCCTTGCGGTCGAGCTTGCCGTTGACGGTCAGCGGCAGGGCGTCGAGCACGGCGTACGCGGACGGGACCATGTACTCGGGCAGCCGGGCGGCGACGGCGTCGTGCAGGGCTGCGGTGTCCAGGCTCGCGCCCGGAGCCGGCACCACGTAGGCGACCACCCGGTCCACGGCGCCGCGGCGCACCAGCACGGCGCTCTGCGCCACCGAGGGCTGCGCGACCAGCGCCGCCTCGATCTCGCCCAGCTCGATCCGGTAGCCGCGGATCTTGATCTGGTCGTCCACCCGGCCGAGGTAGTCGATGCTGCCGTCGGCCCGGCGGCGGACCAGGTCCCCGGTGCGGTACATCCGCTCCCCGGGCCCGCCGAACGGGTCGGCGACGAAGCGCTCGGCGGTCAGCCCGGGGCGGTCCAGGTAGCCGCGCGCCAGCTGGACGCCGGCCAGGTGGAGCTCGCCGGGGGCGTCGGTCGGGACGTGCCGCAGCAGCCCGTCGAGCACGTAGGCGCGGCCGGCGGCCAGCGGGCGCCCGATGCTCGGGGTGTCGCTGTCGGCGAGGTCCGCGAGCAGCGCGTCGACGGTGAACTCGGTCGGGCCGTAGTAGTTCAGCACGGTCACGCCGGGCTCGGCCCGCAGCCTGGTCCAGAGCGGTTCGGGCAGCGCCTCGCCGCCGAGCAGCAGGACCGGCGGGCGGTGCTCGCCGGCCAGCAGCCCGGAGTCCAGCAGCTGCTGGGCGTAGCTCGGGGTCACGTCGAGGGCGTGGACGCGCTCGGCGCGGGTGTAGCCGACGACGGCCTCGGCGTCACGGCGGTCGTCCTCACCGAGGATGTGCAGCTCGTGGCCGCCGATCAGCCAGATCAGCTGCTCCCAGGAGGAGTCGAAGGAGAAGGAGGCCGTGTGCAGGGCGCGCAGCCGCTGGAGTCCGGCCGCGTCCAGGGCTGCCGCGAAGGGGCCGGAGAGGTGGTCGTGGGCCAGGTTGGCCAGGCCCCGGTGGGTGATCACGACGCCCTTGGGGCGGCCGGTGGAACCGGAGGTGTGGATGATGTACGCGGCCCGGTCGGGGTGGACCGGACCGCCGCGCTCGGTGTCGGCGAGCGGGCCGTCCGGCATCGCGGCCACGGCGCCGCGGGTCTCCGGGGCGTCCAGCAGCAGGACGGTGGTGCCGGGCAGGTCGGGCAGCCGCTTCGCGACGACGGAGGTGGTCAGCAGGACGGCCGGGCGGGCGTCGTCGAGCAGCAGGGCGAGCCGGTCGTCCGGGTGGTCCAGGTCGAGCGGGAGGTAGGCGCCGCCGGCCCGGAGCACGGCGAGGATCGCGGTGACGGTGTCGGTGGAGCGGGGCACGGCGATGGCGGCGACCCGGTCCGGTCCGAGGCCGCGGCAGAGCAGCAGCCGGGCCAGCCGGTCGGCGTCGGCGTCCAGTTCGGCGAAGCTCACCACGGCCGGGAGGCCGGACAGCGAGGGACCGACCAGTGCGCGGGCGTCGGGCGTGCGCCGGGCCTGGTCGGCGAGGCGGTCGGCGACGGTGCCGGCGGGCACCTGGTGCCCCGGGCCGGCCAGGGTGGCGGGCAGCGCGGCCCGCTCGGCGGCGTCGAGCAGTTCCAGCCGGTCCAGCCGGGTCTCCGGGGCGTCGGCGAAGGCCCCGAGCAGGGCCAGGAAGCGGTCAGCGAGCCGGGCGGCCTCGGCCGCGGTGAAGAGGTCCGGCCGGTACTCCAGTTCGACCCGCAGGTCGGTGCCGGGCAGCACGGTGAGGCCGAGCGGGTAGTGGGTGGCGTCGCGGGCGCCGAGCGCGGTGATGGTCAGGCCCTCGGCGGAGCCGAGGCTCTCGCGCAGCGCGTCGCCGCCGCCCTGGTAGTTCTCCACCACCAGGAGGGTGTCGAAGAGGTCGCCCTCGACGGCACTGCGGCGCTGGATCGCGCCCAGGCCCAGGTGCTGGTGGGCCATCAGCCCGGCCTGTTCGCGCTGCACCTCGGCGGCGACGGCGGCCAGCGTGGCGCCCGGGGTGAGCCGGACCCGGACCGGAACGGTGTTGATGAACAGGCCGACCATGGACTCGGCGCCCGGCAGGTCGTCGGGGCGGCCGGAGACGGTGGTGCCGAAGACCACGTCGGGGGTGCCGGTGAGCGAGCCGACCAGGACGCCCCAGAGGGTGTTGGCGACGTTGCCGAGGGTCAGTCCGCAGCCCCGCGCGGCGGCGGTGATCCGCTGCGAGAGTTCCTCCCCGGCGTACCGGGTGACCAGGCCGGGTTCACCGGCGGGGGCCGACGGCGCGCCGGGCGCCACCGGGTGGGCCTGCTCGACACCGGCCAGCGCCTCGGTCCAGGCCCGCTCGGCGGCGGCGGTGTCGCGGGTGGCCAGCAGCGCCAGGTGGTCCTTGTAGGGCCGGACCGCCGGGAGTGCCGAGGCGTCACCGGAGGAGCCGTAGAGGGCCAGCAGCTCCCGGAACACGATCG
This sequence comes from Kitasatospora sp. NPDC096077, assembly GCF_040303245.1. Classification (NCBI taxonomy): domain Bacteria; kingdom Bacillati; phylum Actinomycetota; class Actinomycetes; order Kitasatosporales; family Streptomycetaceae; genus Kitasatospora; species Kitasatospora sp. NPDC096077. The sequence continues at coordinate 29,902 of NZ_JBEOSV010000054.1, read as the reverse complement.
GCATCGACCAGCCGTCGAGCAGCAGGTGGTGGCAGGTCAGCACCAGCCGGGAGCGGCCGTCGCCGAGGCGCAGCAGGGCGAACCGCAGCAGCGGCGGGGTGTCGAGGTCGAAGCGCCGCTGCCAGTCCGCGTCCATGGCGGCGCGCACGGCGGCGTCCTGGGCCTCGCCGGTGAGCGCGCTCAGGTCCGTCTCCCGCAGCGGCGTCGCGACGGAGCGCTGGACGAACTGGACGACGGCCTCCGGGTCCTCGTACCAGAACCCGGCCCGCAGGTTGGCGTGCCTGGCGAGCAGCGCGTCCACGGCGGCGGCCAGTCGGGGGCTGTCGACCGGGCCGGCCAGGTCGAGGTGCGACTGGACGACGTAGACGTCGCGGGCGCGGTCGTCGTAGAGGGCGTGGAAGAGCAGGCCCTCCTGGAGCGAGGAGAGCGGGTAGACGTCCTCCAGGTCCGACGAGGCCGTGGTCCGGGAGTCGTCGATCGGGGCGGTGGAGTCGTTCATCTCGGTCTTCTCGGTCCTGGGGTCGGTGGGGCGGTGGTCGGTCGGGACGGGGGGTGCGGTGCGGTCGCTCATCGGCGGCGCCGTCCGCGCAGCCGGGACTCCAGCCGGTCGATCTGGGTCTGCTTCAGCGAGACCAGGCCGAGGTCGGACGGGGTGATGCCGCCGGCGTCGCCGGTGGCGGTGTGCCGGGCGAGGGCGTCGAGCGCGGCGAACCAGGCGTCCGCGAGCCCGGCGACCTCTGCCTCGGTCAGCAGGGCCTGCGGCCAGCTCCACTCGACGGCCAGTTCGGGCCGCCCGTCGGCGCCGGTCCGGACGACCGCGTCGATCTCCAGCGGGTAGCCGGCCGCCATCCGCGGGTCGGGGGCGGCCGCCGCCGCGACGGTGTCCCGCTCGGGCTGCGGGGCGAACGGCCAGCCACCGGCTGCGACGCCGGCGCCGTCGGCGCGGCCCCGGTAGTTGAAGAGCACCTGCGAGCGCGGGCAGGCGGCCAGCAGCGGGGCGGTCTGGGCGTTGAGGTGGCGCAGCAGGCCGAAGCCGAGGCCCTTGTCGGGTGCGGCGCGCAGCTGCTCCTTCACCAGCTTGAGCGCCTGCCCGGCGGCGGGACCGCCGGTGAGCGCCTCGGCCGGGTCGGTCCCGGTGAGGTCGAGCCGGACGGGGTGGACGGTGGTGAACCAGCCCACGGTGCCGGCCAGGTCGGGGGTGTGGTCCCCGTGGCCGCCGCGGCCGTGGCCCTCCAGGTCGACCTGGAGCGCGGGGGCTCCGCCCGGGCGGGCGGCGGCGACGCCGAGCACCAGTCCGGCCAGCAGCACGTCGTCGACGCCGGCGCCGAACGCCTTGGGCACCTCGGTGAGCAGCGGGGCGGTGCGCTCCGCGGGGAGCACCCGGCGCAGGGTCCGTACGGTGGCGACGGTGTCGCGCTCCGGGTCGGCGGCCAGTTCAGCGAGCGGTCCGGCCGGTCCGGCCAGGGCGGTGCGCCAGTGGGCGGCCTCGGCGGTGCGGGCGCGCCCCTGGGCGTGCGTCAGCAGGTCCTCCGACCAGGAGCGCAGGCTGTGGGCCTCGGGTTCGAGGGCGGGCTCGCCGTCCTCGGCGAGCGCCCGGTAGGCGGTGGCCAGCCCGGGCAGCAGGGTGCGCCAGGAGACCCCGTCCACCGCGAGGTGGTGCACGGTCAGCAGCAGCCTGCCCTCCCGGTCGTCGCCGGCGTCGAACCAGACGGCGCGCAGCACCCGGCCGGTGCCGGGGTCGAGCGCCGACGCCGCGGCGTCGGCTTCCCGGGCCAGCAGCGCGGTGAGCTCGGTGGTCCGGGCGTCGACCCGGCGCAGGGTGTCGGCCTCGGTGACCGCCGGTGCCTGGGCGGCCGGGAGGATCTCCTGGGTCCACAGGCCGTCGGTCCGGTCCAGGCCCAGCCGCAGGGCCGGGTGACGGACGGCCAGCGCCGCCAGCGCGGCGCGCAGCGGCTCCTCGCGCAGCCCGGCCGGGGTGGTGAGCAGCACCGACTGGTTGAACCGGTCGATCGGCCCGCCGCGTTCGCGCAGCCAGTGCACCACCGGCAGCGCGGGCAGTTCGCCGTCCGCCGGGGGCGCGACGGCCCGGGTCACGGCGGGGGCGGCGACCGCCAGGCCCTTGGCCTCGGCCAGGGCGGCGGGGGTCGGGTACTGGAACACGTCCTTGGCGGCCAGGTCGAACCCGGCCCTGCGGGCGCGGCTGATCAGCTGGATCGACACGATGCTGTCGCCGCCGAGGGCGAAGAAGTTCTCGTCCTCGCCGACCTCGGCCAGGCCGAGCACCTCGGCGAACACCCGGGCCAGGGCGGCCGCCGGGGAGGCCCCGGTGCCCGCGCCGGCGGCCGGTTCCGGGCGACGGCCCGGCAGCGGCAGGGACTTGCGGTCGAGCTTGCCGTTGACGCTCAGCGGCAGCGCCTCCAGGACGGTGACCACGACGGGGACCATGTGCTCGGGCAGGACGGCGGCGACGGCCGCCCGCACGGCCTCGGACGCCACGTTCGCGCCGGGCTGCGGGACGACGTAGCCGAGCAGCTGCCGGGCACCGCCTTCGGTGAGGGCCTTCGCGGTGACGGCCGCCTGGCCGACGCCCGGCACCGCGGCCAGGGCGGCCTCGATCTCGCCGAGCTCGATCCGGAAGCCCCGGATCTTCACCTGGTCGTCGGTGCGGCCGAGGTACTCGACCTCGCCGTCGATGCGGCGGCGCACCAGGTCGCCGGTGCGGTACATCCGCTCGCCGGTGCCGAACGGGTCGGCCACGAAGCGGCCGGCGGTCAGCCCGGGACGGCCGAGGTAGCCGCGGGCCAGCTGGACGCCGGAGAGGTAGAGCTCCCCGGGGACGCCGACCGGGACGGGCCGCAGCCGGGCGTCGAGCACGTGCAGGCGGGTGTTCCAGACCGGGCGGCCGATGGGCACGACCCCGGAGCCTGCCCAGGCGCGGTGGTAGGTCACGTCGACGGCGGCCTCGGTCGGGCCGTACAGGTTGTGCAGGCCGATCTGCGGCCACAGGGCGAGGAATCGGTCCACGGCGGTGGCGGGCAGGGCCTCGCCGGAGCAGAACACCCGCTGGACGTCGGCGAAGGCGCGCCGGACGGCGGCGTCCTGCTCGGCCGCGCCGGTGAACGCGGTGAGCATCGAGGGCACGAAGTGACAGGCGGTCACCCCCTCGCGGGCCACCAGCGCGGCGAGGTACTCGGGCTCGCGGTGGCCGCCCGGCCGGGCGAGCACCACCCGGGCGCCACTGACCAGCGGCAGGAAGAACTCCCAGACCGACACGTCGAAGCTGGCCGGGGTCTTCTGGAGGACGCGGTCGGCGGCCGTGACGCCGTAGACCTCGCGCATCCAGTCGAGCCGGTTGACGATCGCCCGGTGGGTGACCACGACGCCCTTGGGACGACCGGTGGAACCGGAGGTGAAGATCACGTACGCCGCGTGATCGGCGTCCGGGGCGACGGCGGGCGCCGCGCCGGCCGGCGCCTGGGCGTCGACGGTGAGCACCGGCACGCCGGGGACGGCGGGCAGGCCCGCCTCCAGCCCGGGCAGGGTGAGCACGCACACCGGAGTGGCGTCCTCGACCATGCCGGCCAGCCGTTCGGCCGGGTACTCGGTGTCCAGCGGGAGGTAGGCGGCACCGGACTTGAGCACGGCGAGCAGCGCGACCATCAGCTCGGCCGAGCGGGGCACGGCGACGGCGACGATCCGGTCCGGTCCGGCTCCGGCCGCGCCCAGCGCGCCGGCGAGGACCGCCGCCCGCTCGTCCAGCTGGCGGTAGGTCAGTTCGGTGCCCTCGAAGACCACGGCGACCGCGTCGGGGGTGGCGGCGGTCCGCTCGGCGATCCGGTCGAGCAGGGTCCCCCCGCGCACCGGGATGGCGGTGGCGTTCCACTCCCCCGCCAGGCCGCGGTGCTCCTGGGCGGAGGTGGGCTCGATGCGGTCCACCGCCCGCCCGGGGGCGGCGAAGGCCTGCTCCATGACCCGCATCAGCCGACCGCCGAACAGCCGGGCGGTGGCGCGGTCGAAGAGGTCCTGGGCGTAGATGACGGTCAGGTCGGTGCGGGCACCGTCGGCCGACTCCACGAAGGTGAAGGCGAGGTCGAAGCGGGCGGCGTGCACCGGGTCGGGCAGCAGGGCGGTGCGGGCGCCGAGCAGCCCGTCCAGGCCGTCGGCCTCCCGGCGGTGCTGGACCATCACCTGGAACAGCGGGTGGCGGCCGAGCGAGCGCTCGGGGTTGACGATCTCCACCAGCCGGTCGAAGGGCAGGTCCTGGTGGGCGAGCGCGCCGAGGACGGTCTCCCGGGAGCGGGCGACCAGTTCGTCGAAGGACGGCTCGCCCGACAGGTCGTGCCGCATCACCAGGGTGTTGACGAAGAAGCCGACCACGGACTCCAGCACCTCGTCGGTGCGGCCCGCGACGGGCGTGCCCAGCGCGACGTCCGCACTCCCGGCCAGCTTGCCGAGCAGCAGCGCGGCGGCCGCCTGGGTGACCATGAACGGCGTGGCACCGCTGTGCCGGGCGTAGTCACGCAGCGCGGTGTGCAGCCCGTCGGGCAGGCGCAGCCGGACCGCGTCGCCCCGGCCGGTGGCCTCGGCGGGGCGGGGCCGGTCGGTGGGCAGGACCAGCTCGGCGGGCAGGTCCGCCAGGCGCCCGCTCCAGTAGCGTGTCTGCTCGGCTGCCGGGCCCTGCGCCGCGGCCAGGAGTTCGCCCTGCCACAGGGCGTGGTCGGCGTACTGCAGCGGCAGCGGTGCGAACCGGGGGACGGCGCCCGCACGGCGGGCGGCGTACGCGAGGTCGAGGTCGCGCAGCAGTACGCCCTCCGACCACTCGTCGCCGGCGATGTGGTGCAGCGCGATGCTCAGCACGTGGCGGCGGGGACCGGCCGTCAGCAGGGTGGCGCGGACCGGGATCTCGGTGGCCAGGTCGAAGGCGTACGCGCCGGCCGCGGCCACCTCCGCGTCCAGGCGCCCCTCGGTGACCTCGGCGACGGTGAACGGCAGCCCGGCCGTCTTCGGGTCCAGGACGTGCTGGTGGGGCCGCCCCTCGTGGTCGGGGAAGACGGTGCGCAGGGCCTCGTGCCGGGCCAGCACGTCGGCGAAGGCGCTGCGCAGGGCGGGCACGTCCAGCTCGCCGTCGATGCGCAGTGCGCACGGAATGGTGTACGCGGTGCTGGGTCCCTGGAGGCGCTGGAGGAACCAGAGCCGGGCCTGGGCGGGCGACAGCGGGATGCGCTCCGGGCGCGGGCGGGCCGCCGGGGCGGTGCGTCCGCCCTCCTGGCCGTCCAGCCGGGCGGCGAAGGCGGCGGCACTGCGGGTCTCGAACAGGTCCCGGATGGCGACGTCCGTGCCGAGGGCGGCGCGCAGTCGGCCGACCACCCGGGTGGCGAGCAGGGAGTGGCCGCCGAGGAGGAAGAAGTCGTCGTCGACCCCGACGGCGGGCAGGCCGAGCACGTCCGCGTAGACGGCGCAGATCACGGCCTCCCGCTCGGTGCGCGGCGCCCGCCCGGCGGGGGCCGCGTAGTCCTCCGCACCCGGCTCGGGCAGGGCCTGCCGGTCGAGCTTCCCGTTGACGTTCAGCGGGAGGGCGGCCAGCGGCACGATGGCCGCCGGGACGAGGTACTCGGGCAGGGCGTCGGCGAGCGCCTTGCGCAGCACGGCGGGGTCGGCGACGGCGCCGGGCGCCGCGACGACGTAGCCGACCAGTCGCTTGACGCCGCCCGCGCCCGCGCGGGCGAGCACGGCCGCCTGGGCGATGCCTGGCTGGGCGGCGAGTACCGCCTCGACCTCGCCGGGCTCGACCCGGAAGCCGCGGATCTTCACCTGGTCGTCGTCGCGGCCGAGGTAGTCCAGACTGCCGTCGGGGCGGTGGCGGACCAGGTCGCCGGTGCGGTACATCCGCTCACCGGGCGCTCCGAACGGGTCGGCCACGAAGCGGCTCGCGGTGAGCGCGGGCCGGTTGCCGTAGCCGCGGGCCAGGCCCGGCCCGGCGATGTACAGCTCGCCCGCCACCCCGGCCGGGACCGGGCGCAGCCGGGCGTCCAGCACATAGACCCGGGTGTTGCCGATCGGACGGCCGACGAACGGGGTCGGACTGTCGTCCAGGGCCGCGCCGAGGGTGTCGACGGTGTACTCGGTCGGGCCGTAGAAGTTGTGCCCGAGCACGCCCTCGGTCTCCCGGATACGGGTCCACAGGGTGTCGCCGACGGCCTCGCCCCCGACCAGGAAGAGCAGCGGGCGGTACCGCTCGGAGTCGAGCAGGCCCCATTCCACCAGCTGCTGGCCGAAGGACGGGGTGACGTCGAGGGTGTCGATGCGGTCGGCGAGCAGCCGCTGGACCAGGGCCTGCGGGTCGCGGCGCAGGTCCTCGCCGTACACGTGGAGTTCGTGTCCCTGGATCAGCCAGAGCAGCTGCTCCCAGGAGGAGTCGAAGGAGAACGAGGCGGTGTGCGCGGCGCGCAGGCGGCGCCCGCCCGCCCGGGCGACGGCCCGGGCGAAGACGGTGTTGCCGTGGTGCTCCAGCATGTTGACCAGGCCCCGGTGGGGCACCTGGACGCCCTTGGGGCGGCCGGTGGAACCGGAGGTGTGGATGACGTACGCGAGGTCGTCGAGGTGCGGGCGCACCGGTTCGGCGCTCAGCGTGCCGACCTCGGCGAGGGTGACCACGCCCCGGCCGTCCGCGGCCAGTACGGGGTGGCGCCCGGCGGTCTCGGCCGTGGTCAGGGTGAGCAGCGGGTCGGCGTCCTCCAGCATGAGGGCGATCCGCTCGTCCGGGTGGTCGAGGTCGATCGGCAGGTACGACGCGCCGGAGGCGAGGACCCCGAGCAGGGCCGCGACCAGGTCGGCGGAGCGCGGCAGGGCCAGCGCCACGACCCGGCCGGGCCCGGCGCCGAGCGCGGCGAGGTGGCGGGCGGTGCGGGTGACCTGCTCGGCGAGCTCGCGGTAGCGGAGCCTCCGATCGCCGAAGACCACCGCGGTCTCCTCGGGCATCGCGGCGGCGCGGGCGGCGAAGGCGTCGACGACGGTGCCCCCGGGCAGGGCGCGGCCGGTCGCGTTCCACTCCTCCAGGACGGTGCGGCGCTCCTCCGGGGAGAGGATCTCCAGCTCGCCGACCGGGGTGTCCGGGCCGACGGTCATCGCGGTGAGCACCCGCAGCAGGCGCTCGCCGACGGCCGCCGCCTGTCCGGCGGTGAAGACGTCGGGTCGGTACTCGACGGTGAACCGCGGGGCCTCGCCGGGCAGGGTGAGCAGCGTCAGCGGGTAGTGGGTGGCACCGCGGTTGCCGATCCCGGCGACCCGCAGGCCACGGACGGCCAGGTGGTCCGGGTCGACGGGGTAGTTCTCGAAGACCAGCAGGGTGTCGAACAGGGTGCCGTGCCCGGCCAGCGCCTGGATGTCGGCCAGCCCGAGGTACTGGTGGTCGAGCAGCGCGGACTGCTGCGCCTGGAGCCGGACCAGCGCGTCGAGGACGCGCTCGTCGTCGCGCGGCTCGAAACGCACCGGGACGGTGTTGCTGAACAGGCCGACCATGGACTCCACACCGGGCAGTTCGCCCGGGCGGCCGGAGACGGTGGCGCCGAACACCACGTCGGTGCGCCCGGTCAGTCGGCCGAGCAGGATCGCCCAGGCGCCCTGGACCAGGGTGTTGAGGGTCAGCCCGTGCTCCCGGGCGGTGGCGGTGAGGGCCGCGGACAGCTCCGCCGGGATCGGCAGGTCGATCTCGCGGCCCGCCGCGGCGGTGCCGGTGGCCGGGGTGCCGAGCGCGTCGGCGAGCAGGGTCGGCGCGGCCACTCCGGCCAGCGCCCGCCGCCAGGCATCGGTGTCGGCGGCCGTGTCCCGGGCGGCCAGCCAGCCGAGGTGGTCCGCGTACGGCGCCGCGGCGGGCAGCCCCTCGACGCTGCCACCGGCCCCGTAGGCGGTGATCAGCTCGCGCAGCAGGACGGGCGTGGACCAGCCGTCCATGACGATGTGGTGGCGGGTCAGCAGCAACCGGTGGTGGTCCGGGCCGAGGGCGATCAGGGCGCAGCGCACCAGCGGGGGCCGGGCGAGGTCGAAGCGCCGGGCGGCCTCGGCGTCCTCGATCCGGAGGATCTCCTCCTCCCGCAGGTCGTCCGGGACGGCGGTGAGGTCGTGCTCGCTCCACGGCACCCGGACCCGGCCGGCGACCAGCTGGAGCGGCTCGCCGGAGCCCGCACCGGGGAAGGCGGCGCGCAGCGCGCTGTGCCGGTTGACGACCGCGTCGACGGCGTGCACCAGGGCGGTGCGGTCGAGCGGGCCGCGCAGGTCCAGGGAGGTGAGGGAGGTGTAGAGGTCGTCGTCGCCCTGCTCGTCCTGGAGGAGGGCGTGGAAGAGCAGGCCGTCCTGGAGCGGCGACAGCGGCAGCACGTCGCGGGTGTCCGGGTGGTCGGCGGCGACGCGGTCGAGGACGGCCTGGGTGACCGGGACGAGCGGCACGTCGGAGGGGGTCAGGCCGCCGGCGTCGGGGCGCGCGGCGTAGCGGGTGAGCGCGTCCAGGTGGGCGAACCAGTCCGCGGCGATCGCGCGGACCGCCTCCTCCCCGAACAGGCCCTGCGGCCAGGTCAGTTGGACGGTCAGCTCGGGGCCGGAGGAGCCGTCGTGGACGAACGCGCCGATCTCCAGGGCGTGGGCGCAGGGCAGCCCGGGATCGGTGGACGCGGTGATGGCGTCCCCGGCCTCCGGCGCGACCGTCCACTCCCCGCCGGCGGCGGCGAAGCGGCCGAGGTAGTTGAAGAGCAGCTGGGGCTCGGCGAGGTCGGCGAGGGCGGCGGCGGAGACCGGGTCCAGCCGGCGCAGCAGGCCGTGGCCGGTTCCGGCGTGGGGCAGGGCGCGCAGCTGCTCCTTGACCAGGGCCAGGGCACGCCCGGCGGCCGGCTCGCCGGCCAGGGCGGCGGCGGGGTCGACGCCGGTCAGGTCGAGGCGGACGGGGAACTCACTGGTCAGCCAGCCCACGGTGCGCGAGGTGTCGGCACCGGGGACGAGCGCGTCCTCGCGGCCGTGGCCCTCCAGCCGGACCAGCAGGTCGGCGCGGGCGTCGGCCCCGAGGCGGGCGCGGCGGCGGGCCAGCAGGGCGAGGGCCAGCCCGGTGAGCAGGACGTGGTCGACACCGGCCCGGCGGGTGGCGGGCACCTCGGTCAGCAGCGGGGCGGTGCGGTCGGCGGGCAGGGTCAGCCGCAGCCGCCGGGTGGTGGCGGCGGTGTCACGGGCCGGGTCGAGCGGACGCTCACCGAGCAGCGGGCCGCTCCCTTCCGCCGACACGCCCTGCCAGAGCGGGAGTTCGGAGCGGACGAGGTCGCCGGCGGCGGCCCGGGCGAGGCCCAGGGTCCAGGCCCGCAGCGGCGTGGCGACGGGCTCCAGGGGCCGGCCCTCGTAGGCGGCGCGCAGGTCGGGCAGCAGGATGCGCCAGGAGACGCCGTCGACGGCGAGGTGGTGCGCGGCCAGCACCAGCAGCCCGGGGTGGTCGGCCCCGGCGTCCAGGTGGACGGCCTGGAGGACCACGCCGAGTCCGGGGTCGAGGCGGTCGGCGGCGGCCTCGCGCTCGACGGCGGCGGCCGCGGCGAGCTCCTCCGGGGCGACCCGGAGGTGGCGCAGCCGGTCGGCGGCGGGTGCGGAGCCGACCGGGCGGACCTCCTGGGTCCAGCCGCCGTCCTCCGCGACGTGCAGGCGCAGGCGCAGGGCGTCGTGGTGGTCGGTCAGGGTGTCCAGGGCGTCGGCGAGGCGCTGGGGGTCGAGTCCGGCGGGCACGGTGACCACGGTGTGCTGGCCGAAGCGGGCGACGGGGCCGCCGCGCTCGCGCAGCCACTCGCTGATCGCCGTGGTGGGCAGGGGGCCGGTGGTGTCGACGGCCGGCCGGCCGGCCGGGTCGTCGAGGGTGGCCTCGGCGGCCGCGGCGATCCGCCCGACGGTGCGCTTGTCGAAGACCACCCGCGGGGTGATCCGGAATCCGGCGCGGCGGGCGCGGCTGCCCAGCTGGATGGCGGAGATGCTGTCGCCGCCGAGCGAGAAGAAGTTGTCCTCGACGCCCACCTGGTCGCCGGGCAGGCCGAGGACCTCGGCGACCAGGCCGGCCAGGATCCGCTCGGCCTCGGTGCGGGGGGCACCGCCGCCCGCACCGCCGCCGGCGGCGGGCGCGGGCAGGGCCTTGCGGTCGAGCTTGCCGTTGAGGCTCAGCGGAAGGGTGTCGAGGCCGACGAGGACGGCCGGGACCATGTGCTCGGGCAGGGTGTGCGCGAGTTCGGTGCGCAGCGCCTCGGGGTCGCCGGGCGCGGGGACGACGTAGCCGACCAGCTGGCGGGCGCCGCCGGGGGTGAGCTCACGGGCCGTCACGGCAGCCTGGACGACGCCCGGCAGGGCCTCCAGGGCGGCCTCGATCTCGCCGAGCTCGATCCGGAAGCCGCGGACCTTGACCTGGTCGTCGGTGCGGCCGAGGTACTCGACGGTGCCGTCCGGCGCCCAGCGCACCAGGTCGCCGGTGCGGTACATCCGCTCGCCGGGCGCGCCGTGCGGGTCGGCGACGAAGCGGCCGGCGGTCAGCCCGGCGCGGCCGAGGTAGCCGCGGGCGAGCTGGACGCCCGCGAGGTAGAGCTCGCCGGGCGTGCCGACCGGGACGGGCCGCAGGGCGGCGTCCAGGACGTAGAGCCGGGTGTTCCAGACCGGACGGCCGATCGGCACGACGCCGGCGGCCGGGGCGGTGTGGTGGTGGGTGACGTCGACGGCGGCCTCGGTGGGACCGTACAGGTTGTGCAGCGGCACACCGGGCAGGACGCCGTACCAGCGGTCGACCACGTCACCGGGCAGGGCTTCGCCGGAGCAGAACGCCCGGCGCAGTCCGGCGCAGCGCTCGGCGACGGAGGGCTCCTCCAGGAAGGCGCGCAGCATGGACGGCACGAAGTGCAGGGTGGTGACGCCCTGTTCGGCGATCAGGCCGGCCAGGTAGGCGGGGTCCTTGTGGCCCTCGGGGCGGGCCGGTACGACGGCGGCGCCTTCGCACAGCGCCCAGAAGAACTCCCAGACGGAGACGTCGAAGCTGGCCGGGGTCTTCTGCAGGACCCGGTCGGAGGAGTCCAGCCGGTAGGTGTGCTGCATCCAGGCGAGCCGGTTGACGATGGCCCGGTGGGTGACCACGACGCCCTTGGGGCGGCCGGTGGAGCCGGAGGTGTAGATCAGGTAGGCGGCGTGGTCGGGCGACACCTCGGGCAGCGCGGCGTCGGCGTCGGCCGCGTCGTGCTGCGCGTCGGTGGTGAGGGCGAGCGCGCGGGCGGCCTCCGGCAGTCGGTCGAGCAGCGCGGGGACGGTGACGACCCGGACGGGGGCGGCGTCCTCGACCATGTAGGCCAGCCGGTCGGCCGGGTAGTCGGCGTCCAGCGGCAGGTAGGCGGCTCCGGACTTGAGGACGCCCAGCAGGGCGACCATCAGCTCGGCCGAGCGCGGCACGGCGACGCCGACCACCCGGTCCGCACCGGCGCCGGCGGCCCGCAGGGTACGGGCCAACGCGTCCGAGCGGGCGTCCAGTTCGGCGTAGGTCAGGCTGCTGTCCTCGGCGACCACCGCGACCGCGTCGGGCGTCTCGGCGACCCGTTCGGCGATCCGGCTGACCAGGGTGCCCTCACGGACCTCGCGCCCGGTGTCGTTCCAGCCGTGCAGGACGTCGTGGAGTTCGTCGTCGGCGAGCAGCGGCAGTTCGGCCAGCGGGCGGTCCGGCGCGGTGGCCAGTCGGGTCAGCAGGGCCGCGAAGCGCTCGGCGTGGCGGGCGAGTTCACCCGGGCCGTAGCGGGCGGGGTTGGCGTCGAACTCCAGCACCAGCCGGTCGTCGGGCGTCTTGTGGACGGACAGCGCGAGGTCCTCGACGGGGCCGGAGGCCAGGTTGACGGTGGTTCCGGGGCTGCCGGCGAAGTCGAGGTCGAGGTCGAAGGGCTTGAGGTTGAGCATCGGGCCGTGCAGGCGCGCGTCGGTGCCCACCAGTCCGAGCTCGCGCCGGATGGACTCGCCGCGGTGCAGCTGGTGCCGGCGCACGGCCGTCAACTCCGCTGCGGAGCGCCGCAGCAGCGCGTCGAAGGTGTCCTGGCCGGTGACCGCCAGTCGCACCGGCAGGATGTTGACGGCCATCCCCGGGACCCGCAGCGTGCCGGGCGCGGTGCGGGCCATGACGTGCATGCCGAGGACGGCGTCGGTGGTGCCGGTCATCCGGTGGAGGTAGGCGGAGAACGCGGCGTTCGCGGCCTCGGCCCAGGTGGCCCGGGCGGCCCGGGCGGCGGCGAGCACGGCCGCGCTCCGCCCTTCGGGGAGTTCGACCCGGTGACGCAGGGCGGCGGGGCCGGCCGGCGCGGTGGACTCGGTGAGGCCGACGACGGCCGGCCGGTCGGCGAAGCGCTCCTGCCAGTACGCCCGGTCGGCCTCCGCGCGCTCGGAGCCGAGGTAGTCGCGTTCGGCGTCGACGAGCAGGGCCGCCGGGCGGAACGGGCTGTCCGGGACCGCCGTCCCGGTGGCGAGCGCGGTGTGGACCTCGGCGACCCGGCGGGTGAACAGGGCGACGCTGTAGCCGTCGACGACCAGGTGGTGGAACCACTGGAACCACAGGTGGCCGGTCGGCCCGGTACGCACCAGCAGCGAGCCGGTGAGGGCGTCGGCGCCGGGCCCCTCCAGGACGGCCGGGACGGCCAGTTGCTCACGGACCAGGGTGACGGCGGCCCCGACGGGGTCGGTGGCACCGCTGGTGTCGAGCCGGGGCAGGACCCAGGCGTCGGCGTCGAACGCGCGGGTCAGCGCGACGGTGCGCCCCTGCCGCTCGGCGAGCCGGATGTGCAGCCCGTCCGCCTCGGCGAGCACCCGGCGCAGCGCCGCCTCCAGCAGGTCGCCGTCGAACTCGCCGTCGATGCGCACGTACTGGCCGACGTTGTAGGCGGGGTTGTCCGGGTCGATCCGCTGGGCGGCGAGGACGCCCGCCTGGGCGGCCGTCAGCTCCTGGTGGGCGTCGTCGTGCTCGGCCTGCGTGGACGTGGTGGCAGCCATGGGTCGGCCCTTCCCGGTTCTCCGGCCCCGCCGACCGTGCCAGCCCGGGGCGCTCGTGCGCGTGGTGCGATGTGGGTGGTGTCGGGCCGGGTGGCCGCGTGACGGCGCGGCCACCCGGGTCCGGGTGGGCTAGAGGCCCTTGAGGATGGTCTCGATCTGGTCGAGGACGTTGATCGACGTCCCGTACCGGTCGGTGGTGGCGTACGTGACGGGGATGACCTTGCCGGCCTTGACGGCCTTGAGGTTCTGCCACGACGGCTGCTTCTCCAGGTCCTTGGTGTCCTGCGGGACCTCGCCGGTGGCGGCGGTCCTCGGCACCAGGATGATGTCGGCGTCGGCCAGCACGTCGAGCTTCTCGACCGAGTAGGTGACCTCGTGGTCGGTGGTGCCGGCGGAGGCCTTGGAGAACTGCGCGCCGGCGTCGCTCAGGACCCGGCCGACCCAGGAGGTGCTGGTGTCGACGAGGAACTCGCCGCCGCCGTAGGAGGAGGCGATGGTCCACTTGACGTTGTTGAGCTTGCCCGCGTAGTCGGCCTTGATCTTGGCGGCCTTGGTGTCGTAGTCGGACTTCAGCTTCTTGAACTCCGCCTCCTTGCCGACGGCGGTGGCGATCTTCTCCTGGGCGTTCAGCAGGTCGACCGGCTTGTCGATGCCGAAGTACAGGGTGGGGGCGACGCCTTCGAGCTTCTTGACGCCCCAGTCGAAGGCGGTGGCACCCTCGACGATGATCAGGTCGGGCTTGAGCGAGGCGACCTTCTCGATGTTGATCTCGATGCCGGAGCCGATCGGCTCGATCTTCTTCGCGGCCTCGGTCTGCGAGGGGAGCAGCTCCATCGGGTTGTTGTCGTCGATGGTGCTGGTGCCGACCGGCTGCACGCCGAGGTCGAGCAGGGCGCCGGTGGCGTAGGAGATGCTGACGATACGCTTGACGCCGGCCGGGACGGTGACCTTGCCGTTGGTGGCCTCGACCTCGACCGGGCCCGACGCGGCGGGAGCGCCCGACGCGGTCTCCTTGGCGTCCTTGCTGCCGCCGTTCGACCCGCAGGCCGTGAGGGCGAGCGAGGCGGTGGCGGCGACGGCGGCCAGTCTGAGGCTGCGGGACGTCAGGGCGCGGGTGTTCATGGTTCTCCTAGGTGGAACGTCTTGCGCGGCGGATCCGCCGGGCGCGGGGGCGAACCCGCCGGTGGGGGCGGGTGGGGGTGCTCCGGTCACGGGGCCGGAGCACCCGGGTGGCGCTCGGGTCCGGTCAGGTCCGGCCGAGGTAGGCCGACCAGGAGGCGACGGTCGGCGCGGTGCCGAGGTCGGCCAGTTCGGCGAACTCGGCGCGGGCGCCGCGGGAGCGCCAGATCTCGACCAGGTGCATCACGCGCATGGAGTCGAGGCCTAGGTCGCGCAGGTCGTCCTCGTCGGTGATGTCCTCGGGGCGCTCACCGAGGATCTCGGCGATGTCGGACCGGACGGTGTCCCGGTCGAAGCCGGTACGGGCGGAGGAGTGGTCGTCGCTCATGGGGAAGGTCCCTTCGGGCAGGGCGGGTTCGGGGTCCAGCGGGGGTCGGCCGCCGGCTCAGCCGGCCACGCCGAGTCGGCTCTCCTGCGCCCGCAGTTCCTCGCCGGTGCGACGCAGCAGCAGCGAGTCGCAGATCTCCCCGGACCGGACGGCGAGCGTGGACAGCAGCGAGGAGGTGATTCCGTGGGTGTGCTCGGTGCCGCCCTGGAGGTAGATGCCGACGCCGACGTGGTCCTCGGTCAGGACGCGGTGGTCGCGGTCGACACGCAGCCGGCCGAGGCCGTCGGTCAGGCACGCGGGGGCGAGGTCGCCCAGGAGCTCCCGCGGGTCCACGTGGGAGTAGCCGGTGGCGAGGACGACCGCGTCGCAGTCGAGCACGCGCTCCGCCCCGGTGGTCACGGAGACGACGGTGGCGGCGATCCCGTCCGGGCCGTGGTCGGCGCCGGTCAGCCGGGTGGCGTTGAGCACCCGCAGGCGCTCCTGGCCGGTTACCCGCTCCTGGTAGACGGTGCGGTAGAGCTGCTCGATCAACTCACCGTCCACGACCGAGTAGTTGGTGTTGGCGTGGTAGTCGAGCAGGGTCCGCTTGCCGTCCTCGGAGGCCGCGTAGAACTCGTCGACGGCGGACGGGTCGAAGATCCGGTTGGCGAACGGGCTGTCGTCGGCGGGGCTGTAGCCGTAGCGGGAGAGGACGGCGCAGATCTCCGCGTCCGGGAAGGTCCGGTGCAGGTACTCGACCGCTTCCGCGGCCGACTGGCCGGCGCCGACGACGGCGATCCGGCGGTGCCGCAGCGGCTGCTCCGCCAGCGCGGGGGCCTTCGTCAGCAGGTCCCGGGCGTGCCAGACCCGCTCGCCGAGGGTGATCCCCTGCGGCACGCGGGGGGTGAGCCCGGTGCCCACCGCGATGTTGCGGGCCTGACGGACCTCCCGGTCGCCGCCGTCGAGCGCCTCGGAGACGACCTCGACGCGCTCGATCCGGCCGCCGGACTCCACCGGGCGGATCGCGGTGACCCGGCGCCCGTAGCCGGTCTGGCCGGCGAACTCGGCGGCGCACCACTCGAAGTAGTCGTGGAACTCGAGCCGGGTCGGGTAGAAGGTCTTCAGGTTGATGAAGTCCGCGAGGCGGCCCCGCTCCTGAAGGTACGACAGGAAGGTGAAGCGGCTGCTGGGGTCACGCATCGTCACCAGGTCCTTGAGGAAGGAGACCTGCATCGTCGCGCCGTCCAGCAGCATGCCGCGGTGCCAGCCGAATCGTTCCTGCTTCTCCAGGAAACGGACCGCCAGCGCCTGGCCGGGGGCTCGCCGGTTGTGGTCGTCGATCGCGATGGCCAGGGCCAGGTTGGCGGGGCCGAAGCCTATGCCGACCAGATCGTCGACGCCCGCTCCCTCGTGGATTGCGCCGTTCTCGCGCGACATGACTCGTCCTTCCGTCCTTCTGCTGATCGTTCACAACCCGGGGGAACCCGGCTCGCGGCTTCGGCAAAGCCACCAACTCACCATGGTTAGGCTTACCTAAGTTCTCTTATGCGGGGTGGGCCAGTCAAGTTCGGCCGCGGTGATCTCCATCTCCGCCCCACCCGGCCTGACCTGCCTGAACCCCCGGACCCGGCAGCCCCGCCCGTTCCCGGTCACCCGGACGCAGCCCCGACGGCGGTCCGGGCCCGCCGACCTGCGGGCCGGACGGACGGCGGCGGCACGACCTCCGTACCCGGTGCGTCGGCACCGAAGGCCCGCACCAGGGCGAACCGTTCACGGCCGTCGAGAATCCGGACCGAGCCCACACCCGCGCCGAGGGCCGTCAGACAGGCCCTCATCTTCGGCACCATTCCGCCACCGAGGTCCGGCAGCATGGCCGTCAGCTCGTCGGAATCCAGGCGCGGGATCACACCGCCCCGGGGCGGCCACGAGGGATAGAGCCCCGGAACGTCGGTCAGCATCAGGAGCGCGTCCGCCCGCAGCGCTCCCGCGACGGCGGCCGCGGCGGTGTCCGCGTTGACGTTGTAGACCGCGCCGTCCGGCCCCGGTGCCACCGAGGACACCACCGGGATCCGGCCGGCCCCGAGCAGGGACTCGATGAGCGAGGGGCGCACCGCCCCGACGTCGCCCACCAGACCGATGTCCACGCGTTCGCCCGCGAGCTCGGCGAACCGTTTCACGGCCGTCATGGTGCCCGCGTCCTCCCCGGTCAGGCCGACCGCGAACGGCCCGTGGGCGTTGATCAGCCCGACCAGCTCGCGTTGCACCTGCCCCGCGAGCACCATCCGCACGACGTCCATGGCCTCCGGCGTCGTGACGCGCAGACCGCCGACGAAGGAGGACTCCAGCCCGAGACGGCTCAGCTGGGCGCCGATCTGGGGGCCACCGCCGTGGACCACGACCGGCCGCAGCCCCGCGTAGCGCAGGAAGACCACATCACGGGCGAAGGCCGCCTTCAACTGCCCGTCCACCATGGCGTTGCCGCCGAACTTGACCACCACGACGGCGCCTTCGAAGCGCCGGAGGTCGGCGAGGCAGGAGCCGAGGTCCGGGGGACGCACGTCCGCCCCGACCCGGCCCGCGCCAGAAGAACCCACACGCCCTCGGCTCACTCCAGCCCCCGCATCCGCGTTCCGGTTCCGTGCGGTGCCGGTGGCGCCGCCGCCTGCCGGAGCCCCGGATATCGGTCCGAAGAGCATCCGCCCCCACCTGGGGAATTTAGGCAAGGATTACCTTACATTGATCCTCTGATGACGTCACCCGCCGCCCGCCCCGGCCGCACGGTGACGGACCGCGTCGGGCCCTGGGGCCTGGCCCGCCTGGCGGCCAGCCGCTGTTCCTGCCTGGCGATGCGCACCCGCTCCAGCGACTCCGGGCCGGTGACGTCCGCGGCCGACCGGAACACCCCGTCCTCACCGTAGGGCCCGGCCGCCCGCGACCATCCGTCAGGCCGCACGCCGTACCGCTTGGCGAGCAGCGCCACGAAGATCTGCGACTTCTGCTGACCGAAACCGGGCAGTTCCCTCAGCCGTTTGAACAGTTCTCCACCCGTGGCGGCCCCCTTCCACACCAGGGCCGCCTCACCGTTGTGGCACGCGACCAGGTGCCGGCAGAGCTCCTGCACACGCCGGGCCATCAACGCCGGAGCGGAGTGCACCGCGGGCGCGGCCGAGAACAGTGCGGCCAGACCCGCGCGGTCGTGGGCGGCGATCTCGTGCACATCGAGGTCGGACCGACCCAGGCGCCGCGCGATCGTCAGCGGCGCCGCGTAGGCGCGTTCCAAGGGCATCTGCCAGTCCAGCAGCGTTCCGACCAGGACGGCCAGCGCACTGCGTCCCAACAGCGCATCGGCCTCGGCGTGCTGGGTGATTCGGACCACGACAGCCACGGGTGGACCCTCCTCCAAGCGGTCGGTCGGATGCCGTCCCAGTCTGACCGACCGCCACCGGGCAGGGGCGGCCGACACGCACGCCCCGGCACCGGCCCCCACGGCATCGGCACAGGTCACACCGCATCCGGCGGGTCCGCCGTCGGCACGGCGACGCGGGGAGCCGAGGCGGCCGGAGCCCGCACCCGGGCGTCAGCCGGGGCCGGGCCCCGGCCGGCAGGTCTACCGGCCGCGCGGTTCGAGGCTCGCGGACGAGCGGGTCGGGGTGAGGGCGGAGAAGCGTTGCCCGGTGGCGCGGAGCATCTGCCGGCGCTGCTCCTGGGTCTTGTCGGCGACGCGGTCGAAGTCGATCCACCGCAGGTTCCCGATGCCGATCTTGCCGAAGGTCCCCTTGAACAGGATCTTGTTGACGTCCTCCAGGTCCTAAAGGACCTGGATTCCTGCCACCGGAACGTGCCGGTCTGGGTGGGTTCCTGCTTCAACGCGCGGTGCCGGGACCGGAGCCCTGGTCTTACCTGCGCTCTGCGAGGCGTTCAGCCTGTCCGTCCGTCCGGCGGCCAGGATGTTGCGTGCGGCGTTGACATCGCGGTCGTGGACAGTCCCGCAGTCCCCGCAGGCCCACTCACGGACCGACAGCGGCTTGGGGCCGTCCTTGATCCCGCAGGCGGAGCAGACCTGGGAGGTGGGCTCGAAGCGGCCGATGCGGCCGAAGTACCGGCCGTGCCTGATGGTCTTGTACTCCAGCATCGCAAGGAACTGCGACCATCCGGCGTCGTGCACGGACTTGGCGAGGCTGGTCCGCGCGAGGCCCTTCACCGCGAGGTCTTCCACGTACAGCGCTTGGTTGTCGCGCACGAGTCGCGTGGATTCCCTGTGGTGCCAGTCCCGGCGGCGGTCGGCCACGCGGGCGTGCTGACGCGCGACCTTCCTGCGGACCTTGGCCCGGTTGTTGCTGCCCTCCGCGCAGCGGCTCAGGGCCTTCTGCATCCGCTTGAACCTTCGCTCCGCTTGGCGCAGGAACTTCGGGGCGTCGATCTTCTTCCCGTCCGACAGGACGGCGAAGTGGGTGAGACCGAGGTCGATCCCGGTCTCGCTGTCCAGGTCGCCGCCGAAGTCCAGGTCTTCGATGATCTGCGGTTCGGTGTCCACGACGAAGGATGCCCAGTACCGATCGGCGGCGTCCCTGGTGACCGTGACCGAGGTCGGGGCGGCCGGGAGAGGACGCGACCAGCGCACCTCAAGGTCGCCGATCCTCGCCACGTACAGACGGCCGTTGTCCCGCAGGGAGAACCCGTTGGCGGTGAACCGGACCGACTGCCGATTGTCCCGCTTCGACTTGAAGCGGGGGGGTGCGATCTTCGGACCCTTGCGCCTGCCGGTGACCGAGGAGAAGAAGTTCCGGTAGGCGGTGTGCAGATCCCGAAGGGACTGCACCAGCACCACCGACGACACATCCGCCAGCCACGCACGTTCCCCGGTGTGCTTCGCGGTGGTGATGACCTGCTTCTGCAAGTCGGTGTCCTTGACGTACGGCAGCCCCGCCGCACGGGCTTCCCGACGCGCCCGGAGGCCGTCGTTGAAGACCACCCTCGCGCACCCGAACGCCTGAGCCAGCGATCGACGCTGACCGGGCGTGGGATGCACCCGGTAGTTGTACCGGAGCTGCACGACCCTGATCGTATCTTCTGGTCCATGGCTGTCGAAACCGACTGCAGACGCGGCCGGCAGGTGATTTCCGCGATGCATGTCCACTCGGTCTTCGTGACCAGGTACCGGCGCGGTGTCCTCAACGACGAGATGCCGACCGTCTGCGAGGAGGCGATGCGGAAGGTCTGCATCGACTTCGAAGCCGAGCTGACCGAGTTCAACGGTGAAACCGATCACGTCCACCTGCTGGTGAACTACCCGCCGAAGGTCGCCGTCTCCAGCCCGGTGAACAGCCTCAAGGGCGTATCCTCGCGCATCCTCCGCCGGGACTTCACCGGCCGTGTGAACCGCGCCGTCATGCACGGCCACTTCTGGTCTCCGTCCTACTTCGCCGCGTCCTGCGGCGGCGCACCGCTTACGATCACCCGGCAGTACATCGAACAACAGCAGCGCCCGGTGCGACGCTCCGCGCTGACGGACCGTTCCGTCTAACCCCGCCCTGAAGGACGGGGCTCTTGCGCCGGAAAACCCGGTCATCGGACTTCAGCATCGATGGGGACGTCCCCCGCCGGGGAGAGCAGGAAGTCCACGAAGTGATCAGTCAGGGGCTCACCGACGAGTGGCTCCAGGAACAGGAACTGGCCCTGCGGGTTCACCTCGAGCCACACCGGCTCCCCGTCCGGCGTCAGTTTGAGGTCCACGATGCCCATCCGCAGTCCGAGCCGCCGCAGTACCGAGGTCACCCGCCGTGCCAGATCCTCCGGAACGTTCCACTTGGACATCGGGATCTTGAGGTCCGGGCGCCAGTCAAGGCTGTCGGTCTCGAGGAGGGCCGCATACATCCGCTCACCGAAGCAGTTGAGTCGCACGTGCCGGTGACCCTCGATGTATTCCTGGTAGACAGCGGGGCACACCTCGAACGACGGCACCGGGATCGTCATCGGATCCTCGATGAACTGAGTGAACATGAAGGGTCCGTAGGCTCCGATCACCGGTTTGACGACAGCCCGTCCGACCTGCTGGGCGAAGGCGACAACGTCCCCGCGCGACTGGGAGACGAGCGTCCGGGGCACCCGGAACCCGGCCTCTTTCGCCACCGCGAGCTGGTACAGCTTGTCCGCGGCGCGGCTGGTCGCGTCCGGGGGCGAGATCCACCGCCCGTGGAAGGCCGCGGCGAGGGTCCCGGCGAGCGCGCCGCAGCAGTCGTTGTTGACGAGATTCCTCTCGTGCTCGGTGGCCGCGTGCCTTGTGGCCTGTTGATCGGCTTTCACCCGCCGCCACCAGAGCACCGACACCTCACCGACGGGGATCGCGATTCCCTCGGATGTCAGGACAGTGGGCGGAGAGTCTCCGTGCGAGCGCCAGGACAGGCTTTGCCGACCGCTGATCCTGTCGCACTCGACGATGTGGAAGTCGCGGTATCCCCGGGTACGCGCCGCTTGCTGGATGGCGAGGGCGTGGAAGTCGTCCTGGACCGAAACGGTCAGGATCACTCCAGCCTGGCCAGGTCGGAGTCGTCGCAGCAGCCGGCCGAGCACGAGATCGTGCAGCACCGGCCCTCGGGAGCGGGGACATTGATCCCGGTGCTCACCTGCACCGCGGACTCCCATGCACGCAGTTCCTCAGGGGTCTCCAACCGGACGAACGAGTCGGGTTGGACACGCAGAACGACAGGGGGCGGCATCTTGACGAAAGCATCCGAGTTTTCGTCCACACGATCGCCAAGCTTGAGTCCGAACATCGACCTCACCTCCACAGCGCCTTGAACACTGACAAATCGCCGCACTCCACAGTTTAGTAGCCGCCTGCGGGCTACGCCATCCGTGGCTCTGCGCGCGCCATGTGGCCCTGCGCGACTGATGTGTGACGTTCTACGGCACAGGGCCAGCCCGGCCCGGCCCGGGAGAAGCCGGTCGGCAGACGGCAGACGTTCACTCCTCGTCGGCCCAGTCGGCCGTCGCCGGTGTGGGTCCGAGCACCATCGGCCACTCCTCCTTGTCGGCGAGCAGGCACGGTCTTTCGTCGTGGTGATCAGGGACTCGACACCTCATGATCACCCGAAGCCGTGCCTGCCTCCGTTCCCGAGCAATCCGCGAACCTCACTGCCACATCAGCCGCCTGAACCGGCACCAAGACGGACAGCCCACTTGAACGACGCCGCCCTGCATCTCCTCCTGCCGCTGTTCCGGGATTCCCTTCGCTTCCCATGGCCATCTCCCGACCGCTCCCAGTCCCTTGACTCGTCCCCCCGCGAAGCGCAGTCTGTAAGTGTACAACTTATATATCCGGTATATCCGTGCACCAGCAGCATATGCCGCGTGCAGCGCCTCGGGGCGGGCGACTCGGACCACGGAACGGGACACCGTACCCACTGCGCGACAGGTCACGGCCGAATACCCGATCCCGCTGCACGGCTACGGCGCCGGAGCCGGTGAAGCGAGCCGGCTTCATCCAACCATCCAGCAGTCAAAGGGGATTGAAGCATGCCTCTTCCTGGAAACTTCGTGGTTGTCTCGGCCAATCACACCAACATGGCTCTGTTCACAGAGAACGAACCCGGTGCCCCTGTGACCCAACAGCCCATCGGTCCGGATCTGCTCCAGGTGTGGACCCTGAACCCCTTGGGCGGCGAGGCGTACAGCATCCAGCTTGCCGGGCCGCAGAGCTTTCCGACCATGAGCTTGGACTTGGGTAACGGTGGGGTCCCCGCTGTGCACACCCCGTTGGTCGTCAATCCGGTCAACGATTCCGGATCTCAAATTTGGAATCTCGTCGAGGAGGCCAGTACGGGAAACTTCGCCATCGTATCGAGCCTAAGCAATCAGGGGCTGGTCGTTGATGTGGAAGGCGGAGGTGGCAACGCCG
Organism: Kitasatospora sp. NPDC096077; assembly: GCF_040303245.1. Classification (NCBI taxonomy): domain Bacteria; kingdom Bacillati; phylum Actinomycetota; class Actinomycetes; order Kitasatosporales; family Streptomycetaceae; genus Kitasatospora; species Kitasatospora sp. NPDC096077. The sequence continues at coordinate 7,505 of NZ_JBEOSV010000054.1, read as the reverse complement.
GCGCCGTCATCCAGCTTTTCGAGCCCTACAGACCGCCACACCTCAACCAGCAGTGGCAGTTCAGGTACACGACGAGGTTGTAGCCAGTAGTCCGCCCGACGACCTCGTCCACCAGCCGCTCAGCGGCTTCGGAACCGGGGCCGGAGTGACGGCAGAACACCCGCTGAGAGGCGGTGCGCGGCGCAGCACCGTTATGGCCAGATGCGATCAAGTGCCTGGCGCGAGAACCTGGGAGCAGGCGGTTGCGAAGGAGGTATGCCCCCGCCGGCCGCCCGTACGGATGTGCACCGCCGCACCGTGACGGCAGGTCACGGTCGGCCGGGTACGCGGCACTGCCTCGCCCCCCTCCCTCGCATTCGGCTCGCGCCAGGTGGCGTACCGGTGCCGGTTACCACCCGCCGAGACCGGAGCAAAGGGGTTTCTGTCATGGCCGGGGTCCGCAAGAACATCTTGAAAGACACCACGGCGCGCGACGACTTCATCGAGGGCATCCTGCGCCTCAAGGGGAACATGACCGGCTTCACCACCGGCATGTACGGCCATTCCCGGGCCCAACCAGCCGCTGTCCACCTGCGACCTCTTCGTGGTCGAGCACATCCGGGCGACGAGACAGGCCATTCCGCCGCCTGGGAACTGGATGATGCGCAACATCGCGCACCGCTCGCCGGCCTTCCTTCACAACCGGGTCCACGACTGGGTCGGCCTCGACATGATTCCGATTAGCTCGCCCAACGACCGGATATTCTACCTGCACCACTGCAACGTGGACCGAATCTGGGAAACCTGGATGAGCAAGAAAGGCCGCAGTTACGTCCCCGCCATGGACGCCCCACCAATATTCACCGGAATCCGGATCGACGATATTCTCCCCTTTCAGGGCTTCCCGCGCGACGACCCGCCAACACCGCGCCGTGCCCTCGACATGACTGCTCGCTACAGCTACGACCAGCTGGTGCCGACCTGAACCCCGGCCACCCACGCGAACCACCACCGTGAGCTCCAGCAGAACGCTCACGCCGAGCCGCTGAGCAGCCAGGGCCGAACCACCGGGCGCCCGTCACCAGGTGTTTCGCCGCGATAACGGGGGTCGGGTTCCGCGCCGGGGTCGGGGTGGTTTCACCAGTGAGGCGGCGGGTCGTGAGGCCGATCATCGCAACCTGGATCACGGCTTCCGAGCGAGCAGGGAGGGCTTCGTAGGGGAAGGTGCATTGGGTGGCAGGGCTCGCGTTCTCCTGGCTGCACCAGTTCACCCAGCCGCCCACCGGCGGCCCGGACACCGCCCCCGCCACCGAACAGGCCTGGCCCGACCGCCTACGGGAACTGGCCACCCGGGCCCGCGCGGCCATGCTCGCCCACCGCGACGGCGCCCGGCTCGTGGTCTCCTTCACCGCCCCGCCGCCCAACGCCGTCGCCTACTTCGGCGCCCTGATCGGCACCCTTCGCTCGGCCGGAGCCGATGCCCCGGCCGCCCACCTCGGCGCGGACGTGGTCACCAGCTTCGTCAACGGCTACACCCTCGAAGAACAGGCCCGCCAGGCCGCGCTGATCCCCCAGGACCAGCGCGACGCGACCTTCCGGCTGGAACTGGACATCGTGATCGCGGGCAAGCGCACACGACTGCTGCACGACTGAGCGGAGCCCGCCACGGCAAGCAGTACCGGGGCGGCTTGCCGTGGCGGGCCCGGGCAGCCGGACGCCCGACCGTCAGTCGTCCTCGTGGAGCAGTCGCAGGGCCACCCGGCGGCCGTGGCCGCGTTTGACAGCGAGTGCGAACCACAAGCGGGTCAGTCCGTCCACGACGTGGACGGTGTCGTTTCCCCCGACGTAGACCGGGCGCAGGCCGATGTCGGCGATGAGACGTTCGGCCGTCGCGCGGGTGTCGGCGTCGCAGGCGGTGAAGAACTGGTCGGCGGGGACGCCGTCGACGACGGGGTCGGCGAGCAGTTCCCAGCCGAGCGTGCTGAACGCCCGGATGTAACGCGCCCCCGCGTTCACCAGCGGGTCACGGCTGTGCAGGGCGTCACCGCCGAAGCGCACGGTGGCGTCGATGACAGGTTTCCCGGCCAGGGCCGTGCGGTGCCCTTGGGCGAGTTCGGGTACCGCGGCTGCCGGCAGAGCCAGCACGACGGCCTCGGCGTCGGCGAGGGCCCGGGGGACATCGGTGACGGTGGCGCCGGCGAGGCTGATCGGCTTGCCGGGGTCGCGGGCACCGAAGGTGACCGAGTGCCCCACCCGGAGCCATCCCGCGCCCAGCGCCCGGCCGATGTCCCCGGCCCCCACTATCGCGATCCTCATCTCTTGTCTCCTTCGCAGGACGCCGGTTGACGGAGGCACGTGGTACCGGCTGATGACGACATGTCACTCCAACTTACCGGCGGCGTCATGAATGCCGTGCGCCATGCAGCAAAGTGCCACCCGCAAAGTGCCACCCGCTGGCTGCGTGCCTCCTGGACAGAGGCCGTCACCAGCCAACCTGCGGAGGTCAGGCCGAGGCTTCTGAACGGCCGTAGTGCGCCCGGGCCACCCCCACCTGCACCTGCCCTTGCCCCCGGCCCGGTGCTGCACCAGAAGTCGCGGGACGGCCCCCGACGGCGGCCCGGACGGCGACCGGCACCGCCGGGCGCGCCAGAAAGGGGCCTGCGGCCCCCGCTGCCGACACCGCGACCGCCAATCCATACCACCCAGAAGATCCCGTGCGCCGTCAACGCGGCAACTCCCAAGGCAGCACCACCGAACCGAACACCGGGCAAGGACGGACCGGAACGGCGGCCAGGGCGCAGCAGCGGGCCCGGCGGGGCGGCCAAGCCGGGCGCAGCGGGGCCGACAAAGCGGCCGACGGCAGCCTGGACGACGAGCAGGGGCGCAGCAGCGGCCGGCAGGACGGCGACGGGAAGGCGGGGAGCCGCCGAGGCCGGCGGACCGGCACGGCCAGTGCAACACCGCACCGCACGCACCCTCCCCGCCACATGACACCTGGTCAGACCCGAAACGCCACCCCGCGTCGCACCCCAGCGCAACGCCGCGTTACACCCGTCACCAGACCGCCGAGCACCACCACCAGCAGAAGGCCGCCGAAAAGGCCAGCCTTCTCGGCGGCCGCCCGACCACCCGGACGGCGCCCCAGAACGGCCAAGCCCGTTACAGCAACGCTGGCCTGACGGCCGACCAGGACAACGGCCGCGACGTTCACCAAGAATGGCTTCGCCGCGGCTGGCACGATGCCATCGCGCTTAGACCGCCCACGAGGGAGAACCGGGCATACGGGTGGTCCGGCCTGGCCCCGTGCGGTCAGGTGATGTTCTTGTAGCGGTAGGCGGCGTAGTCGGCCTTTTGGTCCCAGTACGGGAACAGGACCTTGTGGTGCTGCGCGCGGGGCGGCGTCTGCTCGTACGCGATGTAGTGGGTGTGTGCCCTGTCTGCCCAGCCAGGGAAGAGCAGTACGTTGCCGGTCTTGACGTCGATCAGCGCGTCGTCGGGCTGGAGCTTTCCTGCCGTGATCCGCTGCGTCACCGCGGGGTCGGTGAGCTGCTCGGCGGTCAGTAGGCGGAGTCCGATCTGCCACTCGCTCACGCTCCCGCCGCCCTGGCAGCTCTGGCGAAGCACAACCTGCCGGTGACCGCCGAGGACGCCGCTGCGGTGCTCGCCGGCCAGGAACCCACGCTCCGAGAGACACTCCGCAGCCTGCTGGGAGCAGGACAACGACGCGAGGCGCTGTTTCTCCTGCGAAAGGCCACAGGCGTCGGCGTCGTCACCGCACGGCGAAATCGCGGCAGAGCTCGCCCCAGCCCCTTCCTAGACCCAGCCACACGAGGGGCCCGCCGGCCACGAGGGACCCGTGGCCGGCGAACACCGGCGCCGGGTTGCCGCCCCAATCGGTTGCCGCCGGCGCGGCCCCAAAAACCTCACAGGGAAATCTTGAGCGCCTCCATTATCTGCCCGATGGGATTGATGGTGGTGCGCCTGGCCTGGTCGCTGCCGGCTATCACGAGACCTATGAGATAGCCGTCCGAGTCCCGTACTGGGGATCCCGAGTCGCCGCTTTCCGCGAGAGCCGGATCCCCCATGAATGGAGGCTCTGCGGAATATTGATAATAGAACCACGTGGATCCCAGGCGCTGACTTTCTATCAGCACCGTTGTATTCGTGCTTTCAATGACGCCGCGCCGGTACTCCGTCGCCGCCCCGTACTTGTTCACCAGGTCCGCGATGCTCGCGTTCTTCGCGCCAAGCACACCCCCCACGGTGTCAATGTTCGGAGATGCCGCTCGCCCGCTTACCGTGGACACGGCGGCGTCGACATAGAGGTCATAACCCCAGGGAATGTCAACCTGTCCATAGATTCCCCGCACGACCTCTCCTATGGTGTCGCGCACCGGATCGCCCCCGTATGTCGGTGCCGGTTGCAGGATGCGCTTGTCGTATTGCTGCCACGAACGGTCAAGGCACATCACATGGAAAGCGCTCAGCCAAAGTGGATTCTGGCTCTGCTGGTCCTTGACCAGGAGGCCAAGCGAGCCAAATCCGGTGGCTAACCTGGCCGGGGCAATGCATGCCCCGCCGACAGCCGGGTCGTATCGTTTGGGGTCTACCAGGGACTTGAACGTGGCCTCGACGACGTCAGTCGGTATTCCGGATATACTTTTCGGAATCTCATCCTCGGGGCGATACTGCCCTTTCTTTCTGACGAAGACCACGATCGCCAGCTGGGACGTTTTTTCACCGGCAACCTGCTTGAATCCGATGTCTATGCCAGTCACGCCAGGCATCGTGACCAGCTTTCTCTCCGCCTCCTGCTTCGTCGGGAGTATTCGGGCCACCTGCTGTGGATCGGGAAACACGCTCAACACCATCCCGGCTCACTCGTACAGACTGCGATTAGCCACCCTCAAGCAGTTTCTTCCGAGCCGACAGTGCCGCATTGCGGACTGGCGGAGGATTATACCAGAGGAATTGGACGACGGCATCGTTCCAGTCCACATCGATCCAGTCCTCCGATGCGACGAGATACGTGGCCGCCGTCCACCCCAGGCTGCAGCCTGCCCCGGCCACCTGGGAGGCGGTCCAGGTGCTCCCGTCCTTGGAATAAGAGATATCGACGACAACCTGGTACCCGTTGAGGTGGCTCCCGGTGGACGGAGTGGTGTAGTCGAAGCTCGCCGGGCTTGTCGCCCTGTTCCCTTCACCTTGTCCGGTCAGCGTCTGCACCGTGCCGTTCTCAAACGTGACCCGGATGCGCTGCTGGTAGGCTGCATTCGTGAACCCGTATACGTATACTTTTGTGGCGAACGGCAAGTAGAGAGTCCACGGACTGAAAGCATCACTCATCTCATTCCGCCTCCGCTTCCTACGGAATTATCTGCCCATACCACGATTGTCCGCCGGTCGGGCGGAGGCCGGGAGACGGGCTAGGCCATCCGGGTGACAGGGCTGCGGCGTAGTCGGATGGCGTCCGGTTCGTGATGGTCTGTCGGCTGGTCGGTCCCGGAACGGAGGCAGGCACGGTTTCCAAGATCATGGAGTTCTCTACGCTGCCATGACCTGAGTGGAAGATCGCCGACGCCCCGGCCCACGTGCTGGAACAGCTCGGTCTGCGACTCGACCCGCTGCTGCCCCGCCGACTGGCGACCTCCGAGTCCGCGGTGCGACGGCTGCTGACCGGGATCGACGCAGACGCTCTGGAACGGGCAGCCGGACGCTGGCTCGCAGACCGCAGCCCGACACCACGGCACTCCACCGGCCTGCGCGGCCTGTCCGTCGACGGCAAGAGCCTGCGCGGTGCGGCCCGGACGAAAGGGCGCAAAATCCACCTGCTCGCCGCCGTGGAGCTCACCACCGGCCTGGTCCTGGCCCAGCTGGACGTAGGGCGAGAAGACCATCGAGGTCACCCGCTTCCAGCCCCTGCCGGACGCCGTCACCGACCTGGTCGGCACCGTCGTCACCAGCGACGCACTGCACACCCAGCGCGAGCACGCCGCCTACCTCCTCGACCGCAAAGCCCACTACATCGTGATCGCCAAGGGCAACCAGAAACACCTGCGCCACCAGCTCAAATCGCTGCCCTGGAAGGACATCCCGCTCCAGGACCGAACACGCGGCAAGGGCCACGGACGCTCCGAGATCCGCCGGATCAAGGCCTGCACCGTCAACAACCTGCTGTTCCCCGGGGCCCGCCAGGCCATCCAGATCAAGCGACGACGGACCGACCGCAAAACCGGCCGAACCACCATCAAGACGATCTACGTAGTCACCAGCCTCACTGCCGAACAGCCCACCCCCGCCCGACTCGCCCGCCTGGTCCGCGACCAATGGGGCATCGAGGCCCTGCACCACGTCCGCGACACCACCTTCACCGAGGACGCCTCACAGCTTCGGACCGGCAACGCGCCCCGCGCGATGGCCACCTTGCGCAACCTCGCCATCGGCGCCATGAAGCTGACCGGCGTCACCAACCTCGCGGCAGGCCTGCGACGCAACGCCCGCGACTCCCGCCGCCCCCTCGCCCTCCTCGGTCTCGGATGACCACAAACCGGACGCCATCCGACTACGCCGAAGCCCTGCACCGGGACCGCGAATCCGCACCGCTCCTACGGCCTCTACGAAAGCGTGGGGTGCCGGCACCGGAACGAATACGTGCGCTACCGCAAGCCGATCGATGTCCGGTCCGGCGGGGCAGCTCCGGACCGCCTCGGTGGTCCGGAATCCCGAGGATCAAGCCCAGCTTGATCGCCCGGACCGGTCCCAGGCGACGGGCACGAAGTTCGTGGGCGCTCAGGTCGTCCGCGTTCTCCAGGCCGTTGGTGTCATACCCCGATGTTTTGAGCGCGTCGAAGACACGGTCGCGCTTGTAGCGGTCCGTACTGGTGGCCAGCAGATTTCGGGCTCGGTCGGCCAACTCTCCTCAGTGCCGAGTGAGAGCCGGGTACTGCGCCAATGGGATGGCGGCAACGATGGCTGCGGCACGCACCCCCGCGTCGTCGTGGGCCAAAGGAGCAGTGCTCAGGACTTCTGGATCAGCTCCCGGGGGCGCGTGGAGGGCGTACCTTCCGGGTGATTGATCGAGAAGTCACCGAGTGGACCCGCGTTGCGGCGCGGGTCGGGAAGGCACGCCCGTGCTGAGCGTGGTCACCGCCGAGGGTTCCACCGAGTCCGGCTCCCTGATCGACGAGATCGTGCGCGAAGGCGCCCGCCGGATGCCTGCTGCCGCGCTGGAAGCGGAAGTCAACCGGTACATGGCCGACTTGGCCGCTGAGACCGACGGGTCCGGTCGGCGGCTGGTTGTCCGCAATGGGCACCATCGGCCCCGCAGGGTGGTCACCGCAGCCGGTCCGGTCGAGGTCACCGCACCTCGGGTGACCGGCCGGCCTGTCGCCGGCCACCGTCACCCGGCTGACGAAGCAGTGGGGCCAGGACCGGGCAGTCCCGCCGCCGCGCTCGCGATGGTGTTCGAGCTCGTCGCGTCCGCCCGGACACGCCGGCGCGCGATCACCGGAGCCCACCTCGTCGCA
>NZ_JBEOSV010000053.1:0-59729 GCF_040303245.1 Kitasatospora sp. NPDC096077 | reverse complement strand
CCCGGGCCCCGGGACACGCCGACGGGCCGGGGGTCGGCGGCGGGCCGGTCCCCCCCCCGCGGGCCCCCCCCGGGGCCGCGGGCGGGCCGCCCGTGCCCGGTGGTTACGGCAGGTCGAGCACCTCGGCCCGGCGGTCGGCCGGGTTGAGGTGGTGGAGCAGCAGCAGCCGGGAGGTGTCGCCCGGGGTGCGGTGGACGTCCAGGACGGTGCCGGGACCGGCCGGGGCGACCACCGCGACCGGGCCGGTGAGACCGGCCCGGACGGCGAGGGCCGGCTGCAGGACGTCGATCGGGACGGTCGGCCGGGCGCCGCGCAGGCCGATGGTGGCGTAGGAGTCGGCCGGGTCGGGCTTGCCGGAGCCGGTGACGCCGGTCCAGACGCCGTAGTGGACGGTGCTGTGGCCGGGGGTGATGCCGGGCAGGGCGCTCAGCCGGACCGGGAGCACCAGCACGTCGCTGTCCAGCAGCCCGGTGTCGGTGTCGCCCCAGTGGGCGTTCAGCGGCTGGACGTCCAGTTCGGCGCCGGTGCGGGCGTCGACGGCCCGGGAGACCAGGACGTCGCTGCCGCGCAGCCGGTCGGCCTTGAGGATCACGTCGGCGACGCCGTCCCCGTCGGTGTCCAGCGCGACCCGCACCCCGTACAGCCCGACCGGGGTGGCCGCCGGGGCCCACAGCCGGGCGCCCACGTACAGCTTGTCGGCGTCGACGGCCGCGCCCACGGCCCGCAGGTTGGCGACCCGGTCCGCGGCGTGCTCGACGCAGAGGTCCTGGGGCGGGTCGGCCGGCTCCTGGGCGTCCTCGGGGCGGACGCCGGCACCGGGGCCGACGGCCTTGCCGCCGCCGGGCGGGCAGTCGGGCCAGCGGGCCGCCTCGCCGCCCAGCGCGAGGGCGGTGACCAGGCCGGGCACCTCGCCGGGCGCGGCGCCGCCGCCGAGGGTGACCAGGGTGCCGTCCCGGGCGGTCCGGGCGGAGGCGGTGGCGCGGAGGTCGCCGGTGGGACGCGGTGCGGCGAACACCGGGACGCGCAGCTGCGGCGGACCGGCGTCGCCGACCGGGGTGAACAGCACCCGCCCGGAGAGTTCGCCGCGGTAGCTGCGGGCCCGGCCGCCCTGCACGGTGTCGATGGTCGGGTCCGGTGCCCGCCCCAGCGCCCCGGGGACGGACAGGGTCACCCGCACCTGCGCGGTGCCGCCCGCCGGGACCTCCACCTGGGCCGGTGCCACCTCGAAGGCGGCGCCCGGCAGTTCGGTGGCCGCCGCGTAGCCGGTCCGGTAACTCAGCGGCGTGGAGCCGTAGTTGCGCAGTTCGACGGTGCGGTCGAGGGCGGTCGGCCCGCTGACCTCGACCGGCCCGAAGGAGACCCCGACGCTGCCCGGCCGGGCGCCCTCCCCCGCCGCGTAGGCGACCACCGGGGTGCGGACGGCCTGGTCGACCCGGGCCCGGCCGGCGCCGGTGCGCTCGGGCCCGTAGACCGGCCCGCCGTGGTCGTCGCCGAGGTAGGTGTCGGTGCCGGTGTTCATCAGCGCGGCCTTGACCTGCTCGACCGGCCAGTCCGGGTGGGCGGCGCGGACCAGCGCCGCCAGCCCGGCGACGTGCGGGGTGGCCATCGAGGTGCCGTTCTCGCGCTGGCCGCCGGTGCCGCTGCCGACCAGGGCGGACCAGATGCCCTCCCCGGGGGCGGCCAGGTCGGGCTTGACCACTCCGGGCAGCCCGACGCCCCGGGAGGTGAAGTCGGTGAGGGTGTCGACCCGGGCGGGCTGGTTCTGCGCGACCGAGCCGTGCAGCGGGTTGCCGGGGGCGGCCAGCCGGACCCGGACGTCACCGTCGACGGCGGCCTCCAGCAGCCGTTCGCCGTCGGCGCGGCCGAGCAGTACGGCCGGGATCCGCTCGTTGCCGGAGATCTCGGCCAGGTGGTCGGTGTCGGCGGCGTAGAGCGCGCCGATCGCCCCGGCGTCGGCGGCGTGGTCGGCGCGCGGACCGGAGTTGCACGGCCGGTCGGCGTCCCGGGTGCGCCAGGTGAGCACCGCGATCCGCCCCTTGAGCCGCTGCTTGTCGGCCTCGCTGAAGTCGACGCAGCCGTCCGCCTGGTCGCGGGGCACCGCGAGCGACCCGCTCACCTCGGTGCCGGCCCAGCCCCGGTAGAGCTCGCTCCAGTGGCCCGGGACGACCCCGGCCAGGGCGTCGGGGGCGAGCACGGTGATGCCGTCCACGTCGGCGTGGCCGTGCACGGAGGCGGCGACGGTGATCGCCCGGACGGCGGTGCCGGGGCTGCCTCCGACGCCGTACACGTCGCCCTCGTTCCCGGCGGCCGCGATCACCACGGTGCCCAGTTCGGCGAGCCGGTCGACGGCCAGCGAGTCGGCGTCGTCGGGACTGCCGAAGCGGCTGCCGAGCGACAGGTTGACCACGTCGAGCCGGTCGCCGAGGTCGCCGTCGCCGTTCGGGTCGGCGGCCAGGTCGAGGGCCTGGGCGAGCCGGTCGGTGGAGCCGTCGCAGCCGAACACCCGGATCGCGTACAGCTGGGCGTCGGGGGCGGCGCCGGGGCCGACCCGGAACGCGGCCGGGTCGAGTCCGGGCCGGTACGGGCCGGTGTACGGGTGGCCGTCGGCGGTGACGCCGTACCCGGCGGCGGTGCCGGCGACATGGGTGCCGTGCCCGTTGCGCACGCAGTCGAGCGGGTTGTCGCTGGGGTGCGGCACCGGCTGGTGGTTCGGGGCGCTCGGGTCGGGGTTGTAGTCGTCGCCGACCAGGTCCTTGCCGCCGACCACCTTGGCGTTGGGGAACAGCCCGGCCGGGGCGGGCTTGCCGCGCTCGACCGAGCGGAAGGCCTCCTCGGTGCCGGGGCCGCCGAAGTCGGCGTGGGTGTAGTCGATGCCGCTGTCGATGATGCCGATCCGCACCCCCCGGCCGGTGTTCCCTTCGCTGCCCTCCCAGACCTGCGGGGCGCCGGTCAGCGGGACGGAGTAGGCGTTGTCGCGCTGCTTGTTCACGATCGGGTGGACGGCCCGGACGCCGGGCAGCGCCCGCAGCGCGGGCAGCTGTTCGGCGGGGGCGCTGACCGCCAGCGCGGTGAGCAGGGTGCGGGTGCGGTAGAGCTCGCGGGCGGCGGGCACCGACCGGTGGACGGCCCCGGCCAGCCGGTCGAGCACCTCGTCGGCCCGGGAGCGCTGGTGGGCACCGGCCTCGGCGGCCGCCCGGTGGACGGCCTCCGGCGAGCGCTGCGCCCGGCGGGCGCTCTCACCGGCCCGGCGCCAGGCGGGGCCGGCCGCCTCGGTGTCGAGTTCGAGCAGGACGGACGTCCGGCGACCGGACGGCGGCCCGGCGCTCGGCGGGCCGCCGGACGCCGGGGTCGCGGCGAGCACCGCGGTCCCGACGAGCAGGGTCAGGGTGAGGCCGATCCGGACGAGCGGTCGGCGGACGGGTGGCAGGCGCACGAGGGACCCTCTCCCCGGCAAGGGGGAATGATCCGCATACCGAGGAGGTCGCTGACGCCCGCCCGCGCGGACGTCGATCACCCTTCCGGGGGCCCCAAATTAGGATGATCGCGCCGAGCTGGGCGAGCAACTTCCCTCGGATGGCCGTCAGTTGCACTCTACGGGGTGATACGTGGTCGACCTGATCGGCCCAGTAGGCCGATGAACGCCGCCGGTGGCGCCGCTCAGCTGTGGCCGGTGGCACCGCCGTTGTCGCGGCGGTCCAGCGAGCGCTGCAGCGCGGCGGCGGCGAAGGTGTTCCGCTCGGCGGCCCGGCGGCGGCGCGGGGCGCGGACCGGGGTGGCGACGGGGGCGGCGACGTGGCGGTCGGCGGTGGTGGGCATACCGGGCTCCTTGGAAGCGGCGCTGCGGCGAGCGCGGAGGGGGGAGAGGTACGCGCGGGAGCAGGGATCGCCTGCCCGTGAAGGCGCACGCACACACGGGCCGCACACCCTGGCTACAGGGGCGGCACGCCGTATGGCCCTTCCACGGTACGACCCCGCACCGGCCGTGTCTGCACGAATACTTGGATTTCCTAGTATCTGAGACGGCTGTCACCCGGGGGACGCAGCAGGGCCCGGACCACCGCGGGAGCGGCGGTCCGGGCCCTGCTCGGGGCGGTGGGGCTCAGCCCAGGTCGACCGAGCGCGCGAAGCGGGCGCCGATCTCGGCGGCGATCGCGGTCAGCACGTCCTGCGGGATCTCGCTGTCCACGGTGATGGAGGCGAGGGCGCTGCCGCCGTCCCGGGCGACCTGCATGCCCGCGATGTTGATGCCCGCGTCGCCGAGGTGGCGGCCGAGCACGCCGACCACGCCGGGGCGGTCCTCGTACTTGAAGAAGGCCATGTGGTCGGTGAGCGCGACGTCCACGTCGAAGGCGTCCACGCCGACGATCTTCTGGGTCTGCTTCGGGCCGGCCAGCGTGCCGGAGATGGCGATCTCCTCGCCGTCCGCGAGGGTGCCGCGCACGGTGATCACGTTGCGGTGCTCGGCGCTCTCGCTGGAGGTGGTCAGCCGGACCTCGACGCCGCGCTCCTGGGCGAACAGCGGGGCGTTGACGTAGGACACCGTCTCCGCCACCACGTCCTCGAACACGCCCTTCAGCGCGGACAGTTCGAGCACCTTCACGTCGTGCTGGGTGATCTCGCCGCGGACCTCGACGTCCAGTCGGACGGCCACCTCGCCGGCCAGCGCGGTGAAGATCCGGCCGAGCTTCTCGGCCAGCGGCAGCCCCGGGCGGACGTCCTCGGCGATCACACCGCCCTGGACGTTGACGGCGTCCGGGACCAGCTCGCCGGCCAGCGCCAGGCGTACCGACCGGGCGACCGCGATGCCGGCCTTCTCCTGCGCCTCGTCGGTGGAGGCGCCCAGGTGCGGGGTGGCGACCACGTTGTCGAAGGCGAACAGCGGGGAGTCGGTGCACGGCTCCTTGGCGTACACGTCCAGGCCGGCGCCGGCCACCCGGCCCTCGCTCAGGGCGGCGGCGAGCGCCTCCTCGTCCACGATCCCGCCGCGGGCGGCGTTGACGATCCGCACACTCGGCTTGACCTTGTGCAGCGCCTCGTCGCCGATCAGGCCGATGGTCTCCGGGGTCTTGGGGAGGTGGACGGTGATGAAGTCCGAGACCTCCAGCAGCTCCTCCAGCGAGACCAGCTTGACGCCCATCTGCGCGGCGCGGGCGGCCTGGATGTAGGGGTCGTACGCGACGATCTTCATCCCGAACGCGGACATCCGCTGGGCGACCAGGACGCCGATCCGGCCGAGGCCGACCACGCCGAGGACCTTCTCGCTCAGCTCGACGCCGGTGTACTTGTTGCGCTTCCACTCGCCCTGCTTGAGCGCCGAGTTGGCCGGGGCGATGTTGCGGGCGACGGAGATCAGCAGGCCGCAGGCGAGCTCGGCGGCCGTGACGATGTTGGAGGTCGGCGCGTTGACCACCATGACGCCGGCCTTGGTGGCGGCGGCGACGTCCACGTTGTCCAGGCCGACGCCGGCCCGGGCGACCACCTTGAGCCGGCGGGCGGCGGCCAGCGCCTCGGCGTCGACCTTGGTGGCGGAGCGGATCAGGATCGCGTCCACGTCGGCGATCGCGGCGAGCAGCTCGGTGCGGTCGGCGCCGTTGCAGTGGCGGATCTCGAAGTCGGGTCCGAGGGCGTCGACGGTGGCGGGCGAAAGCTCTTCGGCGATCAGGACGACGCCAGATTTCACAGTGGTCGCAGTGCTCACGACAGTGGGTCCTTAACTGTCCGGTTCCCCGACGCACGTGGGTGGCGTGTTCGGGCGGGGAAGGTGGCATGCCGCGTAGGTAGACGCACGACGCTGTGGGCCTGACGCGCACTCGGAGTGTATCGACGGGCTGGAAGGCGGGCTGCTCCCGTCCGGCGAAATCACCCGGACGAGAGCAGCCTACTTGTACAAGGCCGGGACAAAAGAGCCTTGCGGAAAGCGGGGTCAGGCCTTCTCGTTGACCCAGCTCATCAGCGAGCGCAGCTTCTTGCCGGTGGTCTCCAGCAGGTGGTCCTCGTCGGCCTTCTTGTACTCGTTGTACTTGGGCAGACCCGCCTTGTACTCGGCGATCCAGGTGTTGGCGAAGGTGCCGTCCTGGATCTCGGTGAGGACCTTCTTCATCTCGGCCTTGGTGTCGGCGGTGATGATCCGCGGGCCGGTGACGTAGTCGCCCCACTCGGCGGTCTCGGAGACCGACCAGCGCATCTTCTCCAGGCCGCCCTCGTACATCAGGTCGACGATCAGCTTCAGCTCGTGCAGGCACTCGAAGTAGGCGATCTCCGGCTGGTAGCCGGCCTCGACCAGGGTCTCGAACCCGGCCTTCACCAGGGCGGCGGTGCCACCGCAGAGGACGGCCTGCTCACCGAACAGGTCGGTCTCGGTCTCCTCGGTGAAGGTGGTCTTGATGACGCCGGCCTTGGTGGCGCCCAGGCCCTTGGCGTACGACAGCGCCAGCGCGAAGCCGTTGCCGGTGGCGTCCTGCTCGACCGCGACGATCGCCGGGACGCCGCGGCCCTCCTCGTACTGGCGGCGGACCAGGTGGCCCGGGCCCTTCGGGGCGACCATGCAGACGTCGACGTCCGCCGGGGGCTTGATGAAGCCGAAGCGGATGTTCAGGCCGTGACCGAAGAACAGGGCGTCGCCGGCCTTCAGGTGCGGGGCGATGTCCGCCTCGTAGACGTCGGCCTGGATCGGGTCCGGCACCAGGATCATGATGACGTCGGCCTCGGCGGCGGCCTCGGCCGGGGTGACCACGCGCAGGCCGGCCTCCTCGGCCTTGGCGCGGGACTTGGACTCGGGCTTCAGGCCGACCCGGACGTCGGCGCCGGAGTCGCGCAGGGACAGCGCGTGGGCGTGGCCCTGGCTGCCGTAGCCGATCACCGCGACCTTGCGGCCCTGGATGATGGACAGGTCGGCGTCGTCTTCGTAGAACAGCTCGGCCACGGGGGCACATCTCCTTGCGTATGGGTGCCGGGTGCGCGGTTTCCTACCGTATGCGCACGGCGGCGTGGGTGCGGTCTCTGCTACTTGAGAAGCGCTGGTCAGGCGCTGCGGTCGAGGGCGCGCAGCGAGCGGTCCGTGATGGAGCGCGCGCCGCGGCCGATGGCGACCAGGCCGGACTGGACCAACTCCTTGATGCCGTAAGGCTCCAGCATCCGGAGCATGGCCTCCAGCTTGTCCGAGCTGCCGGTGGCCTCGATGGTCACCGCTTCCGGCGACACGTCGACGGTCTTGGCACGGAACAGCTGGACGATCTCGACGATCTGCGACCGGGTCTCGTTGTCGGCGCGGACCTTCACCAGGACCAGTTCCCGCTGGATCGCAGCGGACTGGTCGAGTTCGACGATCTTTATCACGTTCACGAGCTTGTTGAGCTGCTTGGTGACCTGTTCCAGCGGGAGGTCCTCGACGTTGACCACGATCGTCATCCGGGACACGTCCGGATGCTCGGTCGGGCCGACGGCGAGGGAGTCGATGTTGAAGCCCCGACGGGAGAACAGCGCGGCGATGCGGGCGAGCACGCCGGGCTTGTTCTCGACCAGGACGGAGAGGGTGTGCTTTGACATGTGGTTCCTCAGTCGTTCTGGATAACTGGCAGGGCCGTCAGTCGAGATCGTCGCCGAAGTCGGGCCGGACGCCCTTGGCGAACTGGATCTCGTCGTTGCTGGTGCCGGCCGCGACCATCGGCCACACCATCGCGTCCTGGTGGACGATGAAGTCGATGACCACCGGGCGGTCGTCGATCGCCATCGCCTGCTCGATGACCGCGTCCAGGTCCTCGGGGCGCTCGCAGCGCAGACCGACGCAGCCCATCGCCTCGGACAGCTTGACGAAGTCGGGGATCCGGGTGCCCTGGGCCGGCGGCGCGATGCCGTCGTGCTCGGGGCCGGCGTGCAGCACGGTGTTGGAGTAGCGCTGGTTGTAGAACAGCGTCTGCCACTGCCGGACCATGCCCAGCGAGCCGTTGTTGATGACCGCGACCTTGATCGGGATGTCGTTCAGGGCGCAGGTGGCCAGTTCCTGGTTGGTCATCTGGAAGCAGCCGTCGCCGTCGATGGCCCAGACCGCGGCCTCCGGGCGGCCCGCCTTGGCCCCCATCGCCGCCGGGACGGCGTAGCCCATGGTGCCGGCGCCGCCGGAGTTCAGCCAGGTGCCGGGCTTCTCGAAGCGGATGAACTGCGAGCTCCACATCTGGTGCTGGCCGACGCCCGCGGCGTAGATCGCCTCCGGGCCGACCAGCCGGCCGATCCGCTCGATGACCTGCTGCGGGGACAGCCGACCGTCCGGGGCCGGCTCGAAGCCCAGCGGGTAGGTCCGCTTCCACTCGTCGAGCTTCTCCCACCACTCGGTGTAGTCGCCCTTGTGGCCGGCGTCGAACTCGGCCTGGACGGCGACGATCAGATCGGCCAGCACCTCGCGGGCGTCGCCGACGATCGGCACGTCGGCCGGGCGGTTCTTGCCGATCTCGGCCGGGTCGATGTCCGCGTGCACGATCTTGGCGTACGGGGCGAAGCTGTCCAGCTTGCCGGTGACCCGGTCGTCGAAGCGGGCGCCGAGGGTGAACAGCAGGTCCGACTTCTGCAGGGCGGTGACGGCGGGGACGGAACCGTGCATGCCGGGCATGCCCAGGTGCTGGGGGTGGCTGTCCGGGAAGGCGCCGAGCGCCATCAGGGTGGTGACGACCGGGGCGCCGGTCAGCTCGGCGAGGATCCGCAGCTCGGCGGTGGCCTGCGCCTTGAGCACGCCGCCGCCGACGTACAGCACCGGGCGCTTGCTGCCGACCAGCATCTTCGCGGCTTCGCGGATCTGCTTGGCGTGCGGCTTGGTGACCGGGCGGTAGCCCGGCAGCGCGGTCTCGACCGGCCAGCGGAAGGTGGTGGTGGCCTGCAGGGCGTCCTTGGCGATGTCGACCAGGACCGGGCCGGGGCGGCCGGTGGAGGCGATGTGGAAGGCCTCGGCGATCACCCGGGGGATCTCGGCCGGGTCGGTGACCAGGTAGTTGTGCTTGGTGATCGGCATCGTGATGCCGCAGATGTCCGCCTCCTGGAAGGCGTCGGTGCCGATCGCGTGGGAGGAGACCTGGCCGGTGATCGCGACGACCGGCACCGAGTCCATGTACGCGTCGGCGATCGGGGTGACCAGGTTGGTCGCACCGGGACCGGAGGTGGCCATGCAGACCCCGACCCGGCCGGTCGCCTGGGCGTAGCCGGTGGCGGCGTGGCCGGCGCCCTGCTCGTGCCGGACCAGGATGTGGCGCACCTTGACGGAGTCCATCAGCGGGTCGTACGCGGGAAGGATGGCCCCGCCCGGGATGCCGAAGACGGTGTCCGCGCCCACGGCCTCCAGCGAGCGGATGAGCGACTGGGCGCCGGTCATGGTCTCGACGACGTGCTGGGGAGCGGGAGCGTGGGCGGCCGGGTTGTCCCCGCGGCGGGGGGAAGCGGCGTGCTCGGTCATCTGCCTGTCTCTTCTCGGTTCTTGCCGACCCGGTGCTGCGGGCCCCGGTGCTGCGAGGGTGGGGTCCCGGTCCGGGTCGATCGCCGGCTCTGCCTCAATCGTCCCGCTCGATCCGACACGTCGGACTCTTCGGGCCGGTCGGGGCCAGGGGTCTTGCGGTGGGAACAGCGTCAGTGCAACAAAAAACCCCTCGTGCCCAAGGGCATGCGAGGGGTGGCGCGTCGGTCTGTCACGAGCGGGGCGTGCGAGCCCACTCAGCCGACGCGCCCGCCAAGTACGAGAATTCGGGTGCGCATGGCAACGACCTTCCTCCCGTCCGGGGTGGCGTGTCAAGCAGGTGGGATGACCGTCTCGCCATGCGGACCGGTCGCCGGACCGCTGACGGCCTGGTGTTCGGGCAGGTCGGAGGCCCCGTGGTGAGCTGCGCCACGTCCGCCCGGACCGTCCGGGCGGCCACTCGTCCGGGTGTCCGCGGCCAGTTGGGTGCGACGGGCGGAGAGCGCGCCGAGCGGCTTGGGCAGCGGGTAGCCGCGGCGGGCCAGCGCCCGGCGCAGCCGGGCCTCGTCCAGCGGCGGGGCGAAGGCCGAGCCCTGGGCCAGCCGGCAGCCCAGCTCCTGGAGCACGGCGACCTGCCGGGGCAGGTCCACCCCCTCGGCGGCGGTGGCCATCCCGAGGTCCCGGCCGAGCCGCACCGCGTGCCCGGCCAGGGTGCGGCTGAGCGTGGACTCGCCCAGGCCCTGGACCAGCGTGCGGTCCAGCTTGAGCCCGTCCAACGGCAGCCGGGCGAACGCCGCCAGCGAGCCGCCGCCGGCGCCGTAGCCGGCCAGCCAGGTGGAGACCCCGAGTCCGCGCAACGCGGCCAGTCGGCGGCCGAGTTCGTCGGCGAGCGGGTCCGGGCCCATCCGGGCCACCTCGATCACCAGCTCGCCGGCCGGCAGCCCGCTGTCGCGCAGCACGGCGGCCACCGTCTCGTACAGGCCGGGCGAGCAGAGCCGCTCGACGGAGAGCCGGACGGCCACCGGGACGGGCACCGGCGCGCCGCGGCCCCGGCCGCACAGGTCGCGCCGGTCGGCGGCGGCGGTGACCGCCTCGTGGACCAGCCAGCGGGAGAACCGGGTCGCCGCGTCGCCGTGCTCGGCCGAGCGCAGGAACTCGGCCGGGGTGAGCAGCAGACCGCCCGCCGAGCGCCAGCGGGCCTGGGCCTCGATCCCGGTCACCGCGCCGCTGGCGAGGTCCACCACGGGCTGGTGGAGCAGGGTGAAGCCGCCCTCCCGGACGGCCACCCGCAGCCGCTCCTCCAGTTCGGTGCGGCGCTCCAGGTCGGCCCGCATCGCGGGGGCGTAGAGCACCACCCGGCCCTTGCCCTCGGACTTGGCCCGGTACATCGCCAGGTCGGCGTTGCGCATCAGCTCGTCGGCGGCGGCTCTGGGGTCGGCGGCCGGGCCGCGTTCGGGGGTGCCGAAGGCGATGCCGATGCTGGCGGCGACGCCCAGTTCGACCCCGCCGATCCAGTACGGCTCGGACAGCGCGACCCGCAGCCGGTCGGCCAGCTCCTGGACCTGCAGCTTGCCGAGCGGGCCGCAGACCAGCGCGGCGAACTCGTCGCCGCCGAACCGGGCGACGGTGTCCCCGCAGCGGACGGCGCCCTGCAGTCGGCGGGCGGCCTGCACCAGCAGTTCGTCGCCGACCTGGTGGCCGGCGCTGTCGTTGACCGCCTTGAAGCCGTCCAGGTCGAGGAAGAGCACCGCGATGCCGGCGCCCGTCCCGCCCTGCTGGCCGCGGGTGCCGAGGGCGCCGCGCAGCCGCTGGGTGAACAGCGCCCGGTTGGGCAGGTCGGTGAGCGGGTCGTGGAACGCGTTGTGCTGCAACTGGGCCTGGAGCATGACGCGTTCGGTGACGTCCCGGCTGTTCAGCAGCAGCCCGTCGCGGTGCCGGCTGACGGTCGACTCGACGTGCAGCCACTCGCCGACGCCGGAGCCGATCCGGCACTCGACCCGGGCCGAGGGTTCGACGGTGCCCGGGGTGCGGTGGGCGGCCAGCCGCACCCGCGCGAGGTAGCGGCGGACCTCGGCGAGCACCCGGTCCACGTCCTCGGGGTGGACCAGGTCCAGCAGGTTGCCGCCGACCAGCTCCTCCGGGTCCCGCCCGTAGACGCCGAGCGCCGCCGGGGAGACGTACGAGAGCACCCCGTTCGCCCCGGCGATCATGATCACGTCGCTGGAGCCCTGCACCAGGGAGCGGAAGTGCGCCTCCTTGTGGGCGAGTTCCTGGGCCAGCGACAGGTTGTCGAGCAGCATGACGCCCTGACGGAGGATCAGGGCCAGTCCGACGGTGCACGCCGCCGCGGCCACCACGCGGTCCAACTCGCGCCCGCCGACGGCGTTGTAGAGGATTCCGGCGGTGCACACCGCGGCGGCCGCGTACGGGGTGAGCGCGCTGAAGGTGGTGGCCACCCGACGGCGCGGCAGGCCGCCGACCGAGGGGTGCTCGCGCAGCGGGCGGCGCCAGCGCGCGGACCACGGCGCCCAGGCGAGCAGCAGACTGCCGGCGAACCAGCCGGCGTCCAGCAGCTCGCCGGAGTGGTAGTTGCTGTGCAGCTCCGGGGAGGTGAACAGGGCGTCGCAGGTGACCGTGACGGCGAGCGCGAGCATCGCGGTGTGCACCGCCGCCCGGTTGCCGTCCCGGCCGCCGAAGCGCAGCCCCACCACCAGGCTGACCAGCAGGATGTCCAGCACCGGGTAGGCCAGGTTGAGGGCCAGCCGCAGCGGGGAGCCGTGCCCCACGGCCGCGATCCGGCCGAGCGCCAGGCTCCAGCTGAGGGTGAACAGCGAGCCGGCGATCAGCCAGCCGTCCAGCAGCAGGCACAGCCAGCCGGCCGCCGAGCGCGGGTGCTGGGCGAGCACCAGCACGCCGGTGATGGAGAGCGGGGCGAACAGCAGGAAGGCGTACTGGGCGAGCGAGTCCTGCGGCTGCTGGATCCGCACCACCACCTCGTACCAGCCCCAGGTGCCGTTGCCGAAGGCCACCGTGAGCGAGGAGAGGCCGAACAGCAGCCAGGCCGGGCGGGCGTGGCCGCCGACCGTACAGCCGTAGACCAGACAGGACAGCGCGGACGCGAGGGCGGCCGCGGCCAGCCCGAAGTCACCCATGAAGACGGCGAGTTGGTGCGAGCCCCAGCCGGCCGCGGCGCCCGTCGCATAGGCCAGGCAGAGCACCCCGAGGACGAGGCCGGGCAGCGTGCCGCTGCCCCGCAGCCCGGCCAGCGGGCCCTGCCCGACCGGCCCGGGCACCCCGGGCGGCCCGGGCGGCCCGGGCGGTTCGACGGCGGACGCGTCGGCGGGCGGTACGCCCTGCCGTCCTGATCCGGGCAGCACCGTATCGGTGGAGCTCACTCGGCCTCTCCCCCTCCGGCCCGGGGCCCGGCGCCCCGGCCACGGACCACCGGCCACGCGCCTCCCGGCCGTACGCGGCGGCCTGGCGCCCCGTCAGGACGGCGGCCCAGGGGGTGGACTGCCGTCCGGCCGCCGCACCGCACCGATGCTCCCGCCCGGGACCCTACACCAATTCCGTCACTCAATGACACGCACACTCAACTTAGAGTAATGGCGGCAGGGCGGGGAAATGCACCCGGTTCCGACCGATCGGCCCGGTTGGCGGCGGCGCGCGAACAGGGGCTCACGCGGCGCGCACGGGAGCACGCGACGGCGCCCGGCCACCCGGGCCGGGCTGCCCACCGATCGTCCGGGTACGGCCGACGACCTGCGGCTTCACCGCCCCGCGGGGGCCGCGTCGTCGGGGAACAGCCGCAGCCGGTGGGCCAGTGCGGCGGCCTCGCCGCGGCCGCCGACCTCCAACTTGCCGAGGATGTTGGACACGTGCACGCTTGCGGTCTTCGGAGAGATGTACAGTTCCTCGGCGATCTGCCGGTTGGTCCAGCCCCGCGCGAGCAGCCGGAGCACGTCCCGCTCACGGGGGGTGAGCCCGAAGGACTCCCCGACCGCCGGAGCGGGCGCGGCCGCGACGGCCGGGCGCTCGGCCGGGGCCAGCCCCAGCCCGGCCCGCTCGGCCAGGGCGGTGATCTGCGCCCCCAGCAGCCGGTCGCTCCGGGCGCCCGCCAGTTCGGCCGCCTCGCGCAGCAGTTCGGTGGCCTCCTCCCGCCGGCCGGCCCGCACCTGGGCCTCGGCCCCGCGCAGCAGGCCCAGCGCCAGCGGGTACGGCAGACCGGCCGGCCGCAGCTCGGTGACCGCCCGCTCCCACTGGGCCGGGGTGTCCGAGGCCGCCGCCCGGGCCAGTTCGGCCTCCAGCAGCCGCTCCCAGCCGTGGTGCAGCGGCGACCGGGGCCGCAGCTCGGCGGCCGCCGCGGCGATCGCGGCCAGCGCCTCGGCCCGGCCCGCCGCGGCCTCCGGCAGCCCCAGGTTGTCCGCCTCCACCCCGGCGGCCTCCACCAGCAGCGGGTAGACGTCGGACTCGTAGCCGAGCCGCCCCTCCTCCGCCAGCGCGGCGAGCAGTTCGGCCCGGGCGTCCAGCGGCCGTCCGCCGTACGCGGCGATCCGCAGCGCCAGCCGGCTGATCGGCACGCCGTGCTGCGCCTGGCCGACCCGGTTGGCCGCCCGGGCCTGCGCCAGCATGGTCGCCGCGGTGGACAGGTCCCCGCGCAGCAGCGCCAGGTCGCCGCGCAGCCGGTCCAGGAACTCGGCGTGCGAGCCGGGCAGGCTGGTCAGCTCGCTGGCGGCGAGCAGTTCCTCGGCCTCCCGCAGCTGCCCGAGGTCGATCAGCGCCTCGACCAGGTTGCCCGCCAGGATGTAGCCGATGTTGCGCTGCAGCCCGTTGCCGTCCGCGAACTCCAGGCCCTCCCGGGCCAGTCGGACGGCCTCCTCGGTGCGGCCCAGTCCGTGCTGCATGCTGGCCAGGTTGTTGATGCCGCGCAGCAGGAGGTCCGGGATGCCCAGCTGCCGGGCCCGCTCGATCGCCGCGGTCAGCTCGGCCAGCCCGCCCTCGGCGTCGCCGAGCAGGTCGTAGCGCAGGCTGCCGAGGGTCATCCGGGCGTGCACCTCGACCGAGTGCGCGCCGACCTGCCGGGCGATCCCGATCGCCCGCTCGGCCAGCTCCATGTGCTCGGTGCGCGGCTTGCGCACCACCGCCACCCCGGCGGCCAGCGCGAACACCTCGGCCTGCACCGCGGACGGCGGCAGGTGCTCCACCAGCCGGTGCGCGCGGGCGATCTCCTCGTCGTCCCCGGAGCGGCGCAGATTGCCCAGCATCCGGGCCCGGTTGATCCGGAACCAGGCCGAGCGCACCGGGTGCTCCGCCTCGTCGACCAGCCGGAGCCCGCGCTTGGCCAGGCTCAGGCCGCGCTCGCGGTCGCCGCAGCGCCGGGCCGCGACCACCGCCTCGGCCAGCACGTCGACCAGCTGGATCCGGTCGCAGTCGGCGCCCGCGGGGCTGTGGTCGCAGGAGCCGGGCGGGTAGGTCTCGGCCCAGTCGTACGGGCGCAGGGTGTGCGCCAGCACCTCCTCGGAGACCAGGTCCCACAGCTCCAGGGCCCGTTCCAGCATCCCGAGTTGCTCGGCGAAGGCGTTGCGGCGGCGGGCCGCCCGGGCGGCGTCCAGGGCGGTCGGCAGGGCGCGGGCCGGATCGTGCGCGTGGTACCAGTAGTTGGCCAGCCGGGCGGGCAGCGCGTCGGCCGGGACGAGCTGCGGCTGCGCCTCCACGGCGAGCGCGAACTTGCGGTTGATCCGGTGCCGTTCGCCGGGCAGCAGGTCGTCCGAGACCGCCTCGCGGACCAGCGCGTGCCGGAACCGGTAGCCCTCGCCCTCGCTGTCCGGGCGCAGGATGTTGGCGCCGACGGCCACCCGCAGCGCCTCGATCAGCGCCTCCTCGTCACCGGCCAGGACGGCGGCCAGCAGGGCGTGCTCGACGTGCGAGCCGCCCTCGGCGGCGATCCGCACCACCTTCTGGGCCTCCTCGTCCAGCCCCTCGACCCGGACCAGCAGGATGTCCCGCAGCGAGTCGGTGAGCCCGGCGCCGCAGCCGTCCGCGAAGGCGGTGGCCAGCTCCTCGACGAAGAACGGGTTGCCCTCCGAGCGGCGCAGGATGCGGTCCACCAGCTGGCGGTCGGGGGCGGCGGTGCCGAGGATGCCGGCCAGCTGGGCCGCGACCTCGCGGCGGCCGAACCGCTCCAGCTCCAACCGCTGGACGGTGCGCAGCCGTTCGTGCTCGGCCAGGAAGGGGCGCAGCGGGTGGCGCCGGTGCAGGTCGTCGGTGCGGTAGGTGGCGACCAGCAGCACCCGGGAGCGGTGCAGGGTGCGCACCAGGAAGGAGAGCAGTTCGCGGGTGGAGCGGTCGGACCAGTGCAGGTCCTCGATGGCGAGCACGAGGGTACGTTCCGCGCCGAACCGTTCGAACAGTCTCGCTGTGTGCTCGAACAGTCGGGCCCGGCCGTACTCGTCGTTGGGCTCGCCGTCCGCCTCGCCGAACTCGGAGAGCAGTCGGGCGAGGTGGCCCTCGCTGCCGGCCGCCGCGGCTTCGAACTCGGCGCCCAGCGAGCGGTGCAGCCGGCGCAGCGCGGCCGCCAGCGGAGCGTACGGCAGGCCCTCGGCACCGACCTCCAGACAGCTGCCGAGCGTGGTGACCGCTCCCCCGTCGCAGGCTCGTTGGAGGAACTCCTCCAGCAGCCGGGTCTTGCCGATGCCGGCCTCACCGCCGATCAGCACGGCCTGCGGGCTGCCGCTGCCCGCCCGGCGCAGCGCATCGGTCAGTTCGGTGATCTCGCTGCCGCGGCCGACGAAGACGGGACTGACCGATATCTGCTGCATGGAGGCGAGCATGCCATAGCCGGAGCCGCGGGTGAGAGGGGTTATCTCCCCAGGCGAACGGGGTGAACGCCCGGAGGGGGAGGCGCTCCCCCGCGGCGCCTCCCCCTCCGGAACTCCCTCGACACCGTCGTGGTGCCGCACCGTCAGCACTCCGGCCGACGCACGGGGCGCCGCTGGAAGCGGGCGGCCACCGGACGGCGACGGAGGCGGCCGGCCTGCCGGGCCTCGCGGACCAGGCGCTCGTGCTCGGCGCGGGCTTCGAGCTCGTGGGCCTGCTGCTGGATGAGCTGGTACTCGATCATTTGGGGCTCCCCCTCGGGTCCTGCCTTCGTTTCCCTGACATGTAAGAGCTTCCTCCCCCAGTGGGGGGTGCCACATCGGGAGCGTGCCCCATCTTCCGAAGGCCGGATGCCTTAGATTCGGCAGCAGAAAAGGTTTAAGGCCCTGTCTCACCTAGATACATAGGTGAGACAGGGCCTTAGGCCTTACTTAGAGGGCCTTAGATGCCTTAGACGCCTTAGGTAGGCGGGCTTGACGGCCTAGGCCGCCTCGGCATCTCAGGCAGACACGCCCAGCTTCTCCAGGCTGTGCCTACTGTCCTTCCACGGCGAGCCGCTCCAGGATCAGGTCCTTCACCCGGGCCGCGTCCGCCTGGCCACGGGTGGCCTTCATGACCGCGCCGACCAGCGCGCCCACGGCCGCCACCTTGCCGTCGCGGATCTTGGCGGCGACCGCCTCGTTCTCGGCGATGGCCTGGTCGACGGCGGCACCCAGCGCGGAGTCGTCCGAGACCACGGCCAGGCCGCGCTTCTCGACGACCTCGTCCGGCTCGCCCTCGCCGGCCAGCACGGCCTCGATGACCTGACGGGCCAGCTTGTCGTTCAGCTTGCCCTCGGCGACCAGCGCGGTGACCCGGGCGACCTGCGCCGGGGTGATCGGCTGCTCGCTCAGCTCGGTGCCGGTCTCGTTGGCGCGACGGGCCAGCTCGCCCATCCACCACTTGCGGGCCTGGTCGGCGGGGGCGCCGGCCGCGATGGTGTCCTGGATCGGCTCGACCGCACCGGCGTTGAGCACCGACTGCATGTCCTTGTCGGACAGGCCCCACTCGGCCTGCAGCCGGGCGCGGCGCACCCGCGGCAGCTCCGGCAGCGCGGCGCGCAGCTCCTCGACCCACTCCCGGGCGGGGGCGACCGGCACCAGGTCCGGCTCGGGGAAGTAGCGGTAGTCCTCGGCGTTGTCCTTGATCCGGCCCGAGGTGGTGCTGCCGTCCTCCTCGTGGAAGTGACGGGTCTCCTGGACGATGGTGCCGCCGTCGGTGAGCACGGTCGCGTGCCGCTGGATCTCGAACCGGGCGGCCCGCTCCACGCTGCGCAGCGAGTTGACGTTCTTGGTCTCCGAGCGGGTGCCGAAGGTCTCGGTGCCGTTCGGGCGCAGCGACAGGTTGACGTCGCAGCGCATCTGGCCCTTGTCCATCCGGGCCTCGGAGACGCCCAGCGCCTTGATCAGCTCGCGCAGCTCGGCGACGTACGCCTTGGCGACCTCGGGGGCCCGCTCGCCGGCGCCCTCGATCGGCTTGGTGACGATCTCGATCAGCGGGATGCCGGCCCGGTTGTAGTCGAGCAGCGAGTGGGTGGCCCCGTGGATGCGACCGGTGGCGCCGCCGACGTGGCTGGACTTGCCGGTGTCCTCCTCCATGTGGGCGCGCTCGATCTCCACCCGGAAGGTCGAGCCGTCCTCCAGCTGCACGTCGAGGTAGCCGTTGAAGGCGATCGGCTCGTCGTACTGCGAGGTCTGGAAGTTCTTGGGCATGTCCGGGTAGAAGTAGTTCTTCCGCGCGAACCGGCACCACTCGGCGATCTCGCAGTTCAGCGCCAGGCCGATCTTGACGGCCGACTCCACGCCCACCGCGTTGACGACCGGCAGCGAGCCCGGCAGGCCCAGACAGGTCGGGCAGGTCTGGCTGTTCGGCTCGGCGCCCAGCTCGGTCGAGCAACCGCAGAACATCTTGGTCTTGGTGCCCAGCTCGACGTGGACCTCAAGGCCCATCACCGGGTCGTACGACGCGAGAGCGTCCTCGTAGGAGACCAGGTTCATGACGCTCACAGCGTCCCTTCTCACTTGAAGCTTGGGAGGTACGGGCCCGGTCCCACCCGGCGGGCGGGACCGGGCCGGGGCGTCAGCCCAGCAGGACGTCGTCGGAGGCGAGCTGACGGAGCTCGCGCACCAGCAGGGCGGTCCCGGTGATCAGTGCGGCGGCCCCGACCAGGGCGTTGACCAGCTTGAGGGTGTCGCTGTCCGCGCGGGCGCTGCGGACGTCCTTGGCGATGGAGATCGCACCGAACGCGCTGGTGCCGATGGACAGCCACAGCCCGGGCTTGCTGTGCTTGAAGCCCTTGAGGGAGCTCGGGGCCTTGGCCTTCTCGATCTTGCTCACAGTGCCGGTACCTCCTCCAGCAGGGTGTGCCCCCACTTGTCGTTGAGTGCGGCCTCGACGGCGCCGCCCACGCGGTACAGGCGGTCGTCCGCCATCGCGGGAGCGATGATCTGCAGGCCGACCGGGAGATTGTCCTCCGGGGCCAGGCCGACCGGCAGCGACATGGCCGCGTTGCCCGCCAGGTTGGACGGGATCGTGCACAGGTCGGCCAGGTACATCGCCATCGGGTCGTCGGCGCGCTCGCCGATCGGGAAGGCGGTGGTCGGCGTGGTCGGCGAGACCAGCACGTCCACACCGGCGAAGGCCGCGTCGAAGTCCCGCGAGATCAGCGTGCGGACCTTCTGGGCCGAGCCGTAGTAGGCGTCGTAGTAGCCCGAGGAGAGCGCGTAGGTGCCCAGGATGATGCGGCGCTTGACCTCGTCGCCGAAGCCGGCCTCACGGGTCAGCGCGGTGACCTCCTCGGCCGAGCGCGAGCCGTCGTCGCCGACCCGCAGGCCGTAGCGCATGGCGTCGAAGCGGGCCAGGTTGGAGGAGCACTCGGACGGCGCGATCAGGTAGTACGCCGGCAGCGCCAGGGTGAAGGACGGGCAGGACACCTCGACGACCTCGGCGCCCAGCTCGCGCAGCAGCTCCACCGACTCGTCGAAGCGCTGCATCACGCCGGCCTGGTAGCCCTCGCCGGCGAACTCCTTGACGACGCCGATCCGCATGCCGCGGACGTCGCGCATCCGCGCGGCCTCGACCACGGCCGGGACCGGCGCGTCGATCGAGGTGGAGTCCAGCGGGTCGTGGCCGGCGATGGCCTCGTGCAGCAGCGCCGCGTCCAGCACCGTACGGGCGCACGGGCCGCCCTGGTCCAGGCTGCTGGAGAAGGCGACCAGGCCGTAGCGGGACACCGAGCCGTAGGTCGGCTTGACGCCGACGGTGCCGGTGACGGCGCCGGGCTGGCGGATCGAGCCGCCGGTGTCGGTGCCGATCGCCAGCGGGGCCTCGAAGGCGGCCAGCGCGGCGGCCGAGCCGCCGCCGGAGCCGCCGGGGATGCGGGTGAGGTCCCACGGGTTGCCGGTCGGGCCGTAGGCGGAGTTCTCGGTGGAGGAGCCCATCGCGAACTCGTCCATGTTGGTCTTGCCGAGGATGACGACGCCGGCGTCCTTGAGACGGGTGGTCAGGGTGGCGTCGTAGGGCGGGATCCAGCCCTCCAACATCTTCGACCCGCAGGTGGTCGGGATGCCCTTGGTGGTGAAGACGTCCTTCAGCGCGAGCGGGACGCCGGCCAGCGGGCCCAGCTCCTCGCCCTTGGCGCGCTTCTCGTCGACGGCCTTGGCGGCGGCCAGCGCGCCCTCGGTGTCGACGTGCAGGAAGGCGTTGACCTTCTTGTCGACGGCCCCGATGCGGTCCAGGTGCGCCTGGGCGACCTCGACGGCGGAGACCTCGCCCTTGGCGATGGCGCCCGCGGTCTCGGCGGCGGTGTAGCGGATCAGCTCGGTCATCTCGGTCAGTCCTCCCCGAGGATCTGCGGTACGCGGAAACGCTGCTCCTCGGCGGCGGGGGCGCCGGACAGCGCCTGCTCCGGGGTGAGCGAGGGCCGCACCTCGTCCGCGCGCATGACGTTGGTCAGCGGCAGCGGGTGGGAGGTCGGCGGGACGTCCTGTCCGGCGACCTCGGAAACGCGGGCGACCGCGCCGATGATCACGTCGAGCTGCTCGGCGAAGTGGTCCAGCTCTTCGGGCTTCAGCTCAAGACGCGACAGCCGGGCGAGGTGGGCGACCTCCTCGCGCGTGATGCCAGGCATGCAGCGATCCTCAGGGTGAGTTCTGGTGAGACCCGGCGACGCCTGCGGCGGTGCCGGGCCCGGGCAGGAGCAGCCGGGTTCGGCACTCCGTCCTCGTGGTCTTTGCACCCCATCCTATGGGGCCCGGCCCGGCCACCGGCCAACGAGTGGAGCCGGGCCCGCGTCACCGGCCTCCACCGTGCGGTCCGCCGCGCTCTCCGGGCGCTCCCCGCACGGTCGCTACTGCGGCCCGGTACGGGCCCAGCCCGACGCGCCCGGCGCCTGGAAGCCGATCTGGCCGGCCGGCAGCGCCGGGCCGCGCTGGACGGTCTGGACGGCCGGCGGCAGCACCGGCGGGAGGGTCGGCGGGAGCACCGGGGGCAGCGCGCCGGGCCGTTCGGCGGGCTTGATCGCGGTGGGCCGGTCGACCGGCTTGATGATCGACGGGAGCTGCGAGGCGGGGCCGAAGCGCTCCACCGTCGGGGCGCCGGTGGTGCGGTGCACCCGCAGCCAGGCGGTGGCCTGCTCGGCGGGCAGCGCGGCCGAGACCAGCCAGCCCTGGACGGCGTCCACCCCCATGCAGTGCAGCCGCTCCCAGGTCTCGTCGTCCTCGACGCCCTCGGCCACCACGGTCAGGCCGAGCGAGTGGGCCAGCTCCACCGAGCAGCGCACCACCGCCGCGTCGTGGTCGTCGGCGACCATCCGGGAGACGAAGGAGCGGTCGATCTTCAGCTCGCCGACCGGCAGGCTGCGCAGCCGCACCAGCGAGGAGTGGCCGGTGCCGAAGTCGTCCAGGGACATCCCGACGCCGTAGCCGCGCAGTTCGGCCAGGGTGTCGGCGGCGCGCCGGGAGTCGTCCAGCAGCAGCCGCTCGGTGATCTCCAGTTGCAGCGCGTGGGCCGGCACCTGGTGGCGGACCAGGTGGCCGGCGACGCGCTGGGCGAAGCCGGGGTTGAGCACGTCGCGCGGCGAGACGTTGACCGCGACCTGCACCTGGAGGCCCTGGTCGCGCCAGTAGGCGAGCTGGCCGACGGCGGCCTCCAGCACGTAGTCGGTGAGCCGGGGCATCAGGCCGCTGGACTCGGCGAGGCCGACGAACTCGTCCGGGGAGACCCTCCCCTGCCCGGGCCGCTCCCAGCGCAGCAGCGCCTCCAGGCCGACCACCCGGCCGTCGAAGGCCACCTTCGGCTGGTAGTGCAGCTGCACCTCGCCGGTCTCCAGGGCCCGGCGGAGGTCCCCGAGCAGGCCGATCCGGTACGGGGTGTCGGCGTCCTGGGCCTCGTCGTACTGGGCCACCCCGCTGCACTCGCGCTGGGCGTGGCCCATCGCCACGTCGGCGCGGCGCAGCAGCGACTCGGCGTCCTGGGCGTGCTGCGGGTAGACGCAGACCCCGGCGCTGGCCTCCAGCACCAGCAGCAGTCCGTCCAGCCGGATCGGGGCGGCGAGTTCGGCGATCAGCGCCTTGGCGACCCGTTCCAGGCTGTCCGGGCAGTTGATGCCGGGGAGCAGGACGGCGAACTCGTCGCCGCCCATCCGGGCCACCATCGGGCGGCCGCGGCGGTAGTGCCGGGGCAGGCCGGCGAAGACGTCGTCGATGGACTCCCGGGTGGCGCTGCCGGCCGGTCCGCCGGAGCGCAGCGCGCGATGGAGTCGGCGGGCGATGTGAACCAGCAGGCGGTCACCGGCCGTATGACCAAGTGTGTCGTTGAGTGATCGGAATCGGTCGAGGTCAAGCAGGATGAGACCGACGCTGCACCCTTGCTCGCGCTCGGCGATCGCCTCCTGGGCGGCCAGCAGCAGGGCCTGACGGTTGGGCAGATCCGTCAGGGGGTCGGTCAGCTGGTCGCGGGCGCGATCCCGGGCGATCCGCCAGGCCGCCACCAGGACGGCCAGCGGCACCGCGAAGAGCGGCAGCAGTTCGGGTTCGTACCGGTAGACCAGGACGGCCAGCGGGATGAGCGGCGCGGCTCCGGCCAGCAGCACGCCGAGCAGCAGGACCGCACCTGCCACCCCCTGCGGCGGGCGTGTGGGCGCGCCGCCGGTCGTACGATCCATAAGCCCTGTCCTCCGTCGGGCCCGCCCCGTCAGGCCGCCTTACGGTGAGGCACCGGTCCGGTACCGACAGCTGCCGGGCATGGAGCGACCCCGAGGAGCACCGGCTGAGCCGGTACCCCCACCCCTGCTGACACTCTGTTGCGCTCCAGGGTATGTCGGGGTCCACCCGGTGGGCAGACTTTCGGACAACCGGAAACGCGCCACCGCGCCCGGGTGTCGCACAGTGACACAATGCCCGCTTTCACTGGACGACACCCGGTGACGTTGCATCAGGACGATAACAACAAGGATCCGGTCCGCGGCCGGTCGGGTCGGCCCCGGATCAGCTCTCCGCGGCGGCCGGGCCGGGCTCCGCGGCCTGCTCGGGCTCCGGAAGCCCCAGGTGGGCACGGGCGGCGGACGGTCCGTCGGCGAGCAGCACGGCGAAGCCCGCGTCGTCCAGCACCGGCACTCCGAGCTGAACGGCCTTGTCGTACTTGGATCCTGGATTCTCACCGACGACCACAAAATCGGTCTTCTTCGAAACCGAACCGGTCACCTTCGCTCCGCGCGAGGTCAGCGCCTCCTTGGCGCCGTCCCGGGTGTGCCCGGCCAGCGTCCCGGTCACCACCATCGTCAGGCCCTCCAGCGGACGCTCCGCCTCCTCCTCGTCCGCGAACTCCTCGACGAAGCGCACGCCCGCGGCCCGCCACTTCTCCAGGATCTCGCGGTGCCACTCCTCCTCGAACCACTCCTTGATCGAGCGCGCGATGGTCGGGCCGACGCCCTCGACCGCCGCCAGCTCCTCCTCGGTGGCCGAGAAGACCCGGTCCAGGTCACGGAACTCCCGGGCCAGCTCCTGCGCCGCGACCGGGCCCACGTGCCGGATCGACAGGCCGTTCAGGAAGCGCCAGAGCGGGCGGTCCTTCGCGCCCTCCAGGTTGTCCAGCAGGGTCTGCAGCGACTTCTTCGGATCCCCCTTGGTGGTCGCGAAGAAGAAGACCTCCTTCTCCCGGCCGGTCGCGTCGTCCAGCTTGGGCATGCCGGTCTTCTGGTCGCGCACCAGCACCTTGATCGGCAGCAGCTGCCGCTCCGTCAGCCCGAAGACGTCGCCCTCGTTGCGCACCGGCGCCTCGGCCGGCTCCAGCGGCTGGGTCAGCGCGGTGGCCGCCACGTAGCCGAGCCCCTCGACGTCCAGGCAGGAACGCCCGCCGAGGAAGGCGATCCGCTCCCGGATCTGGGCCGGGCAGTACTGGGCGTTCGGGCAGCGCAGATCGATGTCCCCCTCGGACATCGGGCGCAGCTCGCTGCCGCACTCCGGGCAGTGCGAGGGCATCACGAAGGCCTGCTCGGTGCCGTCCCGCAGGTCGTAGACCGGGCCGAGGATCTCCGGGATCACGTCACCGGCCTTGCGCAGCACGATGGTGTCGCCGAGCAGGACGTCCTTGGCCTTGACGATCTCCTGGTTGTGCAGCGTCGCGTACTGCACCATCGAGCCGGCCACCTTCACCGGCTCGGCCAGCACCGCGTACGGGGTGGCCCGGCCGGTGCGGCCGATGCCGACCTTGATCTCGGCGAGCTTGCCGGTGACCTCCTCCGGCGGGTACTTCCAGGCGATCGCCCAGCGCGGGGACTTGGAGGTGGCGCCGAGCCGGCCCTGCAGGGCGATCTCGTCCACCTTGACCACGACGCCGTCGATCTCGTGCTCGACCGAGTGCCGCTGCTCGCCGAAGTGCTTGATGAAGGACCGCACTTCGGCCAGGGTGCCGACCACCCGGTTGTGCCGGGCGGTGGGCAGGCCCCAGTCGTGCAGCAGCCGGTAGGCGTGCGACTGGTTGTCGATGTCGAAGCCGACCCGGGCGCCGATGCCGTGCACCACCATGTGCAGCGGGCGGGAGGCGGTGACGTGCGGGTCCTTCTGGCGCAGCGAACCGGCGGCGGCGTTGCGGGGGTTCATGAACAGCCGGATCATCGCCCGGGGCCGCTTGCCCTCCTCGGCGCGCACCTCGTTCTCCTGCCGACGGAGCTCGTTCTCCGCCGCGAAGGAGGCGTTGAGCGCGTCGAACTCCTCGGTCGGGAAGTAGACCTCGCCGCGGATCTCCACCAGCGCCGGGACGTCGTCGCCCTTGAGCCGGTGTGGGATCTCCTTGATGGTGCGGACGTTGGCGGTGATGTCCTCGCCGACCCGGCCGTCGCCGCGGGTCGCCGCCTGCACCAACTGGCCGTTCTCGTAGGTGAGGTTGACGGCCAGGCCGTCCACCTTGAGCTCGCACAGGTAGTGGTACTCGATGCCGTCCAGCTCGGCGGCGACCCGGTCCGCCCAGGCGCCGAGCTCCTCGTCGTCCATCGCGTTGTCCAGGGAGAGCAGCCGCTCGCGGTGCTCGACCTCGGCGAACAGCGCGGTGGCGGCGCCGCCGACCCGCTGGCTGGGCGAGTCCGGCGTCACCAGCGCCGGGTGCTCGGCCTCCAGCGCCTCCAGCTCGCGCATCAGGGCGTCGAACTCGGCGTCGCTGACGACGGGCGCGTCCTGCTCGTAGTAGCGGGCGCGGTGGTCGGTGATCTCCTTCGCCAGCTCGGCGTGCCGCCGACGCACCTCCGCCGGGACGTCCTCCCAGCCCTCGACAGCCGTCACCGCAAGCCCTCCTACGTTCTCATTCCGGGTTGTCCACCAGGCTCTGCGCCGCCCGCGCCGCGAGCGACAGCGCCTTGCGGGCGTACGCCGGGGAGGCCCCGGCCAGACCGCAGGTCGGCGTCACCAGCACGCGGCGGCCCAGCAGCTCCGGAGCGAACCCGAGCCTGCGCCACAAGGTCCTGATCCCCTGGACACTACCGGCCGGGTCGGACACCGCCTGGTCAGTGGAGGGGACGACACCGGCGAGGATCGTCGTGCCGCCCTCCACGGCCTCGCCCAGGTCGTCGTCCTGGCGCTCGGTGAGGAGCGAGAAGTCCAGCGAGATTCCGGCCACACCGGCCCGGCGCAGCAGCGGGACCGGGACGTCCGGGGCGCAGGAGTGCACCACCACGGGCGCGTCCAGGCCGCGGATCAGCTCCCGCAGCACCTCCTCGGCGACCTGCCGGTCCACGGCGCGCAGCCGCTGGAAGCCGCTGGCGGTCTTCACCCGGCCGGCCAGCACCGCGGGCAGCGCGGGCTCGTCCAGCTGGAGGACCACCTCGGCGCCGGGCACCCGCTTGCGGACCTCGGCGAGGTGGCGGCGCAGGCCCTCGGTGAGCGAGCCGGCCACGTCCCGGCAGGCGCCGTGGTCGGCGAGCGCCTTCTCGCCGTGCCGGAGCTCGATGTTCGCCGCCAGCGTCCACGGGCCGACGGCCTGGACCTTGAGCGCGCCCCGGTACCCCTGGGTGAACTCCTCCAGGGCGTCCAGGTCCTCGCCGAGCCAGGAGTGGGCCCGACGGGTGTCCCGGCCGGGGTGGTCGGCGAACCGCCAGCCGCTGGGCTCGGTCTGCGCGAACAGCTCGACCAGCAGGCCGGCGCCGCGGCCGATCATGTCGGCGCCCGGGCCGCGCGCGGGCAGCTCGGGCAGGAACGGCAGCTGCTCCAGCGCGCCGGTGGCGGTCTTCGCCGCCTCCCGGGCGTCGGTGCCGGGCAGCGAGCCGACGCCGGTGGCGGCGCCGCGCAGGTCAGGGAACGGGAAGGGGTGTCCGGTGCTCACCCGTCCGAGCCTAGTGCGCGGCGCCGCGGTGGTTTCAGCGGCCCGGGCGGACCGTGAGGTCGGTGATCTCGGCGTCCCGGGAGGCGTCCAGGGCGGCCAGCACGGCCTTGGCGACGGACTCCGGCTCGATCCAGCGGTCGGCGTCGTACGCCTTGCCCTCCTGCTGGTGCACCTTGACCTGCATCGCGGTGGCGGTGCGGCCCGGGTAGACCGAGGTGACCCGGACGCCGGACGCGTGCTCCTCCTGGCGCAGCGCGTCGGCGAGCGCCTTCAGGCCGTGCTTGCTGGCCGCGTAGGACGACCACTCTGCGTGGGCGGTCAGCCCGGCACCGGAGTTGACGAACACCACGTGGCCCTTGGTGAGCCGGAGCGAGGGCAGGAGCAGCCGGGTCAGCTCGGCGGGGGCGACCAGGTTGACGTTCAGCGTCTCCTGCCAGGCCTTCACCGGCAGCTCGCCGACCGGCCCGAGCTCGACCGTGCCGGCCACGTGCAGCAGCGAGTCGAGGGTGACGGGCAGCGTCTGCTGCCCGAAGGCCCAGGACAGCTTGGCCGGCTCCTTGAGGTCGCCGACCAGGGTGCGGGCGCCGGGGAAGCGGTCGCGCAGTTCGGCGGCCCGGCGGGCGTCCCGGGCGAGCAGCCAGAGGTCGTCGCCGCGCTCGGCGAGCTTCCCGGCCAGGACGGCGCCGATGCCGGAGCCGGCGCCGGTGATCAGATGTGCAGCCATGGTCCCGATCCTCTCAGGCCTTGAGCTGGGCGAACACCTCGGCCGGGCTGTCGGCGAAGCTGATCAGCTCGGCCAGCGGCCGGGGCAGGAAGCCCTCGGCGTCCATCCGCTCCAGCTGGGTGCGCAGGCCCGCGTAGAAGCCCTCGGTGTCCAGGACGACGACCGGCTTGTCGAAGATGCCGTGCTTCTTGAGCTCCAGCACCTCGGTGACCTCGTCCATCGTGCCCAGGCCGCCGACCAGCACCACGACGGCGTCCGCGCGGGCGGCCAACTCCCGCTTCCGCTCGGCCAGATCGGCGGTCATCACGAGTTCGTCGGCACCGTTGTAGGCCTTGTGCTTCAGCATCTCGACCAGCACCCCGACCAGTCGGCCGCCGGCGCCCTTGACCTCGTCGGCGAGCAGCCCCATCAGTCCGGCGTCGGAGCCGCCCCAGACCAGGGTGTGCCCGCCCTGCCCGAGGAGGCGGGCGAACTCGGCGGCGGGGGCGGAGTAGCGGTCGTCGAGGGAGTACGCGGAGCAGAAGACGCAGATATTCATAGTGTCGTCTGGTCTATCACGCCCGGCGGTCGCCGCTCACCGGGATTGCGGCCCGCCGGCGTCACGCGCGGAGCCCCGCGACCAGGATCGCCACCAGAAGGCGCGCGTCGTAACGGGGGTCGCTGTCCGCGCCGATGCAGAGGTTCCCGACACCGCGCAGCAGCGGGTAGGCGTCGACGCCGGGGCGGATCTCCCCGGCGGCGGCCGCGGCCTC
Source organism: Kitasatospora sp. NPDC096077 (assembly GCF_040303245.1). Classification (NCBI taxonomy): domain Bacteria; kingdom Bacillati; phylum Actinomycetota; class Actinomycetes; order Kitasatosporales; family Streptomycetaceae; genus Kitasatospora; species Kitasatospora sp. NPDC096077. Next base: position 32,095 of record NZ_JBEOSV010000053.1, on the reverse strand, counting down.
CAGTAGTTCGGCGCAGACCGGCAGCAGCCGGTCCAGGAAGTGGGCGTGCAGTCCGTCGAAGGTCGCGTTGTCCCCCTGCAGCGCGGCGGCCAGGCCGTGCTTGGTGACCAGGAAGTCGACGAACAGGTCGATCCACCGGGCCAGCGCGGCGTGCGGGGTGGGGGCCTCGGCCAGCAGGGCCGGGCCGGCCTCGGCGCAGGCGTCGATCTGGTGCCGGTAGACGGCGATGACCAGGTCCGCCCGGGTCGGGAAGTGCCGGTAGATGGTGCCCAGGCCGACCCCGGCCCGGGCCGCGATGTCCCGCACCGGCGCCTCCACGCCCGCGGCGACGAAGGCCGCGGCGGCCGCGTCCAGCAGGGCCTCCTTGTTGCGCCGGGCGTCCTTGCGCTGGGCCGGGGCCTCGCCCCGGGCGCCGTCGTTCATCGCAGGGGTCCTTCCGCTGCCGTCGTCACCCTGCCATCTTCCCGCCCCCGCGGGAACCCGTCGGCCCTGCCCTCCACGGCCGGACGGCGGGCCCGGCCGCCCGCGGCGGGACGGCCGGGCCCGGGGGCGGGTCACGGGTGCTGGAAGAGCACCTCCGGGTCGGCGGCCGTGGGACCGTCCAGCAGCGGCTGGTGGACGCCCTTCAGGGTCTGGTCGAAGAAGGCGCCGACGTACTCCCGGGTCAGCTGCATCCCGCGCTCCGCCGAGGTGGTCGTCCCCGGCGGCAGCGGCAGACCGAGCTCGGTGGCCAGCACCTCGACGTCCGTGAAGCTGCCGTGGTTGGTGCCCGCGACCGCCAGCCAGGGCTTGTAGCCCTGCCAGCCGGCCCAGGCCTCGCCCCAGGAGTCTCCCCGCCGCCGACCGTGTGGTCGCTCTCCTTCCCGAGCAGCAGGAAGGAGCGCCCGGCCAGCGGGTCGGTCGGGAACCCCTTCCAGAACCCGCCGTCCAGGTTCGCCCCGGCCAGGATCCGCCGGTCGTCGGCCATCGCGTTCAGCGTGGAGGCGCCGCCGACCGAATGCCCGGCCATGCCGATCCGGTCGCGGTCGATCAGGTGGGAGAGGTGCCAGGCCGGGTGCGGGCCGGTCAGCCGGTCCAGCAGGAAGGACACGTCCCGGGCCCGGCTCTCCGGCAGCGCGTCCGGTGCGCCGGTGGCGCACAGCGGGCAGTCGGAGGTGCTGCCGTCGGCGAGGGTCTCGCCGGAGTCCTCGTAGGGGTGGCCGACCAGGGCGACCACGTAGCCGTGGCTCGCCAGGTCGGTCGCCAGGCCGGTCAGGGTGGCGCGGGGGTTCTCGAAGCCGGGCGACAGGACCACCAGCGGGAACTTCCCGCCGACGGCCTTCGCCCCGGTGGCGGCGTGGGTCGTGATGCCCACGACGTCCTCCGGCCGCACCCCGGTGCCCGCCGGGATCCGGGTCGCCGCGAAGTTCCGGGCCTCGCCGGGGGTCATGTACGGGGCGGGCTCACCGGTGCCCGGCCGGGCCGGGTAGAACATCGTCACCGCCAGCTGCCGCGGTCCGGCCGAGGGCACCCACGGATCGGTCCGGCTCGGGTCGGTCAGGTGCAGCACCTCCTCCCCGGCGGCGTACCGGCCGGTCGGCCGGGGCAGCTCCCCGTGGAAGGCCACGGCGGCCGGGGCGGCGGCCGTCGTGGCGGACGGCGTCGTCGAGGCCGACGCGGCCCCGGCGAGCGGCAGCGGAAGGGCGAGCAGGAGCGCGGCGACGGCCGCGATGCGGCGGGTTCGGGTCATGCCGTCGACGGTAGGTTCGCGGCCCGACCCCCCGGATCAGCCCGCCGGATGCCTTCTCCGGGCCCGGTCATCCGGCCGGATCAGCGGCGTCATCCCTCCGGATGACCCCGCCGTGGCCCGTCCGGGCCCGGCCCGTTCAGGCGTGGATCGCCGGGCGTTCGGTGGCGGCGATGGTGGCGGAGCCGATCACCCGGGTGCCGTCGTAGAGGACGACGGCCTGGCCGGGGGCGATGCCGCGGGCCGGGGTGTCCAGGCGGACGTGCAGGGTGTCGTCGACCATCGCGGCGGAGACCGGGACCTCCTCGCCGTGGGCGCGGAGCTGGGCGGTGTAGCGGCCCTCGGTCAGCGGCTCGGTGCCGCACCAGCGGGGGCGGATCGCGGTCAGGGCGGTGACGTCCAGGCCCTCGACCGGGCCGACCGTGACGGTGTTGTTCACCGGGGAGATGTCCAGGACGTAGCGGGGCTTGCCGTCGGCGGCCGGGCGGCCGATCCGCAGGCCCTTGCGCTGGCCGATGGTGAAGCCGTAGGCGCCGTCGTGCTCGCCCAGCTTGGTGCCGTCGGCGTCGAGGATGTCGCCGGTGGCGGTGCCGAGGTGCCGGGCCAGGAAGCCCTGGGTGTCGCCGTCGGCGATGAAGCAGATGTCGTGGCTGTCCGGCTTCTTGGCGACGGCCAGGCCGCGGCGCTCGGCCTCGGCCCGGATCTCCTCCTTGGTGGTGTCACCGAGCGGGAAGAGCGAGTGGGCGAGCTGGTCCGCGTCGAGCACGCCGAGGACGTAGGACTGGTCCTTGGCGCCGTCCACCGCGCGGTGCAGCTCGCGGGCGCCGTCCGGCAGGTCGACGATCCGGGCGTAGTGGCCGGTGCAGACGGCGTCGAAGCCCAGCGCGATCGCCTTGTCCAGCAGCGCGGCGAACTTGATCTTCTCGTTGCAGCGCAGGCACGGGTTGGGGGTCCGCCCGGCGGCGTACTCGGCGACGAAGTCGTCGATCACGTCCTCGCGGAAGCGCTCGGCGAGGTCCCAGACGTAGAACGGGATGCCGATCACGTCGGCGGCCCGCCAGGCGTCCCGGGAGTCCTCGATGGTGCAGCAGCCGCGCGCGCCGGTGCGGAAGGACTGGGGGTTGGCGGACAGCGCCAGGTGGACGCCGGTCACCTCGTGGCCGGCTTCGACGGCGCGGGCGGCGGCGACGGCGGAGTCGACTCCGCCGGACATCGCCGCGAGCACGCGCAGACGGCCGGTGGACGGTGTGGTCGGGGCACCCGGGAACTCAGTCATGATGCCAACAAGGTTACGGGGTGGCCCGGGTGTTCCCGGCCGTCGTCGGTGGCCGTCGTCGGTGGCCGGGGTCAGCGGTCGGGATCAGCGGTCGGGGTCAGCGGTCGGGGTCAGCGCCGCACGGACGCCAGGCCCGCGTTGCGCGCCCGCTGGACGGCCGGGGCGATCGCCCCGGTCAGCGCCGCGACGTCCGCCCGCTCCGAGGTGTGCCCGAGCGAGAACCGCAGCGAGGCCCGGGCCAGCAGCGGGTCGACGCCCATCGCCAGCAGCACGTGGCTGGGCTGCGGCACCCCGGCCGAGCAGGCCGAGCCGGTGGAGCACTCGATGCCCTGGGCGTCCAGCAGCATCAGCAGCGCGTCGCCCTCGCACCCCGGGAAGGAGAAGTGGGCGTTGGCGGGCAGCCGGCCCTCGGGGGCGGGGTCGCCGTTGAGCACCGCGTCCGGGACGGCCGCCAGCACCCCGGCCACCAGTTCGTCGCGCAGCGCGCCCAGCAGCCCGGCCTGCTCGGCCCGGTGCTCGACGGCCCAGGCCGCGGCGGCCGCGAAGCCGGCGGCGGCGGGAGCGTCCAGGGTGCCGGAGCGCACGTCGCGCTCCTGCCCGCCGCCGTGCAGCAGCGGTACGGGCGTGGCGCCGCGGGAGAGCAGCAGCGCGCCGATGCCGAACGGGCCGCCGATCTTGTGCCCGGTGACGGTGAGCGCGGTGAGCCCCGAGTCGGCGAAGGAGACCGGGACCTGGCCCAGCGCCTGCACCGCGTCGGCGTGCATCGGGATGCCGAACTCGGCGGCCACGGCGGCGAGTTCGCGCACCGGCTGGACGGTGCCGACCTCGTTGTTGGCCCACATCACGGTGACCAGGGCGACGGAGTCCGGGTCCCGCTCGATCGCGGCGCGCAGGGCCTCCGGGTGCACCCGGCCGAGGTCGTCCACCGGCAGGTAGTCGACCGTCGCGCCTTCGTGCTCGGAGAGCCAGTGCACCGCGTCCAGCACCGCGTGGTGCTCGACCGGGCTGCACAGCACCCGGGTGCGGGCCGGGTCGGCGTCCCGGCGGGACCAGTACAGGCCCTTGACCGCCAGGTTGTCGGACTCGGTGCCGCCGCCGGTGAGCACGATCTCGCTCGGGCGGGCGCCCAGCGATTCGGCCAGCGACTCGCGGGACTCCTCGACCACCCGGCGGGCCCGGCGGCCGGCCGCGTGCAGGGCCGAGGCGTTGCCGACCACCCCCAGGTGCGCCGTCATCGCGGCGATCGCCTCGGGCAGCATCGGCGTGGTCGCCGCATGGTCCAGGTATGGCATAACCCCCCGATTGTAGAGGGCGCCCCGGCCGGGCGATCAGGAGCCCGCACCGATCCGGCCACCCGCCGGACACCAGGCCCCGGCACCGGTTCGTGCCGGCCGTTCCCGCCGGCGGTTCGTGCCGCCACTGGTTTGTACCACTGCGCCGCCCAGCGGTTAGCCTGACGACCACTTCTCAAGCGGGTCCGGCGAGTTCCAGGGAGGCGCCATGTCGCAGTCGGTCGACCGCGCGCTGACCCTGCTCGGCTCGCTCGGCGACGGACCGCTCTCGCTGGAACAGGCGGCGGGCCGGCTCGGGGTGCACAAGTCCACCGCGCTGCGGCTGCTGCGCACCCTGGAGGAACACGGTTTCGTCCGCCGCCAGCCCGACCTGCGCTACCAGGTCGGCGGCCGGGTGCTGTCGCTGGCCCACCGGGCGCTGGAGGACTTCGACGTCCGGCAGGTGGCCGCGCCGTACCTGGCCGCGCTCAACGCCCGCTGCGGCTACACCGTCCAGCTGGCCGTGCTGCAGGACGGCGAGGTGCTCTACCTGGACGAGGTGGCCGGGCCGGCCGGTGACGGGCCGTCCCGGATCGGGCGCCGCGCCCCGGTGACCGGGACGGCGGTCGGCCGGGTGCTGCTCGCCGGACTGCCCGCGGCCGGGCCGGGCGAGGAACCCGAGCTGGCGGCGGTGCGCCGCCGGGGCTGGGCCGCCGAGTCGGCCGAGCACCGGGAGCCGGTGACCTGCGTGGCCGCGCCGGTCGCGGGCAGCGGCGGGCGGACGGTCGCGGCCTGCGCGCTGAGCGCCCCGGCCGGCCGGGTGCCGCCGGCCGAACTGGCCCGGATGCTGCCGGAGCTGCTCTGCACGGCCGAGGCGATCTCGCTGGCGTACGGCGGCTCGCCTACTCCTCGCTGGTGCGAGAACCGTTGCGGTGCCAGGCCCGCGGGGCGCGCCAGCCGTACTTCAGGGCGAGCATCCGGAGCCCGAAGGCGGTGAGCGCGGCGGCGGTGCCGGTGGCGCCGGTGAGCCGGTCCGCGCCGATCAGCACGGCCACCAGGGCGGCGCCGACCAGGGCCGGGACGGCGTAGATCTCGCGGTCCCAGCGCAGCAGCGAGGGGATCTCCCCGGCCAGCACGTCGCGGATCACCCCGCCGCCGGCCGCGGTCACCATGCCGAGCGCGACGGCGGCCACCGCGCCGAGCCCGTAGTCGTGCGCCTTGGCGGTGCCGGTGACGCAGAACAGCCCGAGGCCGAGGGCGTCCAGGGTCTGCACCGCGCGGTTGATCCGCTCCACCTCGGGGTGCAGGAAGAAGACCACCAGGCCGGCCGCCAGCGGGGTCAGGAAGTAGCCGAGGTTGGTGAAGGCGGCGACCGGCGTCGCGCCGATCACCAGGTCGCGCATCACCCCGCCGCCGAGGGCCGTGGCCTCGGCCAGCACACAGATCCCGAAGATGTCCATGTTCTTGCGGACGGCGAGCAGCGCTCCGGAGAGCGCGAAGACGAAGATGCCGACGAGGTCCAGCGACTGCTGCACGTCGGAGGGGAAGATCTGCGAACTCACCGTCCATGTGTACCCGATCCGCGACACCTTCCCGGACAACGGTCACAGTTCGGATGAAACCGTCTCGCGGTACGCCCCCCACCACCGCGCGGCCACACTCCCCGGCTCACTCCGCTAACCTCCCGCGTGTGAAGCTCATCGGACGCGCATCCCAACGCCAGAACACCCGTACCGCCGCGGGCGGCGCAGCCTCCGCGGCCTCGTCGAGGCTCGGCTGGCTCGACGCCCTGCGTGGCATAGCCGCGCTCTCCGTCGCGATCTACCACCTGGCGCTGCCGTTCTACTGGCTCCACATCGACCACCTGCCGCGCACCATCGGGGACCCGGGCATCTTCGGCGTGATGCTGTTCTTCCTGGTGAGCGGGTACATCATCCCGGCCTCGCTGGAGCGGCGCGGCGATGTGCGCTCGTTCTGGGCGGGCCGGTACTTCCGGATCTACCCGGTGGTGATCGTCACCATCGTGGTGAGCCTGCTGGTCCTGCCGCGCAACCACCAGGTCGTCCAGGGCTGGGCCTTCGACCACCCGCTGCTGACGCTGGCGGGCAACGGCCTGATGATCCAGGACATGATGGGCATCACCAACGTCATCGGGGTGATGTGGACGCTCACCTACGAGATGATCTTCTACTTCTTCGTGACGGCCCTCTTCGTCAACGGCAAGCACCGGCAGAGCGCCCCGATCGCGATGACCTTCGCCGGCGCCGCACTGCTCATCGGCGCCTGGCTGCCGCTCGGCACGCTCACCAACGGCGGCCTGGAGTCCAACCGGCACCTGCTGCTGGCCGCCGGGGCCATCGTGGTCACCGCGATGATCGGCATCTTCAGCGGCCGGGTCGACGCGACCCGCTGGGGCGGGACGATGCTCGGCGCCCTGGGTCTGGTGCTGATCCTGCTGAACAGCCGGTCCACGGCCTTCGAGACCCTGATGATCTTCGCCACGATGTTCGCCGGGACGGTCCTCTACCGGCTGGAGCACGGCCAGATCGACCGCCTGCCGGCGCTGCTGTGCTGCGGCTTCGTCATGGTCTCCGGCGTCCTGGTCGGCTTCATGTACAACCGCGACAACGCGCTGTGGCGGACCTGGACCGAGTCCTGGCAGTCCTTCTCCGGCGCCTACCTGGGCGCCTGGGTCGTCTTCGGGATCGGCATGCTGCTGCGACACCGCCGCTTCCCGCGCTGGCTGACCTGGCTGGGCACGATCAGCTACTCGGTCTACCTGCTGCACAACCCGCTCATCCACTTCATGAACTGGAAGCTGGAGGGCCACCCGCCCTTCACCTCCTGGCAGGACCGCAGCCTGCAGTTCTTCGGTCTGATGGCCGCGCTGCTGGTGATCAGCTACCTCAGCTACCGGCTGATCGAGATCCCGTTCCAGAACCTGGGCCGCAAGGTGATCAAGGCCGTGAACCGCCGCTTCCCGTCCGACCTGCCGGCCGCCCCGGCCGCCCCGGCCGCGCGCGAGCCGCAGCCGGCCGAGCCGCAGCCGACTCAGGCCCGGCCGGCCGAGGCGGTCCAGGAGGCGGAGCCCGTCGCCGGCCGCGGCTGACGGCCGCCGGCGCGTACGAGACGAGGCCGCCCGCCCCCGGAAGGGGGCGGGCGGCCGCGTGTTTCCTGCGGTGCTAGCTGTTCCCCGCGCTTCCCTCCGGGAAGTGACACGCCACCTGGTGCCCGGTCGCGAGGGCGGTGAGCGGCGGCTCCTGCGCAGCGCAGACGTCCTGCGCCTTCCAGCAGCGGGTGCGGAAGCGGCAGCCGCTGGGCGGGTTGATCGGCGAGGGCACGTCGCCCTTGAGCAGGATGCGCTCGCGGCCGCCGGAGTGGCGGCGGCGCGGGTCCGGGACCGGGACGGCCGACATCAGGGCGTTGGTGTACGGGTGCATCGGGCTGCGGTAGAGCGAGTCCCGGTCGGCGATCTCGACGACCTTGCCGAGGTACATCACCGCCACCCGGTCCGAGACGTGCCGGACCACCGAGAGGTCGTGGGCGATGATCAGGTAGGTCAGGCCGAGCTCCTGCTGGAGGTCGTCCAGCAGGTTGACCACCTGGGCCTGGATGGACACGTCCAGCGCCGAGACCGGCTCGTCCGCGACGATCATCTTCGGCTTGAGGGCGAGCGCCCGGGCGATGCCGATGCGCTGGCGCTGGCCGCCGGAGAACTCGTGCGGGTAGCGGTTGTAGTGCTCAGGGCTGAGTCCGCAGAGCTCCAGCAGGTCCTGGACGGCCTTCTTGACCCCGCCCTCGGGCTGGACGCCCTGGAGCTTGAACGGCGCGCTGACGATGGTGCCGACGGTGTGCCGGGGGTTCAGCGAGGAGTACGGGTCCTGGAAGATCATCTGGATGTCGCGGCGCAGCGGCCGCATCCCGCCGACGCCCAGGTGGGTGATGTCGGTGCCCTCGAACTCGATCTTCCCGCCGGTGGGTTCGTCGAGCCGGGTGATCAGCCGCCCCATGGTGGACTTGCCGCAGCCGGACTCGCCGACGACGCCCAGCGTCTCGCCCGCGTTGACGGTGAAGTCGATGCCGTCGACGGCCCGCACCGCGCCGGTCTGGCGCCGCAGCAGTCCGCCCCGGATCGGGAAGTGCCGGGTCAGGCCGGTCACCTTCAGCAGCGGCTCGCGCTCGGCGGTGGGCGCCGACGAAGCCCCACTGCCCGATGAGAGGGGCGTGGCCCCTCGGGTGTCCGTCATCGGTTCTCTCCAGGAAGGTGGTACGAGGCCGGGCTCACAGCCGGGGCGCGATCTCTTCGGCGAAGATGCGGTGCCGCTCGCCGGCCGGCAGGTGGCAGGCCGCGAGGTGCCCGGGGGCGGCCTCGGTCAGCGTCGGGACCTCGCTCGCGGAGCGTCCGCCGGTGAGGGCGGCGTACGGGCAGCGCGGGTGGAAGGCGCAGCCGGACGGCACGTTGATCAGGCTGGGCGGGGTGCCCCGCACCGGGACGAGCCGTTCCTGCAGCTCCCGGTCCAGTCGCGGCATCGAGCCCAACAGGCCCCAGGTGTAGGGGTGTTCGGGTGCGTCGAAGAGGCTCTCGGCGGGGCCGCGCTCGATGCACTTGCCGCCGTACATGACCAGGATGTCGTCGGCGAGCTCGGCGACCACCCCGAGGTCGTGGGTGATGATGATGACGGCGGAGCCGAACTCCTGCTGGAGGTCGCGGATGAGGTCCAGGATCTGCGCCTGGACGGTGACGTCCAGGGCGGTGGTGGGCTCGTCGGCGATCAGCAGGGAGGGGTCGTTGACCAGGGCCATGGCGATCATCGCGCGCTGGCGCATGCCACCGGAGAACTGGTGCGGGTAGTCGTCCACCCGGCGGTCGGGCTGGGGGATGCCGACCCGGTCGAGCATCTCGATCGCGCGGGTCCTGGCCTGCTTCTTGCTCGCCTGGGGGTGGTGCACCCGGTACGCCTCGACGATCTGCGCGCCGACGGTGTAGTAGGGGTGCATCGCGGTCAGCGGGTCCTGGAAGATCATCGCCAGTTCGCGGCCGCGCAGTTGGCGCACCCGGTCCGGTCCGGCGGCGATCAGGTCCTCGCCGGCCAGCAGGATCTCGCCGCTGATCCGGGCCCGCTTGGAGCGGTGCAGGCCCATGATGCCGAGCGAGGTGACGGACTTGCCGGAGCCGGACTCGCCGACGATGCCCAGGGTGCGGCCCTTGTGCAGGTCGAAGCTGACCCCGTCCACCGAGCGGACCAGGCCGTCGTCGGTGTCGAAGTGGATCCGCAGGTCGCGGACGGACAGGAAGGGGTCGCCCAGCGGGGGCCGCGCGGCCGGGCCGGCCGGGTCGGCGGCGGGGTCGGCCGGGGCGACGTCCGCCGGGGTCTTCTGGAGCTCGGTCACGAGAGCCTCACGCGGGGGTCGACGAGGGCGTACAGGAGGTCGACCACGAGGTTGCAGACGACGATGAAGAAGGCGGCGAGCAGGGTGACGCCGAGGATCTTGGGCAGGTCGTTGTCGGTGATCGCCTGGACGGCGAACTGGCCGACGCCGTTGAGCGAGAAGACCTGCTCGGTGATCAGGGCGCCGCCGAGCAGCAGCCCGAGGTCCATGCCGAAGATGGTGACGATCGGGGTGAGCGCGGAGCGCAGCCCGTGCTTGACGACGACCTTGCGCTCGACCAGGCCCTTGGAGCGGGCGGTGCGGATGTAGTCCTCGCTCATCGTCTCCAGCATCCCGGCGCGGGTGAGCCGGGCGTAGAGCGCGGAGTAGAGGAAGGCCAGCGAGATCCACGGCAGGATCAGGTTGCGGGCCCACATCAGCGGGTCGTCGGTGAAGTCGACGTAGTGCAGGTTGTCCAGGATCGGCCACTCGTAGCTGAACACGGTCAGCAGCAGGGCGCCGGTGAAGAAGACCGGCAGCGAGACGCCGGCCAGGGCGATGCCCATGGAGAGCCGGTCGAAGATCGACCGCGGCTTGAGGGCGGAGATCACGCCGGTGGTGATGCCGGAGATCAGCCAGAGCACCGCCGCGCCGATGGCGAGCGAGATGGTGACCGGGATCCGGCTGGTGATCAGCGGCCAGACCTCCAGGTGGCTCTTGAAGGAGTAGCCGAAGCAGGGCACGTGGCAGGTGGCCGGTTCCGGCCCGAACTTGTACTCGGCGCCGGCGAACAGGCCCTTCAGGAAGTGCCAGTACTGGGTGTACAGCGGCTGGTCGAGTCCGAGGTTCTGCTTGACCGCCTCGATCGCGGCGGGCCCCGGGTCCTTCCCGATGTACTGCGCGGCCAGCTGGTCGGTGGTCTCGCCGGCGAGGCGCGGGAGCAGGAAGAAGATCGCGAAGGTGACGGCGCTGACGACCAGCAGCAGCACCACGGCCGCGAAGATCCTGCGGATGATGTAGGCAAACACAGTTGGGCGGCTCCGGCGGCCCGCCGCCGTCCGGGGTCTTCCGGACGGCGGCGGGCGCCGCTGCCTTCACCTGCCTTCAGGGATGCGGAGCCAGGCTCTTTACTTGGTGCTGCCGATGTTCAGGTAGTCGTACTCACCCGAGAAGGCCGCGGTGGAGGTCACGTTGGTCGCGCTGTCCGGGCGGAACAGGAAGACCTTGAAGTCGGTCAGCGGGACGTAGACCGCGGCGTCCATGACCTTCTTGTCGATGTCGCCGTAGATCTTCTCGCGGGCGGTCTTGTCCGGGTTGATCGCGGCGTCGTCGAGCATCTTGTTGACGGCCGGGTCGTTCAGCTGGGCGAGGTTGCTGTTGCCGGAGGCCTTGATCGCGCGGCCGTCGACGATCTGCTGCAGGAAGCCGTAGCCGGTCGGCCAGTCGGCGCCCCACTGCATCATCATCAGACCGATGTTGTGGTCCTGGGTGAACTGCGGCGCGCCGGCCGAGTCGGTCAGGTACTTGCCCTGCGGGAACTGCTGGATCTCGACGTTGATGCCGACCTTCTTCAGCTGCGCCTGGATCTGGGTGGCCGCGGCGACCTCGGTGGCGCGCTCGGTGCGGGCGGTGAGGACGGTGCTGAAGCCGCCGTCCTTGCCGCAGGCCTTCAGGGAGTCCTTGGCCTTGGCCTCGTCACCCTTGTTGTCCTTGGTCTCGTACAGGTTGAAGTCCTGGTGGCCCGGGATGTCCGGCGGGAGCACGGTGTTGGCCACCTGGCCGCGGATCGGGCCGCCGAGCGCGGTCTGCACCGCGACCTTGTCGATCGCGAACTGGACGGCCTTGCGGCAGTCGACGTTGTCGAACGGCGCGACCTTGGTGTTGATCGCCATGTAGACCAGGCGGCCGCCGTAGGCGTTGTCGGTCTTGGCCTTGAGCTTGGAGTCGCGCAGGATCTGCGCCTGGGTCTGCGGGTCGACGCCGCCGCCGACCAGGTCGACCTGGGCGTTGCCGGCGATCAGGTCCTTGTCGATGGTGGCCTGGTCGATGTTCATCTTGAGCACGATCTTGTCCGGCAGCTGCTTCCGGATCGGGTCGGTGCTCTTGTCCCAGTTGGTGTTCGGCACCAGGACGGCCTGCTTGCCGTCCTCGTAGGACTGGAACTTGAAGCTGCCCGAGGACACGATGTGCTTCACGTAGTCGGCACCGGTGTCCTTGGCCTGCGGGACCGGCGCGGTCTGCGGGGCGCTGACCAGGTAGTCGAAGTCGGCGAAGGGGTGCTGGAGGTGGAAGACGATCGTGGTGTCGTCCGGCGTCTCGATCGACTTCAGGTCGCCGGTCTTGTCCTTGTACGGACCCTGGTACGGCGTCGGGTTGTCGACCAGCAGGTCGTGGAAGTACGTCGGGCCGTTGGAGTTCACCTCGGGCGCGAAGTTCGAGCGCTCCACGGCGTACTTGACGTCCTTGGAGCTGATCGGGGTGCCGTCGTCGTACTTCAGGCCCGCGCGCAGCTTGTACGTCCAGGTCAGGCCGTCGGGGCTGACCTGGCCCATCGACTCGGCGAGGTCCGGGACCAGCTTGTTGCCGTCCGCGCCGGGCCCCGGGCTGAAGGTGGTCAGCGGACGGGCGTACAGGCGCGAGAAGTTGTAGATGTACGCGTAGTAGGTGTTGCCCGGGTCGAGGGAGTCCGGGGTGCCCTTCATCTCGTAGGTGACCGTCCCGCCCTTCTTGTCCGAGACGTTGACAATCTGCTTGGTGCCCGCGTCGGCACCGCTGCCACTCGCGTCGTTGGAGGAGGAGGACGAGCTTCCGCCCTTGGAGCTGGACGTGCAGCCGGTGACGACCAGGACCGCGGCGGCGGCCACGGCGGTCAGTGCGACGGTACGGGACCTACGCATGGGTGGGATCAACCCCTTGAGGATGTGGAGGAGGGAGTGCCTGACGTCGGATCAGTTGTCCGCGGGTCAGTTGCTCTTGGGATCGAGGGCGTCACGCAGCCCGTCGCCGAGCAGGTTGAACGCGAGCACGGTGATGAAGATCGCCACACCGGGGACCACCATGTACTGGGGGTCCACCTGGTAGTAGTTCTTCGCGTCGGCCAGCATGCCGCCCCAGGAGGACTGCGGGGGCTGGATGCCGACGCCGAGGAAGCTCAGCCCGGCCTCGAAGAGGATGTTGGTCGGGATCAGCAGGGTCGAGTAGACCAGGATCGGGCCGACCAGGTTGGGCAGCAGCTCCTTGAACAGGATGAACGGGCCGCGGGCGCCGAGGCTGCGGGCCGCGTGGACGAACTCCCGCTCGCGCAGTGAGAGGGTCTGCCCGCGCACGATCCGGCCCATGTAGGGCCAGTTGAAGAAGCCGATCACGAAGATCAGCACCATGATGTGCAGCGGGAGGCCGTGCAGGCCGAACGCGCCGCCCTGGAGCGAGGCGGAGATCGCGATGGCGAACAGCAGCAGCGGGAACGCCAGGAAGACGTCCATCAGCCGGCTGATCAGGGTGTCCACCCAGCCGCCGTAGTAACCGGCCATCACGCCGAGCACGGTGCCGATGGTGTTGGACAGCACGGTCGCGCCGAAGGCGACCAGCAGGGAGACCCAGGAGCCGTCGATCACGCGGGCGAGCAGGTCACGACCCTGCAGCGGGTCGACGCCGAGCGGGTGGTCCGCACTCATCCCGCCCCAGTCCCCGAGCGGGAGTCCACCGAGGTTGGCGTCCAGCAGGTCGGTGTTCGACGCATCGGGGTCAAGCCCGAACAGGGACTCCAACGGCCCGGACAGGACGGCCAGGAGGATCAGCAGGATCACCACGATGCCGCCGGCGACAGCGGCCTTGTCCCGCTTGAAGCGGATCCAGGCGATCCGACCGAGGGAACGGCCCTCGATCGTCTTGGCCGGGCTCGGGGAGGGCGGTGCCTCCGGTTCGTTCCCGGCGGTGGAGATGGTTGTGGTCATGGTCAGTTGGTCCCCTCGCCGACGGTGGCCGGCCCACGGGCGCCGGGCGCCGGGATCGGCGGTACGGCTGGCTGCGGACGTGCGGAGGTGCTAGGAGCGGGTGTTCGCGGCAGTACGACGTGCACGGGTACTGCCACCACGCGGGATGGGCGTCGCGTGGATCGAGCGGTCGGCGTGCGCGTTCACCTTCGTGGGGTTTCCAGTACGCGCGATGCGTTGCGCAGAACTCTCTGCCATCCGAACTGGCTTGCGCCAGCCCTGCCAACCGACAGATGCCCAACTGTGATCTGCCCGCATGCACCTCCCCGATCTTCGGCATATACCTCTTCACACGGCTGTAAGCGCCATGTCAAGATGTGCCCGCATCAGGGTTGGAAAATTCGTCCGGAAAGCATCGAAGTCGACCTGATGGCGAATCAAGTCGGCTCCATGCCAAAGGTTTTATCGAGTTCCGGGGTTTCGCCGATCAGCGGCCCGGGTATCCGGGCCACGGCCGCTGGGGCTGCTGCCCCCAGCCCGGCGCGGGCGGCTGGGTGCCGTACGGGGCGTACCCCGACACCGGCTGCCCGGGCCCCGGCTGACCGGGCAGCGACTGCCCCGGGTACGACGGCGAGACCTGCGGGTACGGACCGGACGCCGGCCGCCCCGCCTCCCGGTCGAAGAACGGCCGCGCGTTGGCGCGCATCCACAGCGCCACCGGGTCGTACTCGTCCGCCATCGCCACCGTGGACACCGCGAGCCCCTCCGGGGCCACCGCGATCGCCCGCTGCATCAGCGCCCGCACCGCCTCCACGGCCGGCGGCGAACTCTCGTACAGGTCCAGGCCGATCGCCAGGTACGGCTCCCCCACCGCCGGCCGCACCCAGGCCCGGCGCAGCGCCCGCACCGCGCGCACCTCACCGGCCTGCCGCTCCAGCACTGCGAAGAACTGCTGGGCGTTCACCTGCGGCTCGCTCAGCTGCAACGGACCGGCCGGCAGCCGGTCCAGGCCCGCGGCGATCCGCCGCAGGTCCGCCCACGGCACCCCGACCCCGCCGCCCGGGGCGTGCGGATTCAGCCACAGGCCCCAGCGGGTGCGGTACAGCGAAGCGGCGATCTCCGGCCCGGAGATGACCTCGTGGGCCCGCGCCCAGCCCGAGGCCGCCAGCTGCTCGGGCGAGGTCACGGCCGGCGCGTAGCCGTGGCCGCTGATCTCCATGTTCCCGTACTGCGCGTCCGGACTGCCCGGGGTGCCGTGCCAGAGCAGCATCCAGACCCGGCCCTCGGCCAGCGCGTGCAGCAGCCGCTCGTACGCGTCGAAGCGCTCCGGCGCGACCTCGCGCAGCACCTGCTCCAACGCGCCCGGATCCGCTCCCGGGCGCCCGGCCGGAGCCTGGCCCCAGGGCCCCGGCACCCCGCCCGCTCCCGTTCCCGCACTCATGCGCCCACCTCGCCGCGCCTCTTTCCTGAACCCGCCGGCCCGTCAGCCGCCTGCACGCACCCTATGGCGCGGCACCGGCCACCGCCACGGCGACGTGCCTGTGATGGAACCCCGCTCACACCCGCGAGTAGAAGGGCATGACCTGGGTGAGCAGCCACTCGACCACCGGGTCGTCGACGAGGTCGAGCAGTACGAGGTGGACGCCGCCCGGCAGCGGCGCGGTTCCCAACGCCCGCCCGAGCGCCTCGTTCACCGCACCCGGGTCGGCCGGGGCCGCCGGGTCCAGCTGGACGCCCACGAACATCACCGTCGGCTCGCCCTCGACGCTGGCCAGCGCCCGGCGCGCGGTCAACACCCCGGGGAGGGCCGACAGTTCCGCCCGGCAGGCGGCCAGGAAGTGCTCCGGGTCCTCGCCCGGCACCGGCTCGCGCAGCGCCACCCGGCCGCCGGCCGGCGCCCCCGGCGCGCTCTCGGTGTGCTCCCAGCGGTCGTCCCGCGGGCCGCGGCGCAGCTCGGCCACGCCCTGCGGCGGCACCGGGATGCCCACCGCCGCCTCGGGGTTGACCGCGATCCCCACCCCCAGCGGCAGCCCGCGGGCGAACTCCCAAGCCGGGGCGACCGCGAAGGCCATCCCGGGCGCCTGCTGGAGGAACACCTCCTGCGAGGAGAACACCGGCACGTACGGGGCCCCGGCCAGCTCGACGGTCGGCAGGTCCAGCCCCTGCCCGCCCGGGTCGCCCCCGGCCGGCAGCGGGATCCACACCTGGCTGCGGGCCAGCACCTCGATCACCCGCGGCGTCGCCCCCGGGTCCCCCAGCGCGGCGGTCAGCACCTGCTCCAGCTCGTTCGCCGGCCACGCACCGCCCGTCGGCGCCGCCTCCGGCCCGCCCCACCCCTGCTGCTGCTCCACCGGGTACCCCATGCGCCGCGATCCGCCCTCGTGCAAGGTCGGCCGCCCACTGCTGCGCCGACGCGGAGAAGTTTAGGGCTCGTGTTCGCCCGCTTGTCCGGTCCCGGTGCTCCCTCGCCCGCGTGTGACCGGGTCCCCTCTCCCCTCGTGCGCGCGGACGTGCCATGATGTGCGCGTCCGACGGCATGCGCCGCGGGCCCCCACAACTCCACACCGGCCGCTCGAACCCGCGCGGGAGAGCCCGGAGTGCCCCTCAGGAGGCACAGCCGGCGCCGAAGGAGCAAGTCCTCCCCGGAATCTCTCAGGCCCCCCTACCGCGCGGGTTAGGCACATCTGGAAAGCGGCGCACGGCCCGGTCGTGCGCCCACCCACGGTGCAAGCCGCCGTCCCGTCCCCGATGCTGGAACCAGCTGGTGCTGGTCACAGCCGAGGGCGGACGGCGGTGAAGCTCTCAGGTCCGACGACAGATGGGGAGACCCACGCCGCCGCATGCCCGCGCGCAGGGTCGGCCCCGAACGGGCCCGGTCCGGCGCGTGCACCCCTGAGTGCCCCGACCGAGGAGTTCCTGGCCATGTCGTCCCTCCGCCTGACCGCGCTCGACGCGCTGCACCGCGCCCTCGGCGCGACCATGACCGACTTCGCCGGCTGGGACATGCCGCTGCGTTACGGCAGCGAGCGCGAGGAGCACCTCGCCGTCCGCACCAAGGCCGGTCTGTTCGACCTCTCGCACATGGGCGAGATCACCGTCACAGGCCCGCAGGCCGGCGAGATGCTGGACCACGCGCTGGTCGGCTTCGTCTCCGCGCTCGGCGAGCTGCGCGCCCGCTACACCATGATCTGCGCCGAGGACGGCGGCATCCTGGACGACCTGATCGTCTACCGGCTGCGCGAGGACGCCTTCCTGGTCGTCGCCAACGCCTCCAACGCCCAGCTGGTCCTGGACGAGCTGATCGCCCGCGCCAAGGGCTTCGACGCCGTCGTCACCGACGACCGCGACACCTACGCGCTGATCGCCGTGCAGGGCCCGGAGGCCACCGCGATCCTGACCGAGAACACCGACGCCGACCTGCCCGGTCTGAAGTACTACGCGATCCTCCCGGCCACGGTGGCCGGCCAGGACGTGCTGCTGGCCCGGACGGGCTACACCGGCGAGGACGGCTTCGAGATCTTCTGCGCCCCGGCCGACGCCGAGTCGGTCTGGCAGGCGCTGACGGCGGCCGGCGAGGGCCGCGGCCTGGTCCCGTGCGGCCTGTCCTGCCGCGACACGCTGCGCCTGGAGGCGGGCATGCCGCTGTACGGGCACGAGCTGTCCACCGACCTGACCCCGTTCGACGCCGGCCTGGGCCGGGTCGTCCGCTTCGACAAGACCACCAACGAGGGCGCCTTCGTCGGCCGCAAGGCGCTGGAGCAGGCCGCCGCCGCGGCCGAGAGCAACCCGCCGAAGGTGCTGGTCGGCCTGGTCTCCGAGGGCAAGCGGGTGCCGCGCGCCGAGTACACCGTGGTCTCCACCGACGGTGCCCCGATCGGCCGGATCACCTCCGGCGCGCCGTCCCCGACGCTGGGCAAGCCGATCGCGATGGCCTACGTGGACGCGGCCCACGCCACCCCGGGCAGCACCGTCGCGGTGGACGTGCGCGGCAAGCACGAGCCGGTCCAGGTCGTGGCGCTGCCGTTCTACAAGCGCGCCCGCTGACCAACCGCCGAGGCCGTCCCGGCCCCGCCGTTTTCCCATCGACGCACGTCGGAGCCGTCCGTGCGGCGGCCCGCTGCGTCGTACCCGCTTCCCATCCTGGAGAATGACGCCATGAGCAACCCCCAGCACCTGCAGTACACCAAGGAGCACGAGTGGCTGACGGCCGCCGACGCCGACGGTGTCTCGACGATCGGCATCACCAAGCACGCCGCCGACGCGCTCGGTGACATCGTCTACGTGCAGCTGCCCGCGGTCGGCGACACCGTGACCGCCGGTGAGACCTGCGGCGAGCTGGAGTCCACCAAGTCGGTCAGCGACCTGTACTCCCCGGTGACCGGCGAGGTCGTCGAGGTCAACCAGGACGTCCTGGACGACAACGCCCTCGTCAACAGCGCCCCGTTCGAGGGCGGCTGGCTGTTCAAGGTGCGGGTCGAGTCGACCGACGAGCTGCTCAGCGCCGACCAGTACAACGCGCTCACCCACGCCGAGGGCTGAGCCGCCCGTAGGGGCGGTCCGCCGCAGGCCGGGCCGCCCCGCTCCACCGTCCCTCCGCTCTCCTCCCGGGAAGACCACACCATGACGGTTCTGAACCAGTCCCTGCACGCCCTCGACCCGGAGATCGCCGCCGCGGTCGACGCCGAGCTGCACCGCCAGCAGACCACCCTGGAGATGATCGCCTCCGAGAACTTCGCCCCGGTGGCCGTCATGGAGGCCCAGGGCTCGGTGCTCACCAACAAGTACGCCGAGGGCTACCCCGGCCGTCGCTACTACGGCGGTTGCGAGCACGTCGACGTGGTCGAGCAGATCGCGATCGACCGGATCAAGGCCCTGTTCGGCGCCGAGCACGCCAACGTCCAGCCGCACTCGGGCGCGCAGGCCAACGCCGCCGCGATGTTCGCGCTGATCCAGCCGGGCGACACCATCCTGGGCCTGAGCCTGGCCCACGGCGGTCACCTGACCCACGGCATGAAGATCAACTTCTCCGGCAAGCTCTACAACGTGGCCGCGTACCACGTCGACGAGAAGACCGGCCAGGTCGACATGGCCGAGGTCGAGCGCCTCGCCAAGGAGCACCAGCCCAAGCTGATCATCGCCGGCTGGTCCGCCTACCCGCGCCAGCTGGACTTCGCCGCGTTCCGCCGGGTCGCCGACGAGGTCGGCGCGCTGCTCATGGTCGACATGGCGCACTTCGCCGGCCTGGTCGCCGCGGGTCTGCACCCGAACCCGGTGCCGTACGCGGACGTGGTCACCACCACCACCCACAAGACCCTGGGCGGCCCGCGCGGCGGCGTCATCCTGTCCAAGGCCGAGTACGCCAAGAAGATCAACTCCGCGGTCTTCCCCGGCCAGCAGGGCGGTCCGCTGGAGCACGTGATCGCGGGCAAGGCCGTCGCCTTCAAGGTCGCCGCCTCGGAGGAGTTCAAGGAGCGCCAGCAGCGCACCCTGGACGGCGCCCGGATCCTGGCCGAGCGCCTGCTGCAGGCCGACGTCGCCGAGGCCGGCGCCACCGTGCTGTCCGGCGGCACCGACGTCCACCTGGTCCTGGTCGACCTGCGCAACAGCCAGCTCGACGGCCAGCAGGCCGAGGACCGGCTGCACGAGGTCGGCATCACCGTCAACCGCAACGCCGTCCCGAACGACCCGCGCCCGCCGATGGTCACCTCCGGCCTGCGGATCGGCACCCCGGCGCTGGCCACCCGCGGCTTCGCGGCCGAGGACTTCCGCGAGGTCGCCGACGTCATCGCCGAGGCGCTCAAGCCCGGCTTCGACGAGACCGTCGCCACCGCGCTGAAGGCCCGGGTCACCGCCCTGGCCGAGAAGTACCCGCTCTACCCGAACCTCTGATCGCCTCGGTGATCGTTCGGGCTTAGGTGACCGGCCTCACTCCGCCGGTGTACCTGGGACCCCGGGGCACCGCGCACACTGGACAGTGCGCGCGGTGCCCCGTCCCGTGTCAGCCCCTGCCCGCAAGTCCTTCCACGAGACCCGACAAGGACGTCCCCCCGTGGCCATCAGTGTCTTCGACCTCTTCTCCATCGGCATCGGCCCGTCGAGCTCCCACACCGTCGGCCCGATGCGTGCCGCCCGGATGTTCGCCCGCCGCCTGCGCTCCGAGGGCCTGCTGGACCGGGTCACCGGCGTACGCGCCGAGCTGTACGGCTCGCTGGGCGCCACCGGCCACGGCCACGGCACCCCGAAGGCCGTCCTGCTGGGCCTGGAGGGCCACTCGCCCCGCACCGTCGACGTCGACCAGGCGGACAAGGACGTCGAGCGGATCATCGCCGAGAAGCGGCTCAGCCTGCTCGGCGAGCACCCGATCGACTTCGACCCCGACACCCAGCTGATCCTGCACCGGCGCCGCTCGCTGCCGTACCACGCCAACGGGATGACCCTGTGGGCGTTCGCGGCGGACGGCTCGACCCTGCTGGAGAAGACCTACTACTCGGTCGGTGGCGGCTTCGTCGTCGACGAGGACGCGATCGGCGCGGACCGGGTCAAGCCCGACGACACCGCGCTGAAGTACCCCTTCCGCACCGGCGACGAACTGCTGCGGCTCAGCCGGGAGACCGGGCTGTCGATCTCCGGCCTGATGCTGGAGAACGAGAAGGCCTGGCGCAGCGAGGAGGAGATCCGCACCGGGCTGCTGGAGATCTGGTCCGTGATGCAGGAGTGCGTGCGGGCCGGCATGAGCCGCGAGGGGATCCTGCCGGGCGGGCTGAAGGTCCGCCGCCGGGCCGCCGCCGCGGCGCGGGCGCTGCGCGCCGAGGGGATCGGGCCGGCCAACGCGATGGAGTGGGTGACCCTCTACGCGATGGCGGTCAACGAGGAGAACGCCTCCGGGCGCCGGGTGGTCACCGCGCCGACCAACGGTGCGGCGGGCATCATCCCCGCCACGCTGCACTACTACCTGAACTTCATCCCGGGCGCCGACGACGACGGCATCGTCCGCTTCCTGCTCGCGGCCGGCGCCATCGGCATGCTCTTCAAGGAGAACGCCTCCATCTCCGGCGCCGAGGTCGGCTGCCAGGGCGAGGTCGGCTCCGCCTGCTCGATGGCCGCGGGCGGCCTGGCCGAGGTCCTCGGCGGCACCCCCGAGCAGGTCGAGAACGCCGCCGAGATCGGCATCGAGCACAACCTCGGCCTCACCTGCGACCCGGTCGGCGGCCTGGTCCAGATCCCCTGCATCGAGCGCAACGGCATGGCGTCGGTCAAGGCCGTCACCGCGGCCCGGATGGCGCTGCGCGGCGACGGGCGCCACCACGTCTCGCTGGACAAGGCGATCAAGACGATGAAGGAGACCGGCGCCGACATGAAGATCAAGTACAAGGAGACCTCGCGCGGCGGCCTCGCCGTGAACGTCATCGAGTGCTGACGGCGGGGGCCTGACGGCCGGCCCCCGGACGGAACCCCGTGCCGTCCGGGGGCCGGCCCGTTCCAGGGCTGACGCGTACCGGAGGTGGGCGGCACGGTGCCCGCCATGAGGATGATCGGCGCGGGGATCCGCGGGTTCTGGTCGGCCGTGGAGACGGGCGACCCGCTGACGCCCGCCGTGACGACCCTGGTGGGCTCGGTCCTCCTCGCGGTCGTGCTGGCCGTGCTGCGGGGCAGGCGGTCCTAGCGCCGGGCCGCCGGGGCTTTCGCCGGTGCCGCGGACGCCTCCGGCTGGGGCTGCGGGGCCGGGGTCGGGCGGGCCAGGCAGGCGACCGCCGTCGCCACCGTCGCCAGGGCGACGCCGCCGGCCACCGTGCCGTGCAGCCCGCTGGTGACCGCCGTGCCCACGGCGTCCCGGACGGCCGCCGGCAGGCCCGTCAGCGAGGCCGGGGCGAGTCCGCCGCCACCGGTCAGGTGGGCCGCCTCGGTCGGGCCCAGCCGCGCCTCCAGGCCCGCGGTCAGCCGGGTCGTGTAGACCGCGCCGAGGGCGGCCACCCCGAGCGAGCCGCCGATGTTCCGCAGCAGGGTCACCACGCCCATGGCCGCCCCCATGTCCTCGCGCGGGACCGCGCCGATCGAGGTCAGCAGGGTGCTCTGCATCAGCAGTCCGATGCCGATCCCGGCGACCGCCGTGAGCCCGGAGGCCAGGACCACCGGGGTGTCCGTCCCCAGCAGCAGCAGGAGCGCGGCCCCGACCGCCGCCAGCGCCCCGCCCAGCAGCGGGTAGCGCCGCTCGCCGCCGGGCCGGCCCATCAGCCGGGCGGTGACCAGCTGGGTGCCCATCATGCCGAGCATCAGCGGCAGCAGGAGCAGCCCGCCGGTGGTGGGCGAGGCGCCCTGGACGAACTGGAGGTACTGCGGCAGGTAGCCGATCAGGGCGAGCATCACCGCGCCGGTGAGGAAGCCCAGCACCTGGGCCACCGTGAAGTTGCGGCTGTGGAACAGCGCGGGCGGGATCAGCGGTCCGGGGGCGCGCAGTTCGGCGCGGACGAAGCCGGCCAGCGCGAGGGCGGCCACCACGGCCGTCCCGAGGATCAGCGGCGAGGTCCACGGGTACGCCGTCCCGCCCCAGCTGCTGACCAGGGTGAGCCCGAGGATGCCGGTGGTCAGCAGGGCCACCCCGGCCCAGTCGAAGGGGGCGCGGACCCGTTCGGTCTTCTCCAGCCGCACCGCGACGCCGACCGCGACCAGGGCGAACACCCCGACCGGCAGGTTGACGTAGAAGGCCCACCGCCAGCTGAGCCGGTCGGTGAGGAGGCCGCCGAGCAGCGGCCCGCCGACGAAGGCGATCGGCATCAGCACCCCGACCACCGACTGCACCCGGCCCCGCTCGGAGGCCGGCACCAGCACCCCCAGCACCGAGAGCGCGCCGACCATCAGCCCGCCCGCGCCGACCCCCTGGAGTGCCCGGAAGGCGATCAACTCGCCCATGTCCTGCGAGAGTCCGGAGAGCACCGAGCCGAGCAGGAAGACCGCCACCGCCCACTGGTAGGCGCCCTTGCGCCCGTACAGGTCGCCGAGCCGACCCCAGAGCGGGGTGGCGGCGGCGGAGGTGAGCAGGTAGGCGGTGACCACCCAGGCGAGGTGTTCCAGCCCGCCGAGGTCGCCGACGACGGTCGGCAGCGCGGTGCCGATGATCTGCCCGTCCAGGGCGGAGAGGAAGATGCCGAGCATCAGTCCGAGCACGCCGAGCAGCGGTGGTTTGCCCCGTTCCTCGGCCCGTTCCGTGGTCATGGCCGTTCCCCCTTCACTGTCCGGCTCAGACGGTGAACGGGCGGGCCCGCCGGGCGTCCCGCAGCGGCCGGGCCCACCAGTCCAGCTGGTCGAGCATGGTCTTGGCGGCGGTGTCGGCGGCCGGGTCCTTCGGCTTGCCGTCGGTGTCGAAGGCCTGGGCGGCGCCGTGGAAGCTGACCGTGTTGCGGATCGTCACCGCGTTCAACTCGGCCATCACCACCCGAAGTTGCTCGACCGCCCGGAGGCCGCCGGAGAGCCCGCCGTACGAGACGAAGGCGATCGGCTTGCCGTGCCACTGCTGGTTGTGCCAGTCGATCGCGTTCTTCAGCGGGGCCGGGAAGCTGTGGTTGTACTCGGGCGTGACGAAGACGAAGGCGTCCGCGGCGGCCAGCCGGGGCGACACGGCGGCGAGCAACTCGCGCTCCTGCTCCGGCAGTTCGACGCCCCAGGACGGCATCACGGTGGGCAGCGGGGTGGCCGCCAGGTCGACCAGGTCGGCGGTCATGTCGCCGCGGGCCTCCAGGTGGCCGATCAGCCAGTCGGCGACGACCGGGCCGAAGCGGCCGTTCCGGGTGCTGCCGAGGACGACGGCGACATCGAGGTTCTGCTCCGTGGACATGGGGATCCCCCTCCGGGATGTTGTGTACGCCGTATCGGCGCGAGATACAACGTACACACTGACGCGTACGTCGTCCACTCGACAAATACGTTGTACACGCGGAGTGGTACGGTGAAACTCCCCAGCCGGAAGGAGCCCGCCCCCATGCCCACCCAGCAGGCCCCCACCGGGGACGACCACGACCAGCCGCAGCCCTCGCTCTGGGAGCGGCTCGACCGCCCGGCCCCCGCGCCGCGCAGCACCCTCACCCCGCAGCGGATCGCCGAGGCCGCGGTGGCCATCGCCGACACCGAGGGCCTGGACGCCGTCACCATGCGCCGCCTGGCCACCGCCCTCGGTGTGGCCCCGATGGCCGCCTACCGGTACGTCTCCGGCAAGGACGAACTCATCGAGCTGATGGTCGACTCCGTCTACGGCGGACTCCCCCTGGACGCCCCCGCCGCCGACTGGCGCACCACCATGCACGCCCTGGCCGTCCACCTGCGGGCGATGAGCCTCGCCCACCCGTGGATCGCCCGGGCGGCCACCCCGTTCTCCCTCAGCCCCCACCAACTCGCCGTCCCCGAGCGCGCGTTCGCCGCCCTCGCCGGTCACGGCCTGGACGCCGACACCACCATGGCGATCTTCCGCACGGTCGCCATCTACGTCCACGGCTCGTCCGCCACCGACATCGCCCTCCAGGACCTGCGCCGCTCCCGCGGCTGGTCCGACGGCGACGAGACCCGGGTCGGCCTCGCCCCCCGGATGTCCTACCTGATGGGCACCGGCCGCTACCCCGCCTACCAGCAGTACCTGCGCCAGGCCACCCGCAAGGACGACCCCGACTGGCACTTCGAAACCGGCCTGGACTGCGTCCTCGACGGCATCGCCACCCACTTCGGCATCTGACCGGCGTCGGACCCGCCGCGCAGGAAGTCGGCCGGTCCGACTTCTCGCGCGGGGCGACGATCCGGCCAACGGCAACCCGGCAGGCCCAGCCCTCCGGGCAGGCCCCGTACGATCAGATGCCGTGATCACGACCAGGGCAGACGGCTTCACCCTCGACACCGACCCCGCGCGCATCGATCTCGACCGCGTACACCACTGGCTTTCCACGGACGCCTTCTGGGCCCTGGGCCGGAGCCGAGAGACCGTGGCGCTGTCGATCGAGCACTCACTCGTCTTCGGTGTCTACACCCCGGACACTGCCGAGCAAGTCGCGTTCGCCCGAGTCGTGACGGACTACGCCACCTTCGGCTGGCTCTGCGACGTCTATGTCGCCCGTGAGTCACGCGGCCTGGGCATCGGCAGCTGGCTGGCGGACTCGGTCGTCGCGGCGCTGGCGCCCTACCGGCTGAAGCGGTTGATGCTCTCCACGTTGGACGCGCATGAGGTCTACGCACGTGCCGGCTTCTCGGCCGTATCCGAACCGGAGAAGCTGATGTCGATCACCGGGCCAGCCACGTCGACGGTTCCGACCGACTCGGCAACCGGAGGCATAAAGCCACTGACCACAGACCTGAAACGATGACCGCGAAGTACGGGACCAGGGCCTGTTTCAGACGTAGATCGACATCGATAGGGTCCGTCCCATGGTGAAGCCGGTGCTGCGAGCGCGAACGTGGAGCGGAGACTGCTGGGACGACCCTTCCGAGGACGCACTGTTCGATCTACTGAGTGAGATGAATCTGCGCCACCGCTTCGTGATCGTTGAGCGGGTGGACTTGGAGCCGGCGGACCAGTACTACATGCAGGTCTGTCTCAACGAAGACATGAGCTGTCAGATCGAGTTCCGGGAAGGCGGGCCGGACCTCCACTTTCAGGCACGGGTGGACGGGCCGTTCGATCTGTACGGCCATGAGACCGCGGCTCGGGTGCTTCAGGACTGGGCGTTTGGGCGCCCGGGGTGGCGGGACGCCCTGCCTTGGGCTCCGTGGCCCGCGCCCGCCGACCCCTCCCATGAGGACGGCCGCCCGGCGCCGGCCGTCCGATCTGCTCAGAGCCACTCGTTGATGGCCGCGACCAGCACGGTCGCCTCGTAGCGGACGGCGAGTTCGTCGCATCTCGCGGCCACCGTCCGGTGGCGCTTGCCACCCCCCAGGCGCAGGAAGTCGGCGGGTCCGACTTCCTGCGCGGGGTGGCGATCCGGCTAGCGGCGGGTGGGGAGGGTCAGGGCGGCCAGGCCGCCCGCCAGGATGGCGAGGCCGGACCAGGAGAGTGCCGGGAGCCGTTCGCCCAGGGCGGCGACGCCGAGGACGGCGGCTACGGCGGGCTCGGCGAGGGTGAGGGTGGTGGCGGTCTGGGCCGAGGTGTGGCGCAGGCCGTGGCCGAAGAGGCGGTAGGCGAGGAAGGTGGTGATCACCCCGAGGTGCAGCACGACGCCCGCGCCGCGCACCGTGGCCAGCCAACCGTGCGGCTCCAGCGCGAGCACCGGCAGCACCAGTACGGCCGCCGCGCCGAACATCGCGCCCATCACCCCGGCGGACGGACGCCCGGCCGCGATCAGCCGCCCGGCGACCAGCGAGTACACCGCGTAGGAGAGCCCGGAGAGCGCCGCGAGCAGCACCCCCAGCGGGTCCACCGCCCCGCCGGCGCCGGCGAGTTGGGGACCGAGCACCAGCACCGCGCAGCCCAGCACGGCCAGCGCCGTGGCCCCGGTCCACCGGGCGCCGGGGCGGCCCTGCCGGGCGAGCCAGCCGAGCAGGCCGGTGAACACCGGCGCGCTGCCGAGGGCGATCACGGTGGCGACGGCGACCCCGGTGCGGGTCACCGCCGGGTAGAAGGTGAGCGGGTAGCCCACCACGGCCACGGCTCCGAGGGCCAACAGCCACCGCTCCCCCGCGCGGCAGGCGCGGGGCAGCGACCAGGCGGTGCGGTCGGTGAGGAACAGCAGCGCCCCGCCGAGGACGAGTGCGGCGGCCCCGATCCCCGCCGCCGGGGCACCGGCGGGCGCCAGCGAACTGGCCGTCCCGGTGGTGCCCCACAGCAGGGCGGCGGCCAGGATCGGCACCGGCCCGTCGAACGGGCGGGTGCGGCGGGGAGAACGGGGAGCGGGAGAGGTCAGGCGAGCGCGCGCGGGCGCGGACAGGCGATTCGGCACAGTCGTGAACTTCCGTCGTCGAAGACCGTCAAGGGGACTGGTTCCGAGAACGGGCGCACACCACGAATCCCCGGCGCCACACAGGGCCGGGAACGGGGTTCAAACCACCGGAGCGCGCCCGATCAGGCGGCGAGCGGTGGCAGCGCGACGCGCCAGTACGAGTTCACGAGCCCGATGGTACTGGGCGCACATCCGTGCGTCACCACAACGATCAGGGGGCGGAAGCCCGTGGGGAGCACGGGCGGCGCGGGCGGTGTCGTTCCGTACCACGGCAGCTGTCGGCCAACCTTTAGCGACGCACTGTCGACGGTCGACTTCGGCCGCACGATGAACCCGGCACGAACGGCGGCCCGTTCGCACCCCGACCACCCCACCCTCCCGGAGTCCACCCCCGGATGCCGCCGCCGACCGCTCCCCCGCGCGGCCGCATCACCAAGATCATGAATATTCACAGGCGACAGCGTGAACCTATGCAAAATCCAAAGGTGAAGTAGGTTACAAACCTTGCAATCAAAGCCACCCGGTTTGCCCACATGCTGAGATCCATGCGATAGTCGAGCCATCGAACTTCGGCGGGCCCGACCTGGCACTGCCGACGCCCATCGCGCGACACGCACCCCCTTGGCCGCGCGATGACCTGCACGGGCCCCCACCCGCCGGACCACGGCGACACCGGGGGCCCTGCGCGTATCCGGCGCCTCAGCCGCGCTCGCGGACCTTCAGCTCGAACCAGACGCCCTTGCCGAGCGGCAGCAGGTCCGCACCCCAGCGGTCGGCGAGGTCGTCGACGATCTTCAGCCCGCGGCCGCGCTCGTTCACCGGCCGGGGCTCGGCGAGGATCATGCAGGGCAGCGAGCGGGAGGAGTCCCGGACCTCGACCCGCAGCCAGCCGGGCTTGCGACTGACGTGCAGTCCGATGGTGCGCCCGGCGGCGTGCCGCACCGCGTTGGCCACCAGCTCACTGGTGAGCAGCTCCCCGGCCTCCAGGTGCTGGTGGAGCTCCCAGGACTCCAGGACGTTCAGCACCAGCCGACGGGCCACCGGGCCGGACTCCGGCCGGGACGGCAGCCGCACCTCGTTCGGCGCGGACTGGTCGCACAGTCTGCCGGAGTACATCTCCTGCAGCTCCTCGGGACTGAGCCGTTCCAGCGCCGAGAGCGCACTCCGGCCGTCGGTCCACGACGCCTCCGCGACCACGCCGGCCGCCGGAACCGGTGACTGATCTGTTTCGCCCCAACCCGCCATGCGGACCATCATTGCGGAACGCAAGCGGCCGCGTACGGACAATGAGCAAACGATCTCCCCCGAGTCGGCATATGCCCGGGGCAGGAAAGCATCGACCCGGACCGACCGAAGTCAAGCCCGGGTTGACGTGAAACCGCCGTCACCTGGCGGATCGTGCGGCTACCAGTTGCTCCACGGCAGGTTCCAACCGCTCAGCCCGTTCGACGGGTCGAGGGTCTCCTTCTTCACCGAGTTCTTCACGATCACCACGTCCCCGACGAGCGAGCCGTCGTAGAACCTGCCCATCGTGGTGGAGTCCCCGCCGCCCTTGACGTCCTTGAGGCCCACGCAGCCGTGGCTGACGTTGTCCTCGCCGAAGCTGTTGCTCCACCAGTTGCCGTGCACATAGGTGCCCGAGGTGGTCAACCGCATGGAGTGCGGCACCTGGAGGTCGTAGGGCGCGCCGGTCATCCCGGGCAGGGTGCTGGACTGCATCCGCACCGTGCCCTCCTTGGACATGATCACCATGGTGCCGTTCCAGGTCGGGTGGTCGTCCGAGCCAGAAGTGATGTCGATGTCGGTGCTCTGCCCGCCGTCGGCGACCGTCATCCGGTGCGCGGCGGCGTCAACCGTCGAGATCTGGGATCGCCCGATCGTGAAGGGCTCGTCCCGGTCGGAGCCGTACACCCCGGGGGCGATCTCCACGCTCTTCAGGCGGTAGTGCACCGTCACCTTGGTGCCCGGCTTCCAGTACTGCTCCGGACGGAAGTCCAGCCGTCGGTCGTCGAACCAGTGGCCCTTGACCACGGTGCCGTCACTGGTCTCGAACGTGATGCCCTTCAGCACCGCGTCCCGGTTCTTCACGTCCTTGCTGAAGTCCACCGAGACGATCATGCCGACGCCGTAGGTGGCGTTGTCGTCCACGT
The DNA here is from genome assembly GCF_040303245.1 of Kitasatospora sp. NPDC096077. Classification (NCBI taxonomy): domain Bacteria; kingdom Bacillati; phylum Actinomycetota; class Actinomycetes; order Kitasatosporales; family Streptomycetaceae; genus Kitasatospora; species Kitasatospora sp. NPDC096077. Next base: position 3,462 of record NZ_JBEOSV010000053.1, on the reverse strand, counting down.
TGTCGGAGGCCTTCGCCAGCGCCGCCGGGGTCAACGTGGTGAAGCTGCTGTCCGCCTCGGCCACCGCACCGGAAGCGTCCGCGGCCATCGCGCTGACCTGGTAGGCGGTGCCCACCGCGAGCCCGGTGGTCGGGGTCCAGCTGGCGCCGTCCGCGGCGATCGTGCCGGGGACCTCCTTGCCGGACTTGTCGCTCACCTTGACGGTGGTGAGCTTCCCCCCGGTCGCGCCGATCCTGAGCGCGCCCGGCGCCACGTCCACCGCGCCGTTCTTCGGCTCGATGCTCACCGCGGCCGTGGACGCCTTCGGCGCCGCGGTGGAGGGCGCCGTCGTCGCGGACGCGGTCGCCCCGGCCCCGGCTCCCAGGTCGGCCTTGGCGACCCCACTGCCGCTGCCGCCCCCGCTGCCCCCGCCGCACGCGGCCGTCAGCGCCATCGCCCCGCCGACCAGACCGGCGGCCACCACTCTGCGTATCGATCTCAACGCCGTTCCCTCCCTTGCTCCCCGCGGCCACGACGGACCCGAACCGTAGATGTGCCGGACCATCGGAAAGGTTGCGCCGCCCGAGGGGCTTTCTGCCCCGAAAACCGAGCGGCCCGACCACCCCAACGGGTGAGTCCGGGCCGCTCGTCCAGAACCCCCGGGTCTACCAGTTGGCCCAGGTGATGTTCCAGCCGCCCAGCCCGTTGGAGGGCGAGACGGTCTTCTCCTTGCTGTTCACGACCTTCACCACATCGCCGACCATCGACTCGTTGTAGAACGTGCCGGCCGACGAGGAGTCGCTGCCGCCCTGCACGTCCTGCATCGAGATGCAGCCGTGGCTGCCGTTGACGTTGCCGAACGGCATGCCCTTGTACCAGTAGTTGCCGTGCACGAAGGTGCCGGAGGTGGTCAGCCGCATCGCGTGCGGCACGTCCGGGATGTCGTACTCGCCACCCAGACCGACGGTGTGCGAGTCCATGTGGGTGACCTTCTCCTTGGCCATGACCACCATCGTCCCGCTCCAGGACGGCGTCGCGTCGGCACCCATGGTGACCGGCAGAGTACTGCTCTTGCCGTCCCGCTCGACCGTCATCTTGTGGGTCTTGGCGTCGGCGGTGGAGACCATCGAACGGCCGATGGTGAACGGCTCGTCCTTGTCCACGTCCCCGTAGACGCCCGGCGCGACCTCGACGCTCTTCAGCCGGTACTTGATGGTCACCTTGGTGCCCGGCTTCCAGTACTCCTCCGGACGGAAGTCCACCCGGCGGCTGTCGAACCAGTGGCCCTTGACCACGGTGCCGTTGTCGGTCTGGAACGTGATGCCCTTCAGCACCTCGTCCTTGTTCTTGACGTCCTTGGTGAAGTTCACCGAGACGATCATGCCGACGCCGTAGGTGGCGCCGTCGGCGATGTTGTCGTTGGTGGACACCTTCTTGTCCGGCGTCAGCGTGGTGAACGAGGTGGTCGACGCGGACACCAGCCCGGCGTCGTCCTTGGCCTGCGCGTCCACCTTGTACGCCATGCCGACCGCGAGCGCCGCGGCCGGCTTCCAGCCGGTGCCGTCCGGGGTGATCGCCCCCTCGACGGGCTTGCCGTTCTTGTCCGTCACCTCGACCGTGGTCAGCTTGCCGTTGCTGACGGACACCTTCAGCGCGCTCGGCGCGACGTCCTGGGCACCGTCCTTCGGCTCGACCGCGAGCACGGCCGCCGAGGCCTTCGGCGAGGCCGCGCTCCCCCCGGGGGCGGCCGTCCCGTTCGCGTCCGCGGACGCCGTCGCGGCGGCGTCCGCGGACTTCCCGCCCTTGTCGTCGTTGCACGCCGCGGTCAGCAGCAGCACCCCGCCCATGGCCAGCGCCATCGCACCTCTGCGTATCGCGGCCCCGGCCGTCTTCCCCGTCTTCACGGAATCTCCCCTCCCGATGTTCACTCACTTGACGCGGCGAGCACCCCGAGAAGTTGCACCGGATCCCGATCTTTCGTAGAGCCGATCGCCCGCTCGCCGGTGGTGCGCTCCCGGGGCGGCCTCCGACGCGCCGGAGCAGGATAGCCGGGCCCTCCCGGTGAACTCCGGGGGGAGGTGTGAAGACCGCTACCGCAGGGCGCTCCCGGCCACCCACTGGTCCCACGGCACGTTCCAGCCGTTCAGCCCGTTCGACGGCGGGACGAAGTCCCCGGCCGACGCCTTCACCTCCAGCACGTCCCCCGGGACGGTGTGCTCGAACAGCCAGCCCGCCGGGGTGTCCTTGCCGGTGCCGCCCTTGCTGTCGGCCAGCCCGATGCACCCGTGGCTGGTGTTGGCGGTGCCGAACACCCCCGGATCGGCCCAGTAGTTGCCGTGCACGAAGGTGCCGGAGGTGGTCAGCCGCATCGCGTGCGGGACGTCCTTGATGTCGTACTCGTCGCCCATGCCGACGCTCTGCGAGTTCATCCGGGTCACCTTGTACTTCTCCGACACCACCATCACCCCCCGGTAGGTGGAGTGGTCGGGGCTGCCGCCGGACACCTTGAGCACCTTCACCACCTTGCCGCCCGCACCGGCCCGGACGGTCAGCGTGTGCGCGTCCAGGTCCACCGTGGACACCTGCGCCCGCCCCACCGTGAAGTGCAGGTCCCGGTTCTGGCTGCCGAACTCCCCCGGCGAGCCCTGCACGTCCTTCAGCCGCAGCGCCACCGTCACCCTGGTGCCGGCCGCCCAGTACTGCTGCGGGCGGAAGTCCAGCCGCTGGTTGCCGAACCAGTGCGCGGCCACCGGCACCGGCGGGTCCGCGCCGACCTGCACGGCCCGCTCCACCGCCGCCCGGTCCCCGATCGGCCGGCTGAACCGCAGCGAGACCGGCATCCCCACCCCGACCGTCGACCCGTCCTCCGGCGTGAAGAAGGCCACGAAGGTGTGCGCCCGGGCCACCGTGGAGAACGCCGAGTGCTGGGCGGCCCGTTGACCCTGGTCGTCCTCCGCGACCGCGTCCACCGTGAACGCCGTACCGAGCGGCAGCGGTCCGTCCGGCGCCCAGCCGGCCCCGTCCGCGCCGATCGTCCCCGGCAGCTCCGTCCCCTTCGCGTCCGCCAACCGCACGGACACCAGCCGCCCCTGGGTCACATTCACCCGCACCGGCCCCTCCGGCGGCACATCCTGCGCCCCGTCCGCGGGCAGCGCACTCAGCACCGCCCGCGACGGCGGCGGCGCCGGAGTACGCGGACCGCCCCCGACCGCGTCCCCGCCCGTCCCACCAGAAGAGCCCCCACACCCGGCGAGCACCGCCAGGCCACAGAGCCCCGCCGCAACCCGCCGCGCCCACATCCCCACTCGGCGCCGCATCCCGGGGCCTCCCACTGTTCACGTCCGATGCCCACGGAACAACGACAACCCTCCCGACAGAGACACGCCAACCCCCGAAACACCAGCCCCGCCCGTCCCACCAGACGCGCCCCCACACCCCGCGCGCACCGCCAGGCCACCGAGCCCCGCCGCAACCCGCCGCGCC
>NZ_JBEOSV010000052.1:0-62895 GCF_040303245.1 Kitasatospora sp. NPDC096077 | reverse complement strand
GGCCGACAGATCCCGTTGAGGACCCGAGGTCAGTCAGGCGGTGGGTCAGACCTGTCCGGGAACCGCTCATGAACATCCTCACTGTCAGGCGGCGAACCCGCCGTCCACCGCCAGCTCCGCGCCGGTGACGTACCGTCCGTCCTCACCCACCAGGTAGGAGACCGCGCCCGCCACCTCCGCCGCGGTGCCGTACCGGCCGAGGGCGACGAAGCCGCGCTGGAAGTCCGCGGACTCGCCGTCGGCCGGGTTCATGTCGGTGTCGATCGGGCCCGGGTGGACCAGGTTGGCGGTGATCCCGCGCGGGCCGAGCTCCCGGGCGAGCGCCTTGGTCAGACCGATCAGCGCGGCCTTGCTGGTCGCGTAGAGCACGGCGCCCGGGAAGGCCACGCGCTGGGCGACGCAGCTGCCGATGCCGACGATCCGCCCGCCGTCCGACAGGTGCCCGACGGCGGCCCGGGCGTACAGGTACGGCGCGCGGACGTTCACCTCCAGCACCCGGTCGATCTCCTCTGGCGTGGTCTCCTCGATCGGTCCGACGGCGCCCACACCCGCGTTGTTCACCAGGATGTCCAGCCGTCCGAACCGCTCGGCGACGGCCGCCACCGTGTCCTGCACCGCCGCCGGGTCGGCGCTGTCGGCCCGGACGGCCCAGCCGGTCCGACCCATCGCGGTGATCTTCGCGACCACCTCCTCGGCCTGCTCGGCCGAGCCCCGGTAGGTCAGCGCCACGTGGGCGCCGTCCTCGGCCAGCCGCAGCGCGACCGCCGCCCCGATGCCCCGGCTGCCGCCGGTCACCAGGGCCACCTTGCCGTCCAGCGCCGCCGCACCGTTCTTCGTCATGTCCTCGGTCTCCTCGTCCAGGTGTTCCGATCGCGCCCCGGGCCGGTCCGCCGGTCGGGGGTCCGCTCTCGGTGTGCCTGTCGATCCTGGTCCGGGAGCCCTGATATCTCCGGCGGTATTCGGACGTTGCGTTCAATCTTCAACTACACCTCGGCCCCGCCCGGCTTCGCACCCCTGCGGCTTCGATCACCCCGCAGGCGCCCCCGCCGCGCGCTCCCGCACTCCGTAGTACGACCCGACCGCCGGCTGCCCGGTCCAGTTCGGCCCGGCCGACGGATCGGCGCCCGCATAGTCGAAGGGCAGCTCGACCGGCCGACCGCCGTCCAGGAGCAGCAGGTGGCGACGCGACCGGTACTCGAACCCGGCCGCCCGCAGCGCCGCCACCACCGCCCGCGCCAGGCCGGTGCCGTCGGGGCGGCGCACCGACTCGGGGTCGAAGTGGGCGGCGAACCGGCCGTCCGGGGTCAGCCAGGAGGCGGCGCGGGCGATCGCGCCGAGCTGGTCGCCGAGGTAGTGCAGGCCGTGCACACAGGTGATCAGGTGGTACGACCGCTCGGGCGCCCAGTCGGCGAGCGCCGCCGTCACCAGCCGCACCCCCGCACCCGGGGGCCGACCGAGGACGGACCCCAGCGGGCCGACCAGGTCGACGCCGGTCAGTTCGGCGCCGGCCGGTAGCAGCCGGGCTGCCTCGGCGAGCGCCCGACCCTCCCCGCTGCACAGGTCCAACCAGGCAGGTCCGGTCCCGCCGTGCTCCCGCAGCCAGGCGGCCGGATCGAAGCCGAGCTCGCGGGCGTAGCTGTTCACCCCGCTGAGGCCGCGTTCGCGGTTCATCGTGCGGTTGGCCACCACGTCGGAGGCGGTGAGCTCGCTGTCACTGATCAGTCGGACCATCAGGCGACCCTACCGGCGCGGGAAACCGGCCGAGGAGGGCCGCCGAACGCGCGGAGCGGCCACCCCGCGCAGGGGTGGCCGCCGGATCACGCCGGGGGCGGCTGATCAGTCGTTCGGATTGCCGGATGTCCTGATCGCCAGCCGGTCTGACCGCCAACCGGTCCGATCGCCGGCCGGCCCGACCGTCAGACGGTCAGCGTCTGGCCCGGGAAGATCAGATCCGGGTCGGCGCCGATCGTACGGGCGTTCTTGCCGTACAGGCCGTCGGTGTCGACGCCGAACTTGGCCGCGATGTCGCTCAGCGTGTCACCGCTGCGGACGGTGTAGCTGCCGCCCGAGGTGTTCTGCTCGGACGCCGGAGCGGACTGCGCCGGCTTGGCCGACGGACGGCCCTGCGGGGCCTCCGCGGCGTGCGGCTTCGCCTTCGGCGCGGCCTGCGGGGCCGTCTTCGGGGCCTGCGGGGCCTGCGGAGCGGCCTTGGCCGCCCGCTGGGCCGGCTTGGCGGGCTTGGCGGGCTTGCTGTCCGAGGAGCCCGAACCCGCCGAGGTGTCGACGGCGGCCGGGGCGCCGCCCTTGCTCAGGCCCGCCTTCCGGGAGCAGACGGGCCAGGCGCCCGGCCCCTGCGAGGCGAGCACCTTCTCGGCGACGGCGATCTGCTGCGCCCTGGTCGCCTGGTTGGCCTGGGGAGCGTACGCGGTTCCGCCGTACGCGGCCCAGGTGGAGGGGGTGAACTGCAGTCCACCGTGGAAGCCGTTGCCGTTGCTGATGCTCCAGTTGCCGCCGCTCTCGCACTGGGCGACCGCGTCCCAGGCCGAGGAGGGTGCGGCGGAGGCCGAGGTGGCCGTGACGAGGCCGGTCACCGGCAGGGCCGCGACGGCGGCGCCCGCGACGACCGCCATCCTCAGGCGGTGACGCTTGACGGTGGCGGTGGTGTCGGTGGCAGCGGCGTTCTCGTGACGGGAAGTCATGAATGTCCTCTCGACAAGCCCCGGGCGGGCAGGCGGAACCAGGCCCGGATCAGGGGCCGGTCGGTCGCGCTCACCGCACTCGTCGGGCGGCCGGCCACGTGTCGGACGTGCCATGCCGCCGCGGTCACCACCACTCGCCGACGGCCTCGTTCGAGCCGGTCTCGTCGGCAGGCACCGCCCTCGCGCCGGGGGTCAGTCGGCGGGCCGTGCGTCGGGGTGAACCCGGGTGGCGCTCGTTGCGCCGCCAAGAAAGCTAGGGGCATGTCCGGGGCGCAGCAAGCAATTCTTGGTCTTCGCAGGTCAGTTGACTGTTACCGGCGGTATCGATCAAGAAACGACGCCCGGTTCGACCAGGTTTGACAGCATTTTAAAGATCGAACGATCAATTCCCGTGCCCGCGCTCACATCTGTCCATTCGTGAACTCCCACACACCATCGACGGTCCGCAGTCGGAACATGACGGACCGTCACCACCGCATCCGGAGTTCCCGATTCACGACGGCAGTTCAGTGGCATCCGCCACGGCAAACACGTTCGGTCATCGAAGAAACGCGCTCAGTTGCCGCCGCCGAGCTCCGCGTCCCGCGCCAGCAGCGCCGCCTGGACCCGGTTCTCGCAGCCCAGCTTGGCCAGGATCCGGCTGACGTAGGTCTTCACCGTCGCCTCGCTCATGTGGATCCGGGCCCCCGCGTCCGCGTTGGACAGGCCCTCCCCGAGCAGCGCCAGCACCTCCAGCTCGCGCCCGGTGAGCACCTCCAGCCGGCACCGGGCCGCCGCGCCGCGGGCGGCCACCGAGCCGCCGCGCCCGGCGGCCAGCGAGTCGACGATGTGCCGGGTGGCGGCCGGGGAGAGGAAGGCGTTCCCACCGGCCGCCGCCCGGACGGCCTGGATCAGCTCGTTCGGCGCGGTGTCCTTGAGCAGGAACCCGGCGCCGCCCTCGGTCACGGCGCGCAGGACGTTCTCGCGCTCCCCGAAGGTGGTGAGGATGATCGCCCGCGCGCCGGGCGCGACCCTGCCGAGCTCCCCCAGCGCCGTGAGCCCGTCCATCACCGGCATCTGGATGTCCAGCAGCACGACGTCCACCCGGTGTGCCCGGGCCAGCTCCAGCGCCTCCCGACCGTCGGCGGCCTCCGCGACCACCTCGATGTCGTCGGCCGAGCCGAGGATCATCCTGATCCCGGCCCGGATGAGCGGCTCGTCGTCGGCGACGAGGACTCGGATCACGCTGGTCATTCCCCTCGAACGGTGCTGCGGTCGGCCGGCCGGCGCCGTCGATCACGACGTCGGACGCGACGTCGAACGGCGATCCGCCCGGGGCACCATCCTCACATCCCGGCCGCCCCCGCCTCCCGCCGAGCCCCCCGCCGCGCTCCCCGCCGCGCCCCCACCGGACCGGACGGACGTCAGTCCTTGGTGACGTACTCGACCTTGTCCACCAGCACCCCGCCCTTGAAGCAGAACCGCGCCACGTGGTTGTCCGACCAGGAGTCGCCCGGCTCGCCCTTCGACAGCGAGTACCACCGGCAGTGCGCGCCCTCCGGCTTCGCCGGACCGGCCTCCTGGTAGTCGGAGGTGAAGAAGTCGTTGCCGGGCGGCAGTCGGCGCATCACCTCGGACTTCGACTCGCCCACCTGGATCTGGTCGTAGACCGACTGCTGCACCGTCGAGTCGCTGGCACCCCGGACGAAGGCCACCACGCCCCAGGCCACCAGGCCCGCCACGATCAGCGTCACCGCGACCACCCCGGCCGCGCAGCCGAGCGCCGGGCGGCGCGGACCGGTGTCCGCGTCGCCGGGCGGCGAGGCGCCGCCGAGCACCCAGTCGTCCTCGGCCAGCAGGGCGGCGGCGCCCTCGGCCTCCGCCCCCTCGTACGGGAGGACGGCGGCCAGCCGGAAGCCCTGCTCGGGCGTCGGCCCGGCGTGCACCATGCCGCCGACGAGCCGGGCGCGCTCCCGCAGGCCGGTCAGCCCCTGTCCGCCGCTCACCACCGCGCCCGCGCCCGCGTGCGCGCCCACCAGCTCCGGCGCGCGGGGGTTGGTCACCTCCACCACCAGCGCGTCCGGCTCGTACCGGAGCGCGACCGCGATCGGCGCGCCGGGGGCGTGCTTGTGCGCATTGGTGAGCGCCTCCTGCACGATCCGGTACGCCGCGTGGTCGACCGCCGCCGCCAGCGGTCGCCGCTCGCCCTCGGTGCGGAACTCCACCAGCGCACCGGCCCCCCGGGAGGACTCCACCAGCCCCTCGACCCCGTCCACCCCGCCGCGGGCCGGCGCCGGACCGGGGCTGCCGACCACCGGCGGCAGCGCCGTCGACTCGTCGTGCAGCACCCCGACCACCTCGCGCAGCTCGCGCATCGCCGCCACCGCCGCCTGCCGCAGCACCCCGACCGCCTCCCGCTGGCGGTCGCTGAGGGTGCGGTCCACCTCCAGCGCGCCCGAGTGCACCGAGATCAGCGCGAGCTGGTGGCCCAGGCTGTCGTGCATGTCCTGGGCGATCCGGTGCCGCTCCCGCAGCCGGGCCTGGTGCACCACCATCGCCCGCTCGCGCACCAGCTGGTCGTTGCGCTCGCGCAGCGCGTCCAGCAGGGCCCGGCGCTGCGCCCGGTAGCGGCCGTACAGCGCGGGCAGGACGGCGAAGACCAGGAAGATGGCGAGCGACAGTCCGACGATCAGCTTCGGCGAGAAGGACGCCCCGTCCTTCAACGTCCCGGACACGCAGAACAGCAGATAGCTCAGCAGGAAGGCGCCGGTCACCCGCCGGACCCGGCCGATCCGCGCCCCGGCCGCCCAGCCCGCGCAGGCCAGCAGCGGGGTCGGCCCGATCGACCAGCCGGCGATCGCCCCGGTCAGCACCAGCACCGTGGCCGGGTACCCGCGCCGCAGCAGCCACAGCCCGGCGACGGCGAGCCCGAAGGGCACCGCCAGACCGGTGCGGGCGACCACCTCCAGCAGGCCCGCGGTCACGCCCATCAGCAGGGCCAGCACGGCCTCGCCCACCACGCGCCGGGGCCGCCAGGGCCCCGGCAGCGCCGTCCGTACCGCCTTCGACCAGGCCCGCGTGATTGCTTCCACCCGTCGAGGCTAACCGGGCGCCCGCCGCGTCCGCGGTCACCCTTCGTCGCCGCCCGAGCCGACGAAAGTCGCCGCTCCAGGAGGCCCTGGGCCCTGGCGCCAGGCCAGAGCTCCAGGCCCTACCCGAACGCGGTGAGCAGCAGCGCCACGTCGTCCACCCGCCCGGTCGAGCCGACTTCGCGCAGCAGCCGCTCGGCCAGCTCCTCCAACGTCTCCCCCGCCCGGCCGTGCGCCAGCGCCGCCCGCAGCCGGTCCACCCCCTGGTCGATCGCCAGCGCCGGGTCCTCCACCAGCCCGTCGGTGTAGAGGGCGAGCAGCGAGCCGGGCCGCAACCGCAGCTCGCTGACCGGGTACGCGACACCCTCGTCCACGCCCAGCAGCGGCCCGCCCGGAACGTACAGCGCCTCGGCCCGCCCGTCCGGGTGGCGCAGCACCGGCGGCAGGTGCCCGGCCCGGCCGATCCGCACGGTGCCGTCGGCGGGGGTGAGCCGGACCAGGCAGCAGCTGGCCAGCAGCCCGGGGTCGAGGTCCAGCAGCAGTCGGTTGGTGCGGGCGAGCACCTGGTCGGGCGGCTCGCCGCCGCTGGCGAACGCCCTTACGGCGCTGCGCAGTTGGCCCATCGCGGCGGCGGCGGCGACGCTGTGGCCCTCGACGTCGCCGATCACCAGGGTGAGGTCGGCGCCGGTGAGGATGGCGTCGTACCAGTCGCCGCCGATCTCCATGCCCTGGGTGCCGGGCAGGTAGCGGGCGGCGGTGCGCAGGCCGGGCACCTGCGGGAGCCGGTGCGGCAGCAGGGCCTGCTGGAGGCCGCGGGCCAGGGCGAACTCGGCGTCGTAGAGCCGGGCGCGCTCCAGCGCCTGGGCGATGAAGCCGCCGAGGCCGGTGAGCAGGCCGCGCTCCTCGACGGTGAAGGGGTGCGCCCGGTCGAAGCCGAGGATGCAGCTGCCGACCGGTCGGCCGGAGGCGATCAGCGGCAGGAAGGCCCAGGCGCCCATCTCGTCCAGGGCCAGGCCGGGGTAGGCGGCGGCGAGGTCGCGCACCGACTCGAAGAAGATCGGGGTGCCGGTGCTGAGCGCCTCGGCGCCGGGGACGCGGGCGTCGAGCGGGGTGCCCTCGAAGCCGTCCAGGAAGCCGTCGGGGTAGCCGCTCTGCGAGACCAGGTGCAGCCGCTGCTCGCGCACCCCGTAGATGGCAAGTTCCTGGCCGCCGAAGGCCGGGAGGATCTCCTCGGCCACCGCCCGGCAGACGTCGCGCACGGTGACGGCCTCGGTGAGCGCGCTGGCCAGCTGGAGCAGGTGGTGGGTGCCGCCGACGCCGGTGGCGGCCGCGGGCGGCGCGGCGGCGGGCGGTTCGGCGGTGCCCGGCGGGGCCTCGGCGGCGATCACCCGGGCGGTGACGCCGTGCCGGTCGGGGTAGAGCGAGAAGGCCAGCCAGCCGTCCGGCGGGCGGGCGGCCAGGAAGGCGGTGGGCTGCTGGGAGAGCAGGGCGGCGCGGTAGCGGTTCTCGTGGAAGGGGTCGGCGAGCCAGGGCAGCACCGTCCAGAGGTGGTGGCCGACCAGGTCCGCCGCCGTCGCCCGCAGGAGCTGCTCGGCGGTCCGGTTGACCGAGCCGACCAGTCCGTCGGGGTCGAGCGAGAGGACGCCCTCGGGCAGCCGCTCGACGGCGGCCGCGGCGGCGGTGACGGCCCGGACGTCCAGGACGGCGCCGACCAGGTGGGTCCGGCCGTCGGAGATCGCGCCGGGGACCCGGGCCCACAGTTCCACCGGGTACGGGCGCCCGGCCGGCCCGAGCACCCGCACCTGGGCGGCCAGCACCTCGCCGTGCGCCAGGGCGGTCCGGGCGGCGGTGCGGAAGCCGGGGACGTCCCCGGGGGCGATCCGGCCGGTCAGGCAGCCCACCGTGCCGTCGAACTCGCCGGGCCCGAAGCCGAAGATCTCCCGGAACCCGGCGTCCGCGGCGAGCGCGCCGGTGGCCACGTCCCAGTCGAACATCCCGACCCGGGTGGTCGGCACGGACGGCGGCGGCAGCTCCACCACGGCGGTCTCCCCGGTCGGCTCCACCATCCGCCCGTCGGACGCCAACTCGGCCAGCCCGGCGCCGAGTTCACCGGCAACGGCGTCCAGCCGGCCGCCCTCCCGGACCGGCACCCCCTCGTCCGAGGCGGGCCACAGCACATTGAGCACGCCGTACCGCTCCCCGCCGTGGCCGACCGGAACGCAGACCGAGACGAAGTCGTACGGCAGTCCGACGGCGAGCTGCGGGAAGCGCCGCATGGTGTCCTCGGAGTCGGCGAGCGCGACGGCCCGGCCGGTCCGGAAGCAGACCGCGACCGGCAGCGGCCCGGCGGCCGCGACCCGGCGGAACGGGCTGATGATCGACAGCGGCACCCCGACCAGGGTGCGCAGCACCAGCGACCGCCGGTCCCGGGAGCGCAGGTAGACCATCGCCGCGTACGCGCCGGTGGAGCCGAGCACCCGGCGGACGGCCGCCGCCAGCAGCTCGTCCCGCTCGTGGACCGCCTGGGTCTCCCGGGCCGGCTGGTCCGCCTGGTCCGCCGGAGCCGCCGGGGCCGTCTCCGCTCCCGGATCCGGGCTCGGCTCCGGCACCGCTTCCGGGCCTGCCGCGCGGACCGGCTCGGCGGCCCCGCCGGTCACCCGCGGATGGCGCATGCTCCCTTGCTACGTCCGCCCCCGAACGGTGTCAAGGCGAGCCCTCGCGCCCCACCCGCCCCACCGGCACCGGACGGCGGGCGAGAAGTTAGGCAAGCCTCACCTTGCCAGGCGGGCGGTCCACCCCCTACGATGAAGTCCTCAGACAACCTGATGACCTGAGGACTTGGGAGAACGGAACAACCATGTCAGCCCTCCATGACCTGACGCTGGCCGAGCAGGCGGAAGCCGTCCGCGCCCGCGCCGTCTCACCGACCGAGCTGGTCGACCACCACCTGCACCGGATCGCCGAGCTCGACGGCCTGCTCGGGGCCTACCGCACGGTCGACGCCCCCGGCGCCGGCCGGGCCGCACGGGCGGCCGAGGCCCTGCTGCTCGCCTCCACCGGAACCGACGGCGGCGACGGCCTGCCCCCGCTGCTCGGCGTACCGCTGTCGGTGAAGGACACCTGGCCGGTCCGCGGCCTGCCGTTCACCGCCGGCTCCGGCGCCTTCGACGACCGGATCGCCCCGGCGGACGCCACCGTGGTCGGCGCCCTGCGGACCGCCGGCGCCGTCCTGCTGGGCACCACCACCGCGGCCGAGTTCGGCTGCTCCTCCTACACCGAGACCGCGCACGGCACCGCCCGCAGCCCGTACGGCCCCGCCCTCGGCGCCGGCGGCTCCAGCGGCGGCGCCGCCGTCTCGGTCGCCTCCCGGCTGGCGGCCGGCGCCCTCGGCAGCGACGGCGGCGGCTCGGTCCGGATCCCCGCCGCCGGCTGCGGGGTGGTCGGCCTCAAGCCCAGCCGGGGCCGGGTCACCCCCGCCCCCGGCACGGACGCCTTCGGACTGGCCACCGCCGGCCCGCTGGCCCGGACCGTGCTGGACGCCGCCCTGCTGCTGGACGTGATGGCGGGCAGCACCCCGGGCGACGCCGGCACCCTGCCCGCCCTCCCCGCCGGACACTTCCGGGCCTGCGCCGAACGCGAACCCGGCCCGCTGCGGATCGGCGTCCTGCCGCCGGCCGACGGCTGGCACCCCGAGGCCGCACTGGCCTGCCGGCGCACCGCCGAACTGCTCCTCGACCTCGGCCACCACATCGAGGAGGCCCCGCCGACCGACCCGGACGAGTACCTGCCCGACTTCACCGTGCTGTGGAGCGTGCTGGCCGCCGCCGTCCCGGTCCCACCCGAACGGGAGGAACTGCTGCTGCCGCTGACCCGCTGGCTGCGCGCCTGCGGCTCCGCCCACGACGCCGTCCGGTTGTACACCGCGACCGCCTCGCTGACCGCCACCGCCCGTGCGGTCTGCCACCGCTACGACCGCTACGACGCGGTGCTCAGCCCGACCACGGACACCCCTCCGCTGCCGATCGGCTCCCTGGTCGACCCGGACTCCCCGGAACGGACCTTCACCCGGATGCTCGCCCTGACCCCGCGGACCCCGCTGGCCAACCTCACCGGCCGACCGTCGATGAGCCTGCCGCTGCACTGGACACCGGACGGGCTGCCGATCGGCGTGATGCTCACCGCCCGGCACCACCGGGAGGGCCTGCTGCTCTCCCTCGGCGCCCAACTGGAACGGGCCCGGCCCTGGCACCACCACGCCGCCCGGCAGGAAGCCCTGCTGGAGCAGGCCCGGCAGGCGTCGGCGCGGACCGGGCAGGTGGCCCGGTGAAGCGCGGCCAGCTGGCCTTCCTGACCGGCACCCACATCGTCAACGACCTCTACCAGGGCGCCGTCCCAGCGCTGCTGCCGTTCCTGATGTCCGAACGGCACTACAGCTACACCGCCGTCTCCGGCATCGCGCTGGCTGCCGGCGGACTCTCCAGCGTGGTCCAGCCGCTGTTCGGCCTGCTGGTCGACCGCCGCCGCCGGGACTGGCTCATCCCGGCCGGGTTCCTCACCGCCGCGGCCGGCATCACCGGCGCGGCCCTGGCCGGCAGTTACCCGCTCACCTGGCTCTGCGCCGCCCTGGCCGGGATCGGCATCGCCGCCTACCACCCGCCCGCCACCGACCGGGCCCGGGCCGCCGGCGGACGCTCCCAACGCGCGATGAGCCTGTTCTCGGTCGGCGGCACCCTGGGCGCCTCGCTCGCCCCGGCCCTGGTCACCCTGGTGGTCGGCTCCTACGGCCTGGCCGGCGGCTGGCTGCTCGCCGTCCCGGCCCTGGTGACGGCCGTGCTCTGGGCCCTCCGGGCCCGGCAGCGGCGCCCCGATCCGCAGCCGACGGCCGTCCCCCGGACCGTCACGACGAGCGCGCAGCCCGACGACTGGCGGGCCTTCGGACGCCTGGTCGCCACCATCATCGGCTGGTCGATCCCCTATGTGACGGTCACCTCGATGCTCTCCCTGCACATCCAGCGCGACCTGCACGGCTCGACCGGGCTCGGCGCGACCGCCCTCACCCTGCTCACCCTGGCCGGCGCGGCCGGCACCCTGCTCGGCGGCTGGCTGGGCGACCGCAGCGGACGGCTGACCCCGATCCGCGCCGGCTACCTGCTGGCCGTTCCCGCCCTGGCCGCCGTGGTCCTCGCCCCCTCCACCACGGTCGCCGTGATCGGCGCGACGGCGTTCGGACTGGCCATGTTCCTGCCCTTCGCCCCACAGGTGACCCTCGCCCAGGACTACCTGCCCACCCGGCCCGGCACCGCCTCCGGACTCACCCTGGGACTCGCCATGTCGGTCGGCGGCCTCGCCGCCCCCCTGCTCGGCCGGCTGGCCGACGCCCACGGCCTGCGCACCGCACTCACCCTGGCCCTCGCCGTCCTGGCCGTCGCCGTCGGCTGCGCCCTGCGGCTCCGCGACCGGATCCTCCCGGACCACCACGCCGGGGCGGAGCCCACCCGGGCCCCGGCCGAACCGGCCGCGGAACCGGTGGCCTGAGGCGCGACACCCGGCGGACGGACGGCAGACCCGTCCGCCGGGCGGGTGACGGCTACGCCGGCCCGGTGAGGTCGACCTCCACCGGGTACGGCACCGCGGCCTTGACCAGCCCGGTGAACAGCTCACCCGCCCGGTACGTCCCCGTCGCCTCGTCCAGCAGATACGTGTGCACGATCGGCACCCGGCCCGCCGCCTGCTCGACCCGCCAGTAGAAGGGGATACCGGCCTTCGCGTACTGGTCGAGCTTGACCACCCGGTCGGTGGTCTCCGAACCCGGCGAGACGACCTCGACCAGCAGCAGCACGTGCTCCGGCCTGGTCGGTGCGACGTCGATGGCGTCCACCCGGTAGACCACCACATCGGGCCGCCGGTTGTTCAGCGGCACGTCCTGCAGCCGCACGTCGAAGTCGTTGTCCGCGTTCCACTCCGTGCCGCCGGCCTCGTCCAGCGCATTCGCCAGGAACCGCGCCAGCCGGTTGTGGCACCGGGAGGGGCTCGGGCTCACGACGACCATCCCGTCGAGGATCTCGATGCCCGCGCACTGTTCCTCGGTCCAGGAGTCGTACTGCTCACCGGTGATCTGCCGGCGCATCCACTCGGGTGCGATCATCTCGGCCGTCACGGCGTACCTCCCCGGTCACCTGCGCGAGCCTGTGCTGTGGGCCACAGCCTAGTGCGGCGCACCGACGGCACCCGACGGTTCGAGCGCCGTTCGATATCCTCCCGACGGGTGGCGGCACCGAGGCCGCCGGGGGTGGAAGCGAGGAGTGCGTGAAGGCGTCCGAGGGTCCCGTGCAGGAGGCTTCGTGGCAGTGGGACGGGGAGGCTGACGGCGCGGAGGAGGCGCCCTCGGACGTGCTTGGCGGGGGCCGGGGCGAGGGTGACGGCCCGCGGCGGCCGAGCCGGCGCGGGCTGCTGGTCGGCGCCGGGGTGCTGGCGGCCGGCGGGGCGGCGTGGGCGCTGAGCCGGACGGGCGACGACCGGACGATGCCCGGCCCGGAGCAGCCGAAGCCGACCGCACTGTCCGGGCCGACACCGCTGTGGACGTACCGGGGCCCGCAGCAGATGACCATCGGGCGGATGGTCACCCTGCCGCAGCGCCCGGTGTTCCTGTCCAAGGCCGGGCTGCAGGTGCTCGACCCGGCCACCGGTGAGCCCCGGCGGCTGGTGGCCTTCGACCCGCCGCGGCCCGCCGACTTTCCGGCCGGCGTCGAACCGCCGCTCACCACCGTCGTGTTCGGGCCCGACCAGTTCTTCACCGCCGCCTCCAAGGGCCACCTGGACGCCCACCACCTCACCGATCCCGCCGCCGACTGGAGCCTGCCGCTGCCCGCGGAACTGCCCGGCCAGGTCCAGCTCCGCTGCCTGGAGAACGGGGTCCTCTACGGCTCCACCTGGCAGCTGCCCCGGGCCGACGCCCCCGTTCCGGGCACCCGGCTCTTCGCCCTGCGCGTCGCGGACCGCGCCCTGCTGTGGACCGTCACCGCCGACCACCAGGATCAGCCGGTCGCCGCCGCCACCCGGAGCACGCCCCACCTGCTGGCCTGCTCCCGCACGACCGGCGACCGCGCCGAGCTGGTGGCCCGGGACGCCGACACCGGACGCGAACTGTGGACCGCGCCCGCCGCGGACGGCCTGTCCTTCTGCACCGCGAACGGACCGGACCTCCTCGTCCCGGACGGCACCGGCGGCGTGCGCCTGCTGGGCCCCGACGGCAGGCCGGGCTGGACCCACGCCCCCGCCCGGGGCGAGCCCTGGCGGGCGATGCCACCGGTCGCGGCGGGCCCCCGGGTGTTCGTCCCGCACGACGACGGCACCGTGGCCTGCATCGACACGGCCACCGGCGCGGTGCTCTGGTCCCGCAAGCTGCCCTTCCTGCTGGACACCCGCAGCCGCCCGCTGTTCGTCGACGGCGTCGACACGCTGTACGTGCCGGGGCCGGCCAGCGGCGGGGTCGTCGCGCTCCACGCCGCCACCGGCGAACCGGTCTGGACCTTCCGCGACTCCGGCCCGGGCCGGGACGTCTGGACCGTCGCCACCGACCGGACCTCCCTCTACGCCGGACACGACGACGTCCTGCACGCCCTCCCGCTCGGCTGATCCCCGACCGCCCCCTCCGACGGACCCCGCACAACCGGCAGGATGGCCTGGTGCAGGTACACCCGATCTCCCCCGACAAGCTGGCCGAGCTGCTCGCCGACCGGATCACCGCGCTCCCCGGCGCCGGCGAGCGCCGGCTGCGGATCGCCGTGGACGGCGCCGGGCCCGCCCGCCCCGAACTGCTCGCCGACGCCCTGGTGGAGCCGCTGCGACTGCGCGGCCGCCCCACGCTGCGGGTCTCGGCGGCGGACTTCCTGCGCCCGGCCTCGATCCGGCTGGAGTACGGCCACCAGGACGCCGACGCCTTCCACGACCTCTGGCTGGACGACGGCGCCCTGCTCCGCGAGGTGCTGGACCCGCTGGAGCCGGGCGGCAGCGGCCGGGTGCTGCCCTCGCTGCGGGACCCGGTCACCGACCGCTCGACCCGCGCGCCGTACGTCCAACTCCCGCCCGGTGGCGTGCTGTTGCTGGACGGCGCACTGCTGCTGGGCCGTTGGCTGCCGTTCGAGCTGACCGTCCATCTCGCGCTCACCCCGGCCGCGCTGGCCCGCCGCACCCCGGCCGACCGGCAGTGGACGCTGCCCGCCTTCGGCCGCTACGAGGCGGAGACCGGGCCGGCCGAGGCCGCCGACCTCACCATCCGGGTCGACGACCCCCGGCACCCCGCCCTGGTCGAGCGTTCGTGACGGCCTCGGCCGGGGCCGGTCCGCGTTGGCAGTACGGGCACCAGAACACCGCCCGGTCGCGCGGCGCCTCGCCCTGGCGTCCGGTCAGCACCGGTGTGACGCAGCGCGGGCAGGGCCGCCCGGCCCGGCCGTAGACCCAGTGCCGGTAGCCGGGCCTGGTGTCGCCGGTGGTGATGTGGCCGGGGCGCAGCTTGTTGGCGTCCAGCATCTGCCGGGCGCGCTCCACCAGCCGGTCGGGGTGCGGGACTTGACCGACCTCGGTCCACGGGGTGACGCCCGCGACGAAGCACAGTTCGTTGGCGTAGACGTTGCCGATCCCGGCCAGGTTGCGCTGGTCGAGCAGGGCCTCGACGAGCGGCCGGGAGGGGCGGGCGAGGAGCCGGCGGACGGCCTCGGCCGGGTCCCAGTCGGGGCCGAGCAGGTCCGGCCCGAGGTGGCCGACGGCCCGGCCTTCGTCGGTGGTGCGCAGCAGTTCGACGACGGGCAGCCGGTAGCCGACGGCGGTGCCCTGGTCGGTGCCGAGGACGGCGCGGATCTGGTGGGCGGGGCCGCCGGTCCACCGCTCGCCGGGGCGGTAGACCTCCCAGTGGCCGTCCATCCGCAGGTGGGTGTGCAGGGTGAGGCCGCCGTCGAGGCGGGTCAGCAGGTGCTTGCCGCGCGGGCGGACCTCCAGCACCCGGCGCCCGGCGAGGGCGGCGGTGGCGTGCGCGGGCACCCGCAGCTCGGCGCTGGTCAGCAGCCGGCCGGCGAGGGCCTCGTGCAGCCGGGCCGCCACGCGGTAGATGGAGTCACCTTCTGGCATGACTCCATTCTGGTCCGCGTGGCGGCCCGGTGCGGCACCGCCCCCGGCGGCTACTGGGCGCCGCCGTCCCCGTCCTCGTCGCCGTCCTTGACCTGGCCCTCGCGGACCACGACCACCGGGCAGGGGGCGTGCTCGGTGACGTGGCGGCTGACCGAGCCGAGCAGCACGCCGGAGAAGCCGCCGAGGCCGCGGCTGCCGACGACCAGCAGCGCGGCGCCCTTGGCGGCCTGGAGCAGGGCGCCCGCCGCGTTGCCCGGCATGACGGTCTCGACGATCCGCACGCCGGGGTCGGCGCCGACCACCTTGGCGACGGTCTCGGAGAGGGTCCGGCCGGCGAGTTCCTCCGGGTTGAAGGACTCCTCGGAGGGGGCGGCCGTGCCGCCCCAGCCGTAGAAGGCGGGGTACTCCCAGGCGGCGACGGCGGCGATCGTCCCGCCGACGGCCTTGGCGTAGGCGATCGCCCAGCGCAGCGCCTGCTCCGAGGCGGGCGAGCCGTCCACGCCGACGACGATCTGGGGATTGGCGGTCATGCGGTGTCTCCTTCGGTTTGCTCCTGCTCGGTCCCGACCCGCCAAACTTAGAGCGAATCGGACAAATGACCGCTGTTTGCCACGCCGCGCCCGGCGTTCCGCGTTCAACTCGGGGTCAGGCCGGGCGTGTCGGCCTCGGGTCGCGCGGGCCGGCGCTCCACTGCGGGATCAACTGCGGTAGGCCGCCCAGGAGTTGGACATCCGCTGGACCTGCCCCGGGGTGAACTGGTGCATGCAGGAGTCGTAGCTGTAGTCCATGAAGTTGTGGATCGGGTCGAGGCCGCCGCCCGGGCAGCTGTGCCGGCCCTCGGGGCAGCCGTAGGCGGGGCTGCGCTCGGGCGGGGTGTCGTCCACGTAGTCGCCCGGGCCCAGGCAGCCGCCCTGGAAGGTGTGGAACAGGCCGAGCCAGTGTCCGGTCTCGTGGGTGGCGGTGTTGCCCTCGTTGTAGTGGGTGGCGGGGCCGCCGGGCAGCGAGTCGTCCAGGACCACCACGCCGTCGTCGGTCGGGGCGGAGCGGTAGGCGTTGGGGAAGGTCGACCAGCCGAGCAGGGACTGTCCGGGGTGGACGGTGTACAGGTTGAGGGTGCCCTGGTCGCCCTTGCGCAGCGCGCTCTTCATCGCCTGCTCGGCGGCGGAGCCGGGGGTCATGCCGTTGTACCAGTCGGCATTGTCGGTCCAGTCGGTACCGGCCAGCTCGAAGTGGAACGGGGTGGTGGCGTTGCCCTCGCCCTGGCCGCCGTAGGTGGCGTTGAGGTGGTCGATCTGGGCGGCGACCACACCGCCGTCCAGCCGGCCCGTCTCCCCGGCGTGGATCACGTGGACGTACACCGGCACGGTGGTGGGGGTGGCGGCCAGCGGGACGTGGGCGGAGCCGAGCTCGGCGAGCCGGTGGTCCAGGTCCGCCTGCATCTCCCGGGCCCGGTCGGCGCTCACCGCGTTCGGGTCCCCGGCCACCGGGCTGCCGGCCGGCTTGCGCGCGGCGGCGTCCGCCGGGGCACCGGCTCCGTCGCAGACGGCCGCCACCGCGCGGTGCGGGGCGGGCGCGGCGAACTGGCTCAGACCGGCCGCGGCGACCAGCGCGGCGGCGCAGGGGAACAGGCGGGGGGCGCGCGAACGCACCCGGGCAGTACGGCGCATCGGCGCTCCTGTACGGGGAAACGGGAGGATCGGGGGTGCTGACGAGGGGTCGACCGCCCCTCGGGCCCGCCCACCGGCGACCGGCGCCCGGCGCGGACCCGCCCGAGACTACGACGCGGTGAAGTCGATCTCCCGCAGGGCGCGCGCGGCGGCCCGGTCGAGTACCACGGCCGACGCACAGCCGGCCGGCGGCCGCGCCCCGGCCCCATCTCCCATTTCCGTCCCCAGCAGGAGGCGGCGCAGCCGGGCGGCCGCGGCCCGGTGCCGGGCGAAGGCGTAGCGCGACACCCACCGCCCGCGCCGCCGCTGCCCCGAGCGGGCCTCGGCCGGGTCGGCGTCGAGCAGCAGCAGGTGCACCCGGCGGCCCTGCCCGGCCGCGACGCGCACCAGCCAGGCCCGGACCACCGGCAGGGTGCCGCAGTCGTGCACCGCGAGCGGCCCGCCGTCCAGCACCGCCCGGCGCAGCCGTCGGTAGTGGGCGAGCCGGGCGAGCGGGCGGTACAGCGCGTACGGGAGGCGGCCGGGCAGCCGGGCCGCGTACTCCTCGCGGACCAGCTGGGAGTCGACCAGCGGGGCCCGGACGCAGCGGCGCATCAGGGTGCTCTTGCCGCTGCCGGGCAGTCCGGTGACGACCAGCAGGTCACCGGCCCGGTAGTGCAGGGCGGTCGGACCGGGGCCGCGCAGCTCGTGCACGCCGGTCCGGACGGTGAGCGCCCGGCCGTCCGCCGCAGCGCGGTCGGGGCGGTTCCCGGCAGGGCCGGGCGGCGGCACCCGTGGCACCGCCGCCCCTGGTGTTCGTGCGCCCGTCACCGGCCCTCCGCCCGCCGCATCCGCTCCCGTTCCCTCCCAAGGAGCATCGCGTATTACCAAGGGCAAGTAAAGACCCCTGGTCAGAGCAGGCGCGATCGCCGGTGCTGGCGTGATCGCCGGTGGGCGTCGGGGGTCAGCCCAGCTGCGGGGCGACCCGGGAGGCGATCAGCTCCAGGTGGTCCAGGTCCGCCAGGTCGAGCACCTGGAGGTACACCCGCCGGCTGCCGACCGCCGCGTACCGGCCGAGCTTCTCCACCACCTCGTCCGGGGTGCCCGCCAGGCCGTTCTCCTTCAGCTCGGCCACCTCCCGGCCGATCACGGCCGCCCGGCGGGCCACCTCGGCGTCGTCCCGGCCGACGCAGACCACCAGGGCGTTGGAGTAGACCAGCTCGTCGGCCGAGCGGCCGGCCCCCTCGACGGCGGCCCGGACCCGGCCGAACTGGGCGGCGGTGTCGTCGACGGAGGCGAACGGCAGGTTGAACTCGTCGGCGAAGCGGGCGGCCAGCGCCGGGGTGCGCTTCGGGCCCAGGCCGCCGACCAGGACCGGGATGCGCTCCTGGACGGGCTTGGGCAGCGCGGGCGAGTCGGTGAGTGTGTAGTGCTCGCCGGTGAAGGAGAAGGTGTCGCCGAGCTTGGTGCGCCACAGCCCGGTGATGATCTCCAGCTGCTCCTCCAGCCGCCCGAACTTCTCCTTCGGAAAGGGGATGCCGTAGGCGCTGTGCTCGGCCTCGTACCAGCCGGCGCCGAGGCCGAACTCGACCCGGCCGCCGCTCATCGCGTCGACCTGGGCGACCTGGATCGCGGTGACGCCCGGCAGCCGGAAGGTGGCGGCCGTCATCAGGGTGCCGAGACGGATGGTGCTGGTGTCGCGGGCGAGGCCGGCCAGGGTGATCCAGGCGTCGGTGGGGCCGGGCAGGCCGTCCACGTCGCCCATCTTCAGGTAGTGGTCGGAGCGGAAGAACGCGCTGAAGACGCCGAGTTCCTCGGCGGTGCGGGCGACCTTCAGGAGGGTGTCGTAGCTCGCGCCCTGCTGGGGCTCGGTGAAGATGCGGAGATCCATGGCGCCCATTCTGGTACGGAGCACCGGATCGTGAACGCAGGGAACCGGCCATGCCACGGAACGTTCCGAAGGTGGCCAAGGTCTCAGCACGGAAGCGTCACGCCCCGGCCTGCCCGCCCGGCCGCTCGCCTACCGTGGACGGATGTTCGCGACCCCCGACGAGTCCTTCCGGCGCTCCCCCGACGGCCCGGCCGGCTGCCCGCTGCCCGGCATCGTGGCCGCCTTCACGCCCCGGCTGGCCGAGTTCGCCTTCGAGCCCGGCTTCGTCGCCGCCGTCGACCAGCACGCGGCGATGCTGCGCGAGCTGCTGTACGCGCAGGGGCCGGAGCTTTCGCCCCGGCCCCTGGACCGTGAGGAACTGTCGGACTACGCGCTGGGCTTCCTGGACGCGCTCACCGAGATCGGCTGGCGGGAACCGGTCGGCTACGACTACGCCGTGACCCGGCTGACCGCGATCTGCTGGCTGGTGCGCGAGCAGGGCCTGCTCGCGGTCTGAGCGGCGGCCGCCCCGGTGGGGGCCGCCGCCGCTGCCGGTGCGGCTACCTCGGCCGGTCGCCCTCGATCCCCGGGGCCGGCGGGTTGCCCGGGCCGGTCTGGGTGGTCGGCCGGGCCGGCTGGTTGCCCAGCGCATCGGACCGGCCCGCCTGGTAGGAGGTGCCGCGCAGCCGGGCGCTCTCCTGCTCGGCGTTGTTCAGCCAGCGGTCCCAGCGCTGCCGCATCGGCGTGATCAGGCCGCCGCCGACGCCGACCACCAGCACACCGGTGATCGTCGCCAGCGCGGCGATCAGCACCGGACCGGTGATCGCGGTCGCGATCCCGGCCTGGCCGAGCGCCGCGATCACCCCGAGCCCGACGATGAACGCCCAGGTCAGGGTGGACACGGTGCGGCCGTACGACGCGCCGGAGAGCGCGTTGCCGACGATGTCGCGCACGCCGTTGGCGATGGCCATCGCGACCACCACGATCGCCACCGCGACGATGCCCCTGGGCAGCCAGGCCACGATGCTGTGGATCATCACACTGATCGGGTTCGGGCCGAAGACGCCGAACGCCAGCTGGAGCGCCATCAGCAGGATCGCGTAGTAGACGATCTTGCAGATGATGCCGGTCATGTCGTATTTCGAGCCGCTCAGGTAGCGGGCCATTCCGGCCCGCTCGGCGACCTTCTCCGAGCCGACCCGACGCAGCACGCGGTCCAGGAGCCGGGCGATCGCCTTGGCCACGATCCAGCCGATGACCAGGATCGCCAGGAAGGCGATGAACTGCGGGATGACTTTGGCGATCTTGCCCCAGGCCTGGGTGAAACCCGACCCGAAGTCGACGGAAAGTGCGAGCTGCTGAGCCACGGAGTCCTCCACTCGGTGACACGGCGCCACGAGCGGCGCCGGCGACCCCCCACCCTTCGTGGATAGCAGCACCCCGGCCCGACCGCGCGCGCCCGAATGTCCGGGATGGTTCCGTCGGGTGAAGACCCGGGCCGACCGTCCACGTACAGTAGCGGTCCGGACCGCGGGGGGAACGGGGGTCACGGCGACGGAACCGGAGGGTGCGAAGGTGAGCGGAAGCGGTACGGGTACGGGTACGGGCGCCGGGACGGGCGCCGACGCCGACGCCGGAACTGGCACTGGCACTGGCACTGGCACTGGCACTGGCACTGGCACCCACAGGGTGCTGCACTGGCGGGTGCGCCCCGCGGCGGCCCGGGCGGCCGTCCTGGTCCTGCACGGCGGCGAGGAGCACAACCTCGCCCGGCCCCGCCGTCTCAACCTCCCGCTGCTGCGGATGCACGGGTTCCTCCGCGCCCTCACCCGGGACACCGCGGACGCCGGCATCGCCATCGGCACCGTCCGCTACCGCCACCGCGGCTGGAACGGCGACCGGGCCGACGCCGCCCAGGACGCGTTCGCCGCGCTCGACGAACTCACCAAGACCCTCGGCCCGGTCCCCACCGTCCTGGTCGGCCACTCGATGGGCGGCCGCGCCGCCCTCCGGGCCGGCGGCCACCCCACGGTGACCGGACTGGTCGCCCTCGCCCCCTGGTGCCCCGCCGAGGACCCCTGCGACCACCTCGCCGGCCGCGACGTGCTGTTCCTGCACGGCGACCGCGACACCGTCACGCTGCCCGCCGACACCCGCGCCTTCGCCGCCCGCAGCCGCGCCGCCGGCGCCCGGGTCTGCGGCTACACCGTCGCCGGCAGCGGCCACGCCATGCTCCAGCGCATCCCCGACTGGCACCGCGCCACCAGCCGGCTCACCACCGCCCTGCTCGGCCTCCACCCCCTCCCCGCCGAGACCGCCTCCGCCCTCGCCCTCCCGCCCGCCTCCCCCGAGGCCCTCACCCTCCCGCTCCCCCGCCAGCCCCGCACCGCGCCCTGACCTGGGTGCGCCCGGGCGCACCGGGTCAGCCGAGCGGGGTCAGGTCGCCGTGCGGGGTGGTGAGGTAGGCGGGGAGGTCGGGGTGCCGCTTCAGCAGGGTGACGAGGTCCTCGGTACCGGCCATCGGGGGCGGGACCAGGAGGTGGCCGTGCTGCTCGGGCGGGACGAGGCCGCGGACGAGCGCGCTGCGGACGGTGCGGCCGTGGCGGGTGGCGCCGCCGTGGGCGAGGGCGCTCACGCCGCCGCGGGCGGACAGCTGGTCGAGGGCGGGGACGAGCCGCCAGAGCTGCTGGGCCTGGTGGCTCTGCAGGGAACCGGCCAGATTGGCCTCCAGGCCGTGGTCGTGGCAGAGGTCGACGAAGGCCCGGATCTCGTCGAGGGTGAGGATGCCCGCCCGGGCCAGGCCGTGGGCGTCGGTGTCGTGGCGGTCGAGGTCGACCAGTTCGGTGCTGCCGGCCGTGGAGACCAGGCCGATCCGGGCGACCTTGAGCAGGATGCTGGTGTCGAGCATGATCGCGTCGGCGCCGGCCGCGGCGCTCGCCTCGACCATGGCCCGGATCGCGGTGCGGTCGGTCCGGCGGGCCCAGGTGAGGCCGTAACGGTCGTGCGGGAAGGGCTCGTTGACGGCGACGAAGCTGCCGCGGGCGGTGTCCGGCAGGCCGGCCGCGGCCGCGTGGTCGGCGAGGTCGAAGGCGCCGGGGGTGTCCGGGCCGCAGGGGTGGTACTCGCCCAGGCCGACCAGCGCGCGGCGCACCTGCGGCAGGGTCTTGCGGGCGTCCCACAGGTCGAGGTCCTGGGCGAACAGCACCGCCATCACCCGGGTCGCCGAGAGGCCGTCGGCCCGCCGCACGGTGGCGACGATCTCGCCCAGCACCTCGCCGGCCTCGGCGGCCGTCATGCCGTCCAGTCCGACCTTGACGATCCCGCAGGGGTGCACCCGGATGCCCATCGCGAGGGCGACGCCCAGGGCGGCCTGGGCCGCCTTGCCGACCTGCTCGTAGGCCGACTTGGCCACGGCCAGGCCGTTCTCGGCCCGGCGGTACAGCAGTTGGTCCTCGCCGATGTTGGTGCTGAGCTGCACCGGCAGCTCCCGGCGGGCGGCCAGCACCGCGTCCGCGATGTCCATGATCCGGCGCGGCTTGATGGTGCCGAGGGCGCTGCGCGGGTCCTCGCTGTCGATGATCCGGGCGCCGCCGAGCACCGCCTCGCGGGCCTCCTGCGGCCCGAACACGCTGACCAGCAACCGTCGATCGGCTTCCATGCTCCCCCACCCCTGCGGCTGTTCACGATCCGTGCCGGTCACGCTAGCGAGGGGTGGGGGTGGGACGGTCGGATCGCTCACTCGTTCGGGTGAACGTGTTCGATTCTGCCGCTGCGGCGACCCGCCGTCCTACTCGGCCTCGGGCACCCGGCCCGCCAGCAGGGCCCGGCCGAGCGGGGTGGGGCGGTGGGTGACGGTGCGGCCGGTCCGGTCCTTGCTGGTGAGGCCCGACTCGGCCAGCACGGTGGCGTGTTCGCTCGCGGAGGCGGTGGAGATGTCCAGCACGGCGGCCAGGTCCTTGGTGGAGCAGGGCCCGTGGGCGGCGATGGCCTCCAGCGCGGCGGCCCGGGTGTGGCCGAGCAGCGCGGTGAGGGTGCGACTGGGAGTGGGTTCGACCTCGGGCTGCAAGGGGCCGCCGATCCTCGCCGGGTAGAGGAGGACGGGCTGCTGCCGGGGGTCCTCGAAGCGGGCGATGACGGGACGGCGGGGGCCGAACACGCAGGGCTGGAGCAGCAGTCCGCGGCCGTCCAGCCGGATGTCGTGCCGGCAGCCGCCGGCCAGCGGGAAGCTGAGCACCGGGCGGCGCCAGGACAGCGCCGGGTGCAGCGAGCCGAGCACCTGGTCCGGTTCGGTGATCCGGCGGCGGCGGCCGTGCTCGGTGGTGACGATGGTCTCGATCTGCCGCCGGTACGGGTCGATCGCGCGGGTCTGGTAGTCCGCGGTGACATTGCCGAGCAGCTTCCTGGCCCGCTGGTCGCCCGCCGCCACGCCGCGCGCGAAGGCGCTCAACTGCCGTACTCCGCCCACCGATCGCAGATGGTCGCGGAGCGGCTCGGGGGGCGCCTCGGCGGTCGCGCTCTCGGTCGCGCCGGGATCGCGGCGGACCGCCAGGAACTCCGGGATCGCGGTGGGGGTGTAGAGGTCGAAGAGCAGCGCGGTGCGCGGGTTCCAGGAGGCCCGCAACCGGTTGCGCCAGTCCAGGAAGCGCGGATCGCAGCGGCCGCTGACCAGACCGTGCACGCTGAGGGACAGCTCCATCGACATGTCCGGGCGCTCCGCGACCCGGATCCGGTCCAGGTCGTCCGTTCCGAAGAAGATTCGCAGCACGAAGGTGATGGTCGCCCCGGAGACGCCCGGGCCGCAAGACTGTTCGGCGAGATCCGAATCCATCGCCCGACGGGCGCACCCCCGGCAGACTCGGAGGACCGGCGGGCGACCCCGGCCGGGGTGCCCCGGGTGACGGACCGGGGCACCCCGCACAGGCCGTTCAGCCGAGTTCGGCCGCCGTCTCCACCACCACGCCGTAGAGGTCGCCGATGGTGGCGAGCGCACCGCGGTGGATCTGGGCGGCGGTGAGCTCGGTGTCACCTGAGCGCAGCGGGCGGGTCGCGCAGGCGTCGGCGACCACGGTGGGGCGGTTGCCGCGCAGGAAGGCGCCGGCGGTGGTGAAGGCGACGCACATGTGGGTCATGAAGCCGGCCACCACCACGTCCTGCTGCCCGGCCGCGTCCACCAGGGCGGCCAGGTCGGTGCCGACGAAGGCGTCCGGGGCCTGCTTGACCACGACTCGCTCGCCGTCTGCCGGGGCCACCGCCGGGTGGATCCGCCCGATCTCGGCGCGGACGTCGTACGGGGTGCCCTCGCCGCCGTCGTTGACGACGTGCAGGACGGTGGCGCCGGCCTCCCGGGCGCGGGCGAGGAGCGCGGCCGCCGCGTCGAGGGCCTCGCGCCAGCCGGTCAGCTCCATCACGCCGCGGGTGTAGGTGTTCTGGTAGTCGATCAGGATGAGGGTCGCGGCGCCGAGCGCGGCGGGCTTCTCGTCGAGACCGTTGAGGGTGCGCAGGGTGGTGGTGAGCATGGCGGAACCGCCTTCGTCGGCTGGGGAACTGGGGATCGGGGCAGGTCACGCCTGGTGCGGCCCGCCTCCGGCAACGCTACGGGCGGGCTCCGTACGGCGGCAATGTCGCCTAACATGCAGAATCCGACATCAGGCATCAGGCACCGGGCATCAGGCACCGGGCACCGGGCACCGGGCACCGGGCATCAGGCACCAGGCACCAGGCACCAGGCACCGGGCCTTCGGCCTCCGGGGAGGGACCGTACTCATGGCGACCGCACAGCGGCTGATCGTCATCGTCCTGTTCGAGGGCGTCGACCTGCTGGACGTCACCGGACCGCCGGAGGTGTTCTCGCTGGTCCGGCGGGAGAGCGGCGACGACGCGACCGGCTACCGGGTGGTGCTGGCCGCCGGGACCACCGATCCGGTCACCACCGCCGCCGGCGTGCGGATCCTGCCCGACCTCACCTTCGAACAGGCCGCCGCCGCGGGCGGCATCGACACCCTGCTGGTCCCCGGGGCCGTGGAGCCGGACGGCGGCGGGCGGGTCCGGGCGGTGACCGACCCGGTCGTGGTCGGGCACGTCCGCACGCTGGCCGCCCGGGCCCGCCGGGTCGCCTCGGTCTGCGTGGGCGCCCACCTGCTGGCGGCCGCCGGACTGCTGGACGGCAAGCGGGCCACCACCCACTGGTCGACGGCGGGCCAACTCGCCGCCGAGTACCCGGAGATCGAGGTCGACGCCGACCCGATCTTCATCCGCGCGGGCGAGGTCTGGACCGGGGCCGGCATCAGCGCCTGCCTGGACCTCTCACTCGCCCTGGTCGCCGAGGACTTCGGCGAGGAACTCGCCCTGCGGGTCGCCCGGCAGCTGGTGATGTACCTCAAACGACCCAGCGGCCAGAGCCAGTTCAGCGTCCCGCTGGAACCCGTCTCGACCACCCGGCGGATCGAGGAGCTGCGCCACCACATCCTGCGCAACCTCTCCGGCCGGCTCACCGTGCCGGAGCTGGCCGCCCACGCGCACGTCAGCGAACGGCAGTTGGTACGGATCTTCAAGACCGAGCTGGGCACCACGCCGAGCGCCTACGTCGAGTCGGCCCGGGTCGAACTCGCCCGCCACCGGCTGGAGTCGGGCGACGACACCCTCGAACGCATCGCCGCCGCCTGCGGGTTCGGCACCACCGACACCCTGGTGCGGGCGTTCCGGCGCCGGCTGGACACCACGCCCACGGACTACCGGCAGCGCTTCCGCACGGTCACGGGCGCACGCCCGGCGGCGGCCCCGGCACAGTCCCCGACGCAGTCCCCGACGCAGGCCCCGGCGCGGAGCGGTGCAGCGGCAGACGCACCGTGAAGACCGTCCGGCCGGGTCGGCTCGACGCCTCGACGGTGCCGCCGTGCGCCCGGACCACGGCCCGGACGATGGCCAGCCCGAGCCCGGTCGAACCGGTGGCGCGGGAGCGGGCCCGGTCGCCGCGGACGAAGCGCTCGAAGACCCGCTCCAGCAGCTCCGGCGGGATCCCGGGCCCCTCGTCGACGACGCTCAACTCCACCTGATCACCGGCGGGTTCGAGGCGCAGCTCGACCGCCGTACCGGCCGGGGTGTGACTCCGGGCGTTGGCCAGCAGGTTGGCCGTCACCTGGCTCAGCCGGTGCTCGTCCCCGGGCACCAGCACCGGTTCCTCGGGCAGCACCAGGCGCCAGCGGTGCTCGGGACCGGCCGCCCGGGCGTCGGCCACCGCGTTGAGCGCGATCCGGGTGAGGTCCACCTCCTGCTCGGCCAGTGGGCGGCCGGCGTCCAGCCGGGCCAGCAGCAGCAGGTCCTCGACGATCGTGCCCATCCGCAGCGCCTCGGCGTCGATCCGCTCCAGCGAGTGCCGCACCTCGGCGGGCACCTCCCCCGGGTGCCGCAGCGCCAGTTCGGCGTGGCCGCGCACGGCCGCCACCGGGGTGCGCAGTTCGTGGCTGGCGTCGGCGGCGAAGCCGCGCAGCCGTTCCTCCACCGCGTGCCGACGGGCCAGGGCGTCCCCGACGTGACCGAGCATCCGGTTGAGCGCCGCGCCGACCCGGCCGACCTCGGTGCGCGGATCGTCGTCCGGCACCCGCTCGGCGAGCAGCACCTCGCCGCTGGCGAGCGGCAGCGCGCTCACCCGCTCGGCCGTCCCCACCACCCGGCGCAGCGGGCGCAGCGACCAGCCGACCCAGACCGCCCCGGCGGCACCGGCCGCGCTGACGGCGATCGCGAAGACGGTCAGTTCGAGCGTCTCCAGCCGCTGGACGGTGTCCTCGGCCGGGTGCAGCGGCAGCCCGCTGACCAGGACGTCGCCGTCCATCCCGGCCACCGCCCGGACCCGGTAGCGGCCCAGCGAGCCGCCCAGGTCCAGGGTGCGGGCCGGGCCGCCGACCGGCAGGGCGGCCAGCGCGCGCTGGCGGTCGGGCCCGAAGGTGACCCGGTCGTCCTCGTCGTCGGGGCTGTTGACGTCGTCGGCGTCGCCGTCCACCACCCCGGCCGCGGTGACCCGCCCGTTCAGCAGCCGTACGCCGACGGTGCCCGGGGTCTGGGCCCGGGTGTCCGGGCCGGCGCCGGAGCCGGCGTGCTCCAGGCTGGCGGCGTAGCGGCCGCCGGCCTCGGCGAGCTGCTGGTCGAGCCGGTCGACCAGGAAGTGGCGCAGGGCGGCGGCGGTGGCGAGGCCGACGGCGGCGCAGGTGACCACCAGCAGCACCAGCAGACCGGCGATCAGCCGGGCGCGCAGGGTGCGGGGCAGGAGCTTCCGGAGGAGCCCGACCGTACGCCTCACTGCCCGGCCTTGATCAGGTAGCCCGCGCCGCGGACGGTGTGGATCATCGGGCTGCGGCCGGCGTCCAGCTTCTTGCGCAGGTAGCTGATGTACAGCTCCACGATGTGGGCCTGCCCGCCGAAGTCGTACGACCAGACCGCGTCCAGGATCTGCGCCTTGCTGAGCACCTGCCGGGGGTGGCGCATCAGGTGGGCGAGCAGCGCGTACTCGGTCGGGCTGAGCTCGATGGTCTCGCCGCCCCGGGTCACCTCGCGGGCCCGGTCGTCCAGGACGAGGTCACCGAGCACCAGGGCGTGCGCGGGCGGGCCGGTCGGGGCGGTCGGCGGGGCGGCGCGGCGCAGCAGCCCGCGCAGCCGCACCACCACCTCGGCCAGGCTGAACGGCTTGGTCACGTAGTCGTCGCCGCCCGCCGCGATGCCCGCGATCCGCTCCTCCACGGCGTCCCGGGCGGTCAGGAACAGCACCCGCACCTCGGGCCGGGCGGCGTGGACCCGGCGCAGCACCTCCAGGCCGTCGAGGTCGGGCAGCATCATGTCGAGCACCACGGCGTGCGGGCGCCAGGTCACCGCCGCCTCGACGGCCGCCAGGCCGCTGGTCGCGCCGCGGGCCTGCCAGCCCTCGTAGCGGACGGCGCCGCAGACCACCTCGACCAGGTCCGGCTCGTCGTCGACGACCAGGACCCGCCAGTCCGGGCGGTCGGCGGTGTCGTCCATGGTGCTCCCTGCGGTTCGGCGGCGGACGGTGATCGTTCCGGGCGGTCGACGGCGTTCATTGTGGCCCGCCGCGATGAGAAACCCGTGAGATCGCCAAACGTGGTTCGTATACCGGTACATCGCCACTGACCTGCGGCGATGATGCCCTCACGGGGACCGTGCGCGGGCTTCCTCAGAGGTGACTCAGAGCTTGCGGTGCCATCGTGGGCCGCCTCGGCGGGGCGGTGCCGCCGCCGGGAGCGAAGGAGGATCCGCGATGAGCACAGCCACCGTACCGAAGTCCCGGCCGGCGTCGGCCGGCCCGCGCCACCGGGCCGCCCTGCGCCCGCCGCTCGCGCTGCCGCCGGGCGCGGCCCTCGGCCTGATCGCCGCGGGCGCGCTCGGCGTGCTCGGGCTGTGGTGGACGGACACCGCCTCGGTGGTCGGCGCGGCCGGCTGGCTGACCAGCGCCGGGCGGATCACCGGCCTGCTCGCCGGGTACGCCGCGCCGGTCCTGCTCCTGCTGATGGCCCGGCTGCCGCCGGTGGAGCGCGGGGTCGGCGCCGACCGGCTGGCCCGCTGGCACGCCTACGGCGGCCGCTGGCTGGTCGCCCTGGTCACGGTGCACCTGCTGACCGTGATCTGGGGCTACGCGCTCACCGACGGACGCGGACTCGTCGGCGAGGGCGTGGAGATCGTCTTCCACTACCCCGACATGCTCAAGGGCGCCGCGGGCACCCTGCTGATGCTCGGCACCGGACTGGTATCCGCCCGGGCCGCCCGCCGCCGGCTCTCCCACGAGACCTGGTACTACCTGCACCTGGCCACCTACCTCGCGGTGGCCCTCGCCTTCGGCCACCAGCTGACCACCGGCGCCGATCTCGGCGGCGGCCCGGGCCGGGCCGGCTGGTACGCGCTCTACTTCGGCACGGCCGCGCTGCTCGGCTGGTTCCGGCTGCTGCGGCCCTGGCTGCTCGACCGGCGGCACCGGCTGCGGGTCGCCGAGGTC
The DNA here is from genome assembly GCF_040303245.1 of Kitasatospora sp. NPDC096077. Lineage (NCBI taxonomy): Bacteria > Bacillati > Actinomycetota > Actinomycetes > Kitasatosporales > Streptomycetaceae > Kitasatospora > Kitasatospora sp. NPDC096077. Next base: position 34,495 of record NZ_JBEOSV010000052.1, on the reverse strand, counting down.
CGGCCGGAGGGCCCCGGCGTGGTGTCGCTGTTCCTGTCCGGCCGACGGCTGGACGAACTGCGCGCCGAGCCCGGCCAGTTCTTCCGTCTCCAGTTCCAGGCCCCCGGGCTGCGCTGGGCCGCCAACCCGTACTCGCTGTCCGCGCCGCCGCGCCCGGACTTCCTCCGGTTCACCGTCAAGGACCTCGGCGGCCACAGCGCGGCCGTGGCCGGACTGCGGCCGGGCACCAAGGTGCGGGCCGAGGGCCCGTACGGGGCGTTCACCGGACGGCAGCAGCGGCAGCGCCGGGTGCTGCTGCTCGGGGTCGGGGTGGGGATCACCCCGCTGCGGGCACTGTTCGAGACCCTGCCGGGCGACGTCACCCTGGTGCAGCGGGCCCGGCGCGCGGAGGACGTGCTGTTCCGGGCGGAGCTGGCGGACATCGCCCGGCGGCGCGGCGCGGCGGTGCACGAGCTGCTCGGCCCGCGGGAGCGGGTCGGGGACCTCGGCGCGGCGCTCGCCCGGCTGGTACCGGGCCTGGCGGAGCACGAGGTGTACCTGTGCGGGCCGGAGGCGGTGACCGAGGAGGCGGTGCGCGCGCTGCGGGCGGCCGGGGTGCGGCCGGGGCGCATCCACCACGAGTCCTTCGCCTTCTGAGCCCGCTGCTTCCGTCCTGTTTTCCCCTGTCCCCGTACCGGAGGAGTTGTCCCGCCATGCGTCGAGCCGTCGTCACCAGTGCCGCCACCGCTGCCGGGGTGGTGCTGCTGCTCTCCCTGAAACCGCACCAGGCGACCGGGTCCGCGCCGGTGATCAGTTCGGGGGCGGGGGCGGGCTCCGGAGCCGGTGCGGCCGGTGCTTCCGACACCACTCCCGCGCCGTCCGGGTCCGCCTCCCCCGGCTCTGCCCCCGGGTCCACCGGCGGCAGCGGCGGCGGGGCCACCCGCAAGATCAGCGGGGACACCGTGAACACCCGGTACGGCCCGGTGCAGGTGCAGGTCACCCTCGCCGGCAGCCGGCTCACCGCCGTCGACGTGGTCAAGTACCCCACCCAGGACCGCCGGGACCGCGAGATCAACGCCGACGCCCTGCCGACCCTCAACCAGGAGGCGATCTCCGCGCAGAACGCCCAGATCGACGCCGTCAGCGGCGCCACCTACACCAGCGACGGCTACATCCGCTCGCTGCAGAGCGCCCTCGACCGGGCGAAGGGCTGAGCCGGGCCGTGCTGCGCCACGCCGAGCCCGTGATGGGCACCGTCTTCTCGATCGCGGTCCGCGACCCCGGACCGGACACCCCCGCGGCGCTGCGCCGGATCGCCGAACGGCTGCACCGGATCGACGCGGTGTTCTCCACCTACCGGCCGGACAGCGAGATCAGCCGACTCGACCGGGGCGAACTCGCCCTCGCCGACTGCGATCCCGAGGTCCGTACGGTGCTCGACGCCTGCCGCGAAGTAGCCGCCGAGACCGACGGCTACTTCACCGAGCGCCCCGGCGGCCGGCTCGACCCCAGCGGCTGGGTCAAGGGCTGGGCCGTCGAGGAGGCGGCCCGGCTGCTGCACGCCGCCGGCACCCGGCAGTTCTGCGTCAACGGCGGCGGCGACGTGCAGACCGCCGGCGGCCCCTGGCGGATCGGCATCGCCCACCCCGGACAGCCGGACCGGCTCTCCGCCGTACTGGCCGGGCACGGCCTCGCGGTGGCCACCTCCGGCACCGCCGAGCGCGGCGCCCACATCCTCGACCCGCACACCGGCCGGACCGCGCACGGCCTCGCCTCGCTCACCCTGGTCGCCGCCCCGGGCACCGGCATCGCCCGCACCGACGCCTGGGCGACCGCCGCCTTCGCGATGGGCCCGGACCGCGCGCTCGCCTGGGCGGCCCGGCGGCCCGGGGTGGAGGCGCTCGCCGTACTGCCGGACGGGTCGAAGCGCTGGACCTCCGGGCTGCCCGGGCACCTCCCGCCCTCCGGGCCCGCCGACTGGCAACCCACCGTGGCGAGTTGACGCCTCCCGCCAACTTCGGCGCCGACGGACCGAGTTCACCTCATCGGGTGAACACGACGATCATGTCCCGCCCGTCCCGGCGTCCTGGGTCGATAGTGGGGACCGATCGGGCACGGACCGCCCGGTCCCCACCGCACCCTTCCGAGGAGACGCCGCACCGTGGCCCCTTTCACTTTCGCCGAACGCATCGTCGTACCCCGCACCGCGCCCCTCGCCGGGCCCCTCGCCGCGCCCGCCGTCGACCGGCGGTCGGGTGCCCGGCCGGTGACCGCCCGGCCGGGGCCGGCCACGTGACCGCGTCCGACCGCCGCACGGCACCGGTCGACGGCCCTACCACACCGGTAGACGCCCCCGCCGCGCCGATCGACGGCGACACCCCACCGGTTGACGGCCGCACGGCGCTGGTCGTCGTCGACCTGCAGAACGACTTCTGCGCCGGACCGGTGGCCGCCGCCCGCTACCCCGCCGACCCGACCCGGCTCGCCACCGTCGCCGCGACCACCGCCCGCGCCGTCGACACCGCCCGGGCGCACGGCACCGAAGTGGTGTTCGTCCGCTTCCTCGGCGATCCGGCCCACCAGGGCGCGAGTTGGCGCCACCGGGACGCCACCCTCCGCAAGCGCCCCAAGTGCCCCACCGGCAGCTGGGGCGCCGAGTTCCACGCCGTGACCCCGAAGGCCGACGAGGCGGTGTTCACCAAGTACGCCTGCTTCGACGCCTTCCTGAGCGAGGGCTTCGAACAGCACCTGGTCGACGGCGGCGTCCACCACCTCGCCATGGCGGGCGTGTTCGCCGACGTGTGCGTGGACAGCACCGCGCGCACCGGCTTCCAGAAGGGCTTCCACATCACGGTGCTCGCCGACTGCACCGCCGCACTTCACCTCCCGGACGAGGCGGTCCTCGGCTTCATGCGGCGGGTCTACGGCGCCCGCGTCACCACCCACGACCAGCCGGCCGTCTGGACCCGGCCGCCCGGACATCCCGTCCCCGACCACCAGGAGCGCGCATGACCGTCGAACTGACCGTCGAACTGACCGAGAACCCCGGCGTGTCCGGCACACCCGGCGCGGCCGCTGGCGTGGAGCCCGCCGCCCTGCTGGTCGCCGCCGCCCGGGCGCTGGAGACCCACCGCCCCGACGCCCTCACCCGGGACCCGTACGCCGAGCAGCTGGTCCGCGCCGCCCCCGCCGCCGCACACTGGCCACACCACCCCCGGGACGTCCCCGACGGCGAGGCCGACCCGCTGTGGGGGCGACTCGCCCGCTACTTCGCCCTGCAGACCCGGGCCTTCGACGACCAGCTGCTGCGGGCCGCCCAACTCGGCGCCCGGCAAATCGTGCTGCTCGGCGCCGGCCTGGACACCCGGGGGTACCGGCTGGACCTGCCGGACGACTGCACCGTCTACGAGCTCGACCGGCCCGAACTCCTGGCGTTCAAACAGTGCGTCCTGGACGGGACCGACGCCCGCCCGACGGCCCGCCGCCGCACCGTCGGCACCGACCTGCGCACCGTCGGCACCGACCTGCGCGCCGTCGGGACGGACCCGCGCGCCGACTGGGCCCAGCCGCTGACCGACGCCGGGTTCCGCCCCGACCTGCCGACCGCCTGGCTCGCCGAAGGCCTGCTGCTGCGGCTGCCCGGCGCGGCCGAAAGCGGCGTCCTCGCCGTCGTCGACCGGCTCAGCGCCCCCGGCTCCACGCTCGCCTACGAGACCCGGCCGGGCGGCGGGGCCACCCCCGACCCGACCGGCCTCGACCCGACGGCGTGCCCCGACCCCGGACCCCGCCCCGACAGCCCCGCCGACCTCACCGCGCGCGGCTGGTCCACCACCCTCCACACTCCCTACGAGTTCACCCGCCACTACGGCCGCGGCCCGCTCCCCGTACCGGACGACGCCCTCGCCGGGCACCGCTGGGCCTTCGCCGTACGGTCCTGAACCGGCCGTTCCACCGGCCGTTCCACCGTCCGCTCCGGCCGTCCGTCCCGGCGCGCGTCAACGATGCGTATCGCGCCGCAATCCCGGTATATGCGTTGCGCCAACAGTTCAAAATCCCGGCATCTTCTCCGCGTACCGTCGATCCGGCACCCGCTCGGGGGCCCAGGTACGGAGGAGAGACGCATCATGCACACCGCTGCCATCCACACCGCTGCCGTCCAGGCCGCCGGCGACCTGCTGCGTGACGGCTACGCCCGGATCACGCTCCGGGACGGCGAGGAGCGACTCCTGCACCGGGTGCTCGGCGAGAGCCGGGTGTTCTTCGGGCGCACGGTGGAGGAGAAGTCCCGGTACGCCACCGCGGACTTCAACTTCGGCTACCGCCCGCTCGGCCGGGAGTTCTCGATCAGCGCCGACCGCCCCGACCTCAACGACTGCTTCACCCTCTGGCACGACCGCCTCGACCTGATCCCGAACGCGGCCGAGATCCCGGACCTCACCGACGCCATGCTCGCCTGGCGCGGCCACCTGGCGGGCCTGGTCGCCGACACCGTCGGCGAGGTGGCCGCCCGGCTCGGCGGCCGGAAGGCCCCGACCTTCGAGACCGCCTCCTACCTCCAGCTCAACAACTACGCCGCCACCGGCTCCGACCGCGACCTGCTCCAGGACAAGCACGAGGACGGTCACATGGTCACCGTCATCCACGCCACCGCCCCCGGGCTGGAGCTGTTCCTCGACGGCGACCCCCGCCCGGTCGTCACCGGCCCCGACGAGGTCATCCTGATGCCCGGCTCGGTCCTCACCGACCTCACCGGCGGCCGCGTCCCCGCCCTCTACCACCAGGTCCGCAACCTGCGCCTGCCCGAGCGCACCGCACTGATGTACTTCGTCAACCCCGACCTCGCCGAACCGGTCCACGCCTGGACGGAGGAGCCGGGTACGGAGCGCGTCGACCTGCGGGAGCGGATCCGCAACAACCCGGGCATGTTCGGCCTCCCGATGGTCCCGGCGCTCTGAAGCCCGGCGGGATCACCGTCGTCAGAAGTCCGACGGGACGGACCAGCGGCCCGCATGCTCGAACCGCTCACAGCCGTCGTGCTCGAACCGCACCGTCCCGTCGAACGCCGACGCCCCGTTCGCGCAGGCGCCGTAGTCCAGGCCCATGGTGCCGGCCAGCGGGAACCAGTGGCGGCAGAAGCCGCACTGCTCGGCGTACCACTCGTCGTCGTCCGGCCCCCCGCGATGACGGCGGGCGATCCACCGCTCGTGGATCGCATCCAGCTCGGGCGGGTGCTCGGCGGCATGCGTCGTAGCCTCCTCCTCGTCCCCCGGGGTCATCGCCACACCGACCCGGTGAAGCCGAACGGGCGGTGGACGTCCCAGAGTTCGCACCGCCGGTCCCGGCCGGTCACCCGCCCGAGCAGGGACGGGACGGCGGGGTCGGCGGCCGCGGCCTCGACCACTGCGAAGGTCTGCGCGGTGACCTCCCCCGGTGTATCGGGCCACATGATCGGTGGGCGTCCGGCGTCCCCGAACTCCTCCTCCAGGACCGGCACGGCCTCCGCCGGGAACGCCGTGAAGGCGTAGAGGCAGTGGTCGACGCTCTCCGGGTCGTAGTGCGTGGCCAGCGTACGGAAATACCACCAGTCGCCCCAGCTGGTCGCCAGCTGGGCGACGCCCTCACGGGCGCCGTCGTACCAGTCCACGATCGCAACGATCCGCAGGAGCGGGCTCTCTCCGGTCACGGTCCTCAACCCCTTCGGCCGGTGGGTGGTCGGGGTCAGTGTTCCGGACCGCTTCCCGGCCGTCATCCGAATTCCCTGCGGCACGGACCGGTTCCCGCCCCCACGACGGGGGCGGGAACCGGTCGTTCAGAACCTGATGATCCGCAGGCCGCCGTCGGCGGTGGCGTAGAAGGTGTGGCCGTCCGGACCGATCGCCAGGTCCGACAGGGCGTTGAGGCCCTTGACACCCTCACCGGGGGCGACGGTGTTGGTCGAGGTGTCGATCGAGAAGATCGAGTCCGTCCCGGCCACGTACAGCCGGGTACCGTCCGCACTCACCGACGGGCCCCGCAGGAGCTGCCCGGGGGCGATGTCCATGGTCGCGCTGACGGTGTCGCCGGCGAGGTCCACGGCGTAGCCCTTGCCGGTGGCGGTCACGCCGTACAGCCGGCTCTCGTCGGCGGACAGCGCCAAGTGGTTGAAGCTGCCGCCGACGGCGACGGTGGCCACCACGGCCGGGGTGGCCGCGCTGGTGTCCAGGTGGACCACGCCCGCGTCGGTGCTGACGTACGCATCCTCGCCGTCCGACCGCACGACGACCGACCCCGTGTAGCGGCCGGGCACCGGCACGGTGGCGGTGTACGCCAGCTGACCCGTGTCGAACCGCAGGACGCGGGCGCCCTCCAGGACCGGACGGTTGGGCGGCTCGGGCCCGCCCTGGCTGACGTAGACCCGTGAACCGTCCCCAGTGACCGCCAGGGAGCCGAGGGCCCCCTGGTAGCTGCCCGCCGAGCCGGGCTGGACCGGGGTGGGCACGGTGGCGATCACGGTGTCGGTGGCCGTGTCGATGACGCCCAGCATGTTCGGTGGCGACTTCTGGACACTCGCGTACAGCACGTAGACCCGGGTGCCGTCCGGGCTGATGGCCACCGGCCCACCCGAGGCGTCGAACCTGGAGCTCAACGTCAGATCGGCGGTGACCGCCCCGCTCCGGGTGTCGACCACCCTCAGCTTGGCACCGCCGTCCACCTGCTTGTCCTTGACCGAGACGTACGCCTTGCGCCCGTCCGGACTGACCGCCACCGAGACCGGGGTCGAGTGCAGCGCGACGGTCTGCGGGACACCGGCCACCGGACCGTCGTCCCCGTCCGCCGTCCGCGCGGCGGCGGTGCCGGCCCCGGCGATCAGCAGGGCCCCCGCCGTGACCAGGGCGCCTAACCAACGAGCTTTTGACACCAGTGAGTTCATCCGGTCCCTCCCCTTGGTGCACCGCGACTCCCCGCGGTGGAGGGCACACGCTACGCGAGGAGGTGGTTGGTCAGTACGCGGTTCCCGGACATCCTTCAGGCGGGCTGCGACCCCCTCCGGGCCGGCAGCCAGCCGGTCTGGACCAGGGTTCCGGACGGGTGGTCGGGGGTGACGTGGAATCCCCGGCCCGGGGGGAGGGGACGGGGGGTCACCAGGCCGAGCAGGGGGCCCTCCTCCTCGTTGCCGGAGAGCACCACGCCGTGCGGCCCCAGCTCGCGGGCCGCCTGGAGGAAGGGCGAGGCGGGAGCGGCCCGGCCCGCGGCCTCGGTGGTGCAGGCGATGATGACGCGCAGGCCGATGTCCCGGGCCCGCGGGAGGAGCGCGGCGAGGGATCTGAGCGGGTCCTCCTCCCGGGTGGCGGACAGGTGGAAGTCGTCCACCACGAGGACGATCCGCTTGTGCCGCTGCCAATCGCCCGGTGCGCGGCCGTCGGCGGCGACGCGCAGGATCCGGGCCAGGGCGGTCAAGGCGGAGAAGTCCGAGGCGTAGTGCACGAGGTACTCGGGCGGCACCTCGTCGAGGAAGGTGCCACGGAAGTCCGCCACCAGGAAACCCACTTCGTCCGAGCTGTGACGGTCGGTGAGCTGCTTGACCAGCAGCCGGAGCAGCGTGGTCCGCCCGGCACCGTCCTCGCCGAAGACGACGAACAGCGGGTCGGCGTCGAAGTCGACGAACACCGGGGACTGTTGGACGGTGTCGAGCCCGATTGCCACCCCCTGCGGCGCGGTGCCGCGCGGCAGGCGGCCGGCGTCGACGACGGCGAGCGTGGCGGGGCCGCCCGGCGGCACGATGAGCGCCTCCGCCCGGCCGGGGCTGCGGAGTTCAGGGTCGTCTGTTTGGATCATCTCGTACAGTCTCGCGACCATCGGACCGGGCTCGATGCCGAGGTCATTTCGCAACAACTGCTGAAACCACGTATACGCGAACATCGCCTGAACTCGCTTCCCACACCGATAGAAAGCCAGCATCAGTAGCGCGCGCGGCCTCTCACGTAGTGGATATTCGGCGGCGAACAGGTCGAGCTCTTCCAGGATTTCCTCGTGCCTCCCCAAGGCCAAGCCGGTGGCATACAGGTCCTCGGTGGCCGCCATCCGCCGCTCGGTCAACCGGGCGCGCTCCCAGGAGGCGTAGGGTCCGGGAACGCCGTGAAATGCGGGGCCGCCCCAGAGGTCGAGTGCGGACCGCAGCAGCCGGTGCGCCACGCTAAGATCTTCGCCCTGCTCCGCCGACGCGGCCGCCGCGAGGCACTCCTCGAACACGGCGACGTCGACCGACCCCGGGGCAACCGTCAATCGGTAGCTGTCGCTCGCCGAGTAGGGTGCCCCGGCCGCATCCTGCACGTAAATGAGGTCGCCGATGACACTCAGCAGCTCGGCCAGATGAGCGTGCACCACCGCGACAGCCTCGCGCGGCGGTTGGTCACCCCAGATCGCCTCGATCAGACGTGTGACAGAAACCGCCTCCGGGGCGTGCAACACGAGGGCGACCAGGAGCGCCTGCCGCACCGGCGAGTCAACGGGCCCTGCTCCCTCGCCGCGCCCGACGCGCAGGGGGCCGAGCAGCAAGTAGCGCAGGCCGGAGGATTCGGGTGTGGTCGACAGCACAGGTTCGGCCAACTCCTGGGCGCGCTCGTGCAGTTCGACGAGGCGACGCCGTTCGTTCTCCGCCAACGGCCCGGGCAGGTCGGCCAGCGGGGTGCCCCGCCAGAGTGCCAGGGCCTCTCCGGCGTGCCGTCGGGCCGCGTCCGGGTCGTCGGCCGACACGGCCGCCTCGGCGCGCTCCAGGGCCTGTTCGAAGAGCACCACGTCGATCTGCTCGGAGGCGACGTTCAGCACCCAGGTGTGGCCGTCCGCCAGCTGCTCCAGCACCTCGTGGGAGTCCCGGGGCGGGTTGAGCACGCCCTGCAACTCGCTGACGTGCAGCCACATCCGGTCCAGCTCCTGGACGGACGCGGCCTGCCGCTCCCGGACCGCCTCGATCAGCACCTCGACCCGGACCGGGCGGCGGCGGTACTTCAGCAGCGCGGCGAGCACCGCCGCCCGTTCCGGGGACCCGATCGCCACCGGCTCCTCGCCGCACCGGACCCGCACCTCTCCGAGCAGCTCGAACGTCAGCGGGGGCGGCGGCGTGCGGTCGGGTTCCCGCAGGGCGCCCGAGGCGGCGATCCGGCGGGCGACCTCGGCGGCGGAGGAGGGCCGTCGGCGCGGGTCCGGGTGCAGCAGTTCGAGGGCGAGCCCTTGCAACGGCTCCGGGACACCGGTCTGCTGGAGGAGGTTGCCGAGGGCGTAGAGGTCGTCGGCCGGGTCCGCCGCACCGCCTCCGCCGAGGTCGATCCCGAAGTCGCAGAGGGCCGGGCTGCCGTCCGGGCGGAGCAGGACGTTGGCCGGTTCGATCCTGCCGTGGGCGATGCCGTGGGTGTGCAGGTACTCCAGCGCCTCGGCCACGCCGTGGGCGATGGACGCCGCCTCGTTCGGGGGCAACGCGCCTGCCTCAAGGACGGTCCTCAGGTCGGGGCCGTCGATGAACTCAAGGACCAGATAGAGGCGTTCCGCGTCGAGGCCAGCCGTTCGACACGCGGCGATGCCTCGGTGTTCGAGCTCGGCGAGCCTGTCGGCCTGTTCCAGGAATACGCCCATGTCCAGGAGATCGGCCAGGCGTTGCTGGTCTAAGGTCTTCACCGCGACGGTCGAGCCGTCCCATTCGTCCCGGGCCCGCCAGATCTCGCTCTGCCGCCCCTGGGCGATCCGCTGGACGAGGCGAAACCGGTCGGCGAGCAGCGGCCGTTCGACCACGCGCCGCTGGTCACCGCGCCAACGGCCCTCGAACTCCCAGATGTGGACGTGGGTGTCCCGGTCGCCGATCGACGCGATCACGCAGCGGTCCTGGTCGCCGGTGATCCCGACGATGGTCCGGGCCCGGGCGGGGTCGACCACGGCGGCGGGGAAGGACTCGACGGTCGAGGGGTCGTCGGGCCGCCAGCGGTGCAGGCGTCCGGTCGGGTCGACGCCGACCAGCCGCGACCGGCCGCCCGGCCCCGGCAGCGCCGTGAGGGCCCAGGCCCGGTGGCCGCCGCTGAGGCCCGGCAGTTCGAGGGGCTCGTCGCTGCTCCACGGGTTCCACAGGTGCATCCGGCCGTCGCCGTCCGCCGTCCAGAGGTACTGGGTGCCGTCGGCGTGGGTGAACGGCGCCATCGCCACCGGGGGTTCGGGGCGGCCGTGCCGGCTGGACACGAAGGAGCCGTCCCGGGCGTCCCAGAAGACGAAGCCGCCGTCCGGCTCCGCCGTGCACAGGACCGACGGCCGGTCGCTGATCTCGGCCATGGCGACGACCCCCGGGCCGGTGGCCCCGAGGGACAGCGAGGGCTCCTCCAGCTGTCCGGTCGTCACGTCGAGGTAGCGCAGCAGGCCGTCCGCCCCGTAGACGGCGAGGTAGCCGGAGCCGAGACCGTAGGCGTTCGGCACGGTCGCCATCGCCAGTGCCGGGCTGGGCAGCCGGAAGCTCCGGACGTTGGAGTAGGAGTCCCCCGAGCTGCCGGGCCCGACCAGGACGGCCAGTTTCTCGTCCAGGTGCCAGGTCGCGAGTTCGTCCGGGCGTCGGGGCATCCGGTCCAGCAGGTACTGGAACTCCTGGGCGTGCTCGATCCGTTGGTACGCGTCGCCGAGCCGGTGCCGGATCTCCTCGCGCAGTTCGGCCTCGGTGAGGAAGCCGAGGGTGATGACGGTGGCGTCGTCACCGAGCCGGTCCATCACCTCACCCGACTCGGTGGTGACGATCAGGCAGCCGGTCCGACTGTCGGCCAGTTCGAGGAGTTCCGGGTGCCAGGTCTCCTCGCCGGAGCGCAGGCCGGAGGCCAGGCCGTCGATGACGATCAGCCACTCGGGGTGGTGGCCGAGCAGATCGGTCAACGGTGCCGGGTGCTCGGGCTGTTGGGCGCTCCGGCTGAGGGCCGCCCGGAGCCGCCCGAACCCGTCCTCGACGGCGCGGGCGGTGCGCGCCTCGATCCAGTGGACGAAGGAGTGCCGGCCGCCGTGGCGCTGGACGTACTCCTGGACGAAGCGCCGGCGCCCCATGCCCAGGGAGGCGTCGACGACGACCAGTTGCCGCGGGGGTTCGGCGTTGCGGAGCCAGGCCGGGTCGCAGGCCAGGGTGAGCCGGTCGAACTCCTCCCGCCGCCCGATCATCCGGGGCGGGTCCGGCGGGCTGACGATCGGCGGCGGGGGTGTCAGCAGCTCCCGGCGGACCGTCGGCCGGCCGAGCAGTCCGGTGAAGTTCCTTGCGATCGCCACGTGTTGGCCGCCGGCCCCGGCGAGCACCGCCGCCGCGACCTCGGCGAAGGGCAGGCTGCGCTCCGGCAGCCGGTGCCGCCCCTCGCCCGCGCTCGCGGCCAGCGCGCGGAAGTCGAGCGTCCCGCCGAAGGTGGCCGCGACCCGCCCCGAGACCTTGGCGAGCACGTGGTCCAGGACCCGCACCGACTCGGTCCGGGTCAACTCCCCCAGCAGTTCCGCCCGGACGCCGTCGACGAAGTCGTACACCACCTCATCCGGGTCGGCGTCCTTCGTCCGCACCTCGATCAGCCCGGACAGGAAGAGCTCCGCCAGCTCGCGCTGGCCCGATTCCGGCACGGTCGCCCGCTGGACCAGCCGCATCACGGGCAGGCTGAGCGGCGCCGCCGCCAGGTGACAGGCGAGCCGGTACGCGGTCGGGGAGCTGCCGGCCCGGAAGGCGGCGACCCGGTCGGCGGGCGGGCGCGGCTCGGTGGTCCGGGCGCGCGGGCGTTGCGGGCGCGGCACGCCGCTGAGCGGGGCGGCGAGCATCGGGGTCCAGCCGGTGGTGCGGCCGGCCGTGAGGTCGGCCCAGGGGGCGAGCCAGTCGGCGTCGATCTCCAGTACCGGCAGCCACCGCACCGCCGCCCGGGCGGCCGCGCCCGCGTGGCCGCGCGGGATTCCGGGCAGGGCGGTGTCGGTGCGCAGCACCGGGACGGGCCGGCCGTGGGTGGCGGGCCGGGCCTCGACCGGGGCGGGGCGCAGGGCGGTGCGGTGCCAGAGGCGGCGGGGCAGCACCTGGAGGGCGGCGGCCGGTCCGGTGGCGGCGGTGCGGGCCAGGAAGGGCACCAACTCCGGGCCGTACCAGGCCGGTCCGACGCCGTCGGTGAGGACGAACAGGATGCGGCGCCCGTGCGGGTCGGCCAGCGGACGGGACCAGGCCGACGGGCGGGACCAGGTGCGGTCGGCGGCGGCGGGCGGCGGCGCGGTGCTGCCGCGGCGGCGGAACGGGGTGAGGTGGGGGGTCTCCCCGTCGGTGCCGAGGGACCAGGTGCGCACCTCCTCGAAGGCGCCGTGGCGTTCCAGCAGGGTGGCGAGCTCCCCGGCGAGGTCGTGCCAGACGGCCATGGTGGCGCCGGTGTCGACCAGCAGGTCGACCGAGTGGAGCGGCCGGTCGCGCTGCCAGACCGGCAGCAGCACCCCGGCCTCGGCGGTGGCGGCGGCGGTGGCCTCCTCGTCGAGGTGCAACGGCCGGACGCCGCCCGGGCGTTGGGTCAGCGGGTGGCGCAGCGGGCGCAGCGCGCGGGCGATCGCCAGCGCGCCGGGCAGGGCGGTGGGCCGGGTCACCTGGACGACCTCGGCGCCACGGGGGAGGCGTTGCGTCGCGTCGGACGCGGTGGGGTCGGCGAGGGCGGAACGGGGGTGGAGTTCGACCTTGGGGGCGGGCGGTTCCGGGGTGTCGGGTCCTGGCGGCCCGGTCGGCGGGTCCTGGCGGCCCGGTTCGGTGCCGGTCCGGTCGGGGGCGTCGGGCCGGGGCGCGCCGGGTCGGTCGGGTGCCCGGCCGGTACCGTCGCCGTCGGCGGCGGGTTCGGTGTCGGTGTCGGTGTCGGAGCTGTCGGGCAGGGGGGCGAGGCCGGCCAGCCGGGAGATCCACAGCACGTCGGCGAGGTCCTGCGGGTGCGGGTGCTCGCCCTCAGGGGCGACCAGCGCGGCCAGCGCCCGGCGCAGCACCGACCAGGCCGGGGTCTCCCGGCCCGTGGCGGAGTCCCCCATGGGCCCTGTACCGAACTCGTCCACCGGCCGCCGCCTCAGCTCTCGTTGAGCGGCCGCAGCAGGACGTCCTGGATGACGTCCCGCCCCGGTCCGCTGCCCCACAGCCCGCGCTCGGCCATGAGCAGGGCGTTGAGCAGTTGGTCGTTGGCCAGGTCGGCGCCGTCCTCGCGCTGGCGGCGCAGGAACTCGGTGATCAGCGCGGCCCGTTGGGCACCGTCGGCGGAGTGGTCGGCGCCCAGGTGGGCGGCGACCATGGCGGCCAGCCGCTCCTCGGTGGGCGGCTGGATCTCCAGCCGGACGCAGCGGCGCAGCAGCGCCGAGGGGAACTCCCGTTCGCCGTTGCTGGTGAGGACGACCAGCGGGAAGTGGGCGCAGCGCACGTGCCCGCCGCGGACGATCGCCCGCCGGCCCGGGTCGGCGGTGGCGACCTCCTGCGGTACCGGGCCGAGGCGTTGGAGCTCGGGGATCTCGAACTCGCCCTCCTCGAAGACGTTCAGGAGGTCGTTGGGCAGGTCGATGTCGCTCTTGTCGATCTCGTCGATCAGCACGACGCGGGGGGTGCGCCAGGGCAGCAGCGCCGTGCCGAGCGGGCCGAGGCGCAGGAACTGGCCGATGGCGGGCGGCTGGTGGTCCGGGGCGGCGTGCTGGTCCGGCCGGTGGTCGTTCGGGTCCTGGTGGCCCGGGGCGTGGTGCGGCGCGCGCAGGCCCGCCTCGTGGAGGCGGCCGATGGCGTCGTAGGTGTAGAGGCCGTCGCGCAGGGTGGAGCGGCTGCTGATCGGCCAGCGCAGCACCGGGCCGAGGCCCAGTTCGTGGGCGACGGCGTAGGCCAGGGTGGACTTGCCGACGCCGGGCTTGCCGGTGATCAGCAGCGGGCGGCGCAGGTGGAGGGCCAGGTTGACGAGGTGGATCTCGCGGTCGTCGGCCTGGTAGGCGGTGGCCTGGCGGGTGCGGCCGAGCCGGCGGGCCGTCGGTCCGCCGGCGTCGTCGGCCGGGGGCGGCGGCAGTTCCTCCGCGTGCTCCACCCAGTCGCCGAAGGACCGCCAGGCGGGGGCGGGCGGCAGCGCGGCGATGCCGTCGTGGGGCACGCCGGTGCCCCGGTAGATCCACCAGTTCTCGGCCATCGTTACCGCCTGCTCCTCGTCACCACGGTCGTCGGAAACCATCGCTTCTCCCCAGCATCCCCGGCATCCCCCGGCTCACAGCATCCCCTCGGCCCGCACCGGGCTCCGGCCCGGGGCCGTCCCCGGTTCACGTCGTCCCCGGTTCACACCATCCCCGGAAAGCCGGCGTCCTGATCCGGATCCACGCAGTTCGGATCGTCCCAGAGCAGTGTGATGCCGTCCTGCGCCTCGGCCGCCCGGGTCACCTTGCGGTGCCGGTGGACGGCCTCCGGCAGCTGGGCCAGGGAGCGCGGGCGGTCCCGGCGCAGGGCGTCGACCATGTCGGTCGGGGCGCCCGGGGCCCGGCGCCAGAGCATCGCCGGGACGCCGTCGAAGACCATCGCGTCGAGCACGGCGGTGCGCACCCGGGGGTCGAGTTCGTCGTACGGGGTGTCGAGGCCCAGGCAGGCCAGGGTGGGCCGGCCGTCGAGCCAGCCGGGCAGGTCGGCGGCCCGTTCGGGGTGCAGGGGCGGCCAGCCGATCCGGTCGACGGCCTCGCAGTCCATCGCCTCGGTGAACAGGTGCTCCCAGCGCTCGTACCAGGCGTCGGTGTGCAGCCACGGGTTGGCGTAGCGGTCCAGGGAGCGGACCACGACCGGGTGCAGCAGTCCGAGCCGGTGGCCGCCGGGGGTCGGGGACCACAGTTCGGCGCTGTGCCCGAGCAACGCCTTGGGCAGCAGGAACTCGATCCGCACCGGGCTGCGCTTGCTCCGGGCCATCTCGGTGAACAGCGCCTGCCAGCCGGCCAGTCGGGCGCTGCCCTCGGCGACGAGGTCCTCCCTGGCGAGGGAGTCGGTGGTGACCAGGTCGTTGAGGCGCTCGATCGAGCCGCCGGCCAGCGGCTGGCGGTAGTAGGACGCCCGGAGGTGGTAGCGGCCGGCCTCGATGTGCTCGGGGGTCTCCGGGTCCAGCCGGATCTGCACGATGAGCCGGCCGGCGGGTTCCGCCGGGGGCGCCGGCCGGGCGACCCCGATGCCGCTCAACAGGGTTGCGAGTCCGCCGAGTTGCGGGTGCTGCCGGGAGAGTTCCGGGTCGTGGGCCAGGCTGTCCAGGAAGGCCAGCGCGTAGCCCGCGTCGGGGCCGCCGAAGTGGTCCAGCAGCCGGCCGAGGATCTCCGGCAGGGTGGTCCGCTCGTCGATCCGCTGCCGGCCGGGGGCACGCGTGGGCACGTGGGCGAGCAGCCGGGGCGGGCCGGGCGGCGGGGTGACGGCGCGCAGCAGGACGACGATGCGCAGCAGCAGCTCGGTCGGCAGTCCGGTCTCGGCGGTCAGCGCCAGCACCGTCAACTCCAGCCAGGGCAGCGCGCCGTCGTACGGGTCGTGGGCGCGGAGCGCCTCGCCGAGCGAGCCGAGCACGGCCCGGGGGTCGCGGGCGCGGCGGATGCCCAGCAGGATCTCCCGGACGTGCTCGCGCGCGGTGTCGGCCTCCTTGACGTCCAGGTGGAACATCCGGGACGACGGGGAGCGGCCCATGGTCTCCAGCACGTCCTGCCGGAAGTCCTTCCGGGAGATGCCCCGGAAGTCGAACAGGATCTCGGCCAACAGGCCCTCGGCGGTCCCGGTGAGGAGCAGGGCCGCCGGCGGCCGGGCGCCGTACGCCGCTCCGCCCATCCCGCTACCTGCCCCCCGGACCACCGGGCAGCGACCCACCCGCCACCGGACCACCGGGCAGCGGCCCGCCGACGGCCCGTTCCACGAGCCCCCGGAGTTGCTCCAACCCGCCGTCGTACGGGGCGAGTTCCGCCAGCGCCGCGTACAGCACGCCCAACGCGGCCGACGGGTCGCGGTGGTACCGGCAGCGGCGCACCAGCCGGGACAGGTGGTCGCGGCGGTCGGAGCGCTCCTCGACCTCGAAGGAGTGCGGCAGGCCGAGGTGTTCGCCCATCCGCTCCAGCAGGTCGTACCGGCCGTCGGCCCGCGCGGTGTACGGGACGGACATCAGCGCGGCCACCAACTCGGCGTCGGTGGGCGGCGGTTCGGGCACCGCGACGGCAACCGCCGCCCCCAGGAAGGCGATCAGCGCCCCGAGCGGGACGTACCAGCCGCCCAGGTCCTGCTTGTACGAGCGGCTGCCCTTGAGCACGCCGTGCACCAGTCCGTCCGGTCCGGCCAGCATGCTGCCGCTGAAGCCGGGCTGCACATGGCCGGTGACGCCGATGAACTCGCCGGAGCTGCCGACCACACGCAGGGCGACCGTGTCGATGCTGGCCCCCGGCGTCGGGGTGGCCTCGGAGTAGCCGAGGGCGGTCAACCAACTGCCGGGCTCGGCCTCGACGCCCGCCAGCGGGGCCACCGGGTGGCCCGACCCGGCGGCGGCCGGGAGGTCGAGCAGCGCGAGGTCGGGAAAGGCCTCGAACGGGCCGGCGCCCGCGCTGTCGGGCTCGGCGCGGACGGCCCCGGGCACCACCGGGTAGGCGCTCGCCCCGTGCCGGACGACCAGTCCCTCGGCCGGGCCGCGCCGGTCCAGCACGACGTGCGCGCAGGTGACGGCCAGCCCGGGGGCGACCAGGAAGCCGCTGCCCCGGAAGCCGTCCACCGCCTCGATCCGCACGGCGCAGCGGTGCAGCGCCTCGGCGCGAGCCCGGTCGAGTTGCGGGCCGGTCACTCCGCTGCGGCGGGGGCGGCGGCCTCGGCGTTCGCGCGCTCGCGCCGCGCCGCGAGGTCCCAGGAGAGCTTGACGGTCAGCCCGGCCTCGCTCCCGGCCTCCGCGATGATGCCGAGCAACTGCCCGGACTTGACGGCCAGTTTGAGCCCGAACTCGACCTCGAAGGAGTCCGGTGCCCCGGACTCGCCCTGGGCGATGGTCTCCGCCGCCCAGCGCCCGATGCCCTGCACGGTGCCGCGCACCTGGTCCAGCGACAGCGCCACCGCCGACCCGACCTTGGCGGCCCGGTCGCGCAGGCCGACGTCACCGAAGCCGTCCTCGTCCCCGGCCACCGCGAAGCCCACCTCGCCGATCACCTCGGCCCGCACCGTGGTGCCGTCCCCCAGGTCGATCGTCTCCACCGTCACGTCCCCGGCCACGCCGCTCCCCTCCCGAACGTCCGAACCGCGCGCCACAATACCGCGACCCCCGCGCCACCCACCGTTACGGGGTAGGACACATCGGGACGGCGGAACCGGGCGGCGGGGCCTGAGTTGAGCGTTTCTGCGCAGAGGTTCTCCCGTCGGGCCGGGCCGGGGGCGGCAGTGTGCGGAAATCACCCGCTTCGATTGACATGAACCGCCCGAAGCAGCAAGCTGCTCTTTCGAAACTGCTCAGAACCAGCACTCTTCAAGCATCTTGGATCACCCGATCAAGCGCGCACGAAGGCGGTAACCGCAGTGGACAAACGTGTACTGGCCCTCGTCTCGGCGTGCGCGCTCGGGGCGCTCGCGCTCACCTCCTGCGGTAGCGGGGGCGGCAGCGGCGGGGCGGACGCCGACGGCAAGGTGACGCTCAAGCTGGTGGCCGCCGACTACGGCGACAAGGAGTCCAACAGCTCGAAGACCTACTGGAACGGGGTCGCCACCGCGTTCACGGCGGCCAACCCCGGCATCAAGGTGGACGTCCAGGTGGTGAACTGGAACGACATCGACCAGCAGGTCAAGACGATGATCCAGAGCGGCAACATGCCGGACGTGCTGCAGACCGGGGGCTACGCCGACAAGGTGGCCGACGACCTGCTGTACAAGGCGGAGGACGTGCTGTCGCCCGCCACCCGGGCGGACCTGATCGACAGCTTCGCCAAGGCCGGGCAGGTCAAGGGCGTGCAGTACGGCATCCCGTTCGTCTCCTCGGCCCGGGCGCTGTTCTACAACAAGACCCTGTTCCAGCAGGCGGGCATCTCCCAACCCCCGGCCAGCTGGGAGGAGTTGCGCAAGGACGCCGAACTGGTCAAGGCCAAGGTCCCCGGGGTGACGCCGTACGCGCTGCCGCTCGGGCCGGAGGAGGCCCAGGGCGAGAGCATGATCTGGGAGCTCGGCGACGGCGGCGGGCCGACCGGGCCGGACGGCGCCTACACCCTGAACAGCCAGCCGAACATCGACACCTTCCGCTGGCTCAAGTCGAACCTGGTCGACCCCGGGCTGACCTACGCCAACCCGGCCAGCACCGACCGCAAGACCGCGTTCGCCGACTTCGCGGCCGGCAAGGCGGCGATGCTCAACGGACACCCGTCGCTGATCCAGATGGCGCAGACCGGCAAGGTCGACTACGGGGTGGCGCCGATCCCCGGCCGGAACGGCCCGCTGACCTCCACCCTCGGGGTGGCGGACTGGATGATGGCGTTCAAGAAGAACGGCCACCAGGAGCAGATCAGGAAGTTCCTCGACTTCGCGTACTCCAAGGCCAACCAGCTGACCTTCGACGAGACGTACAACCTGATGCCGGTCACCAGGAGCGTGCTGGACGAACTCACCACCGGGGGCAAGCACAAGGACCTCGAACCGTTCTTCGCCCTGCTGCCGCACGCCGTGTTCTACCCGCTCGGCGACACCAGCTGGGACGCGGTGTCCGCGGAGATCAAGAAGTCGATCGGCGGCGCCGTGTCGGGCGACCCGGCCAAGGTGCTCGGCGATCTGCAGAAGAAGGCCCAGGACGCCGTCGCGAACAGGTGACGGGCCCGACCGGACTGCCGAAACCGGACCGGACTGCGACACCTGACCGATGGCCGGACTGCGACACCTGACCGGACTGCGGAACCGGACCGGACTGCGAAAGGCGACGCCGTGACCCTCAACTCCCCCGTGCGCAACGCCCGTCGGCCGGCCCGCCGGCTGGGCCCGCTGCCGTGGATCGCCCCGGCCGTACTGCTGATCCTGGCCGTGGTGCTGTGGCCGGTGTACGAGATGGTCCGCACCTCGTTCCTGCGGATCAGCACCAGCGGCTTCGTCCGCGGCTCGGCCGGGCTGGACAAGTACCGCAAGCTGTTCGGCGAGAGCGACCTCGGGCACGTGCTGCTCGCCACGGTGGTCTGGACGCTCGCCGTGGTCGGCCTGACCATGCTGCTCTCGCTCGCCCTGGCCCAGCTGTTCGACCAGCGGTTCCCGGGCCGCCGCTACGCCCGCTGGGCGCTGATCGCCCCCTGGGCGGCCTCCGTCCTGATGACCGCGATCGGCTTCCGCTGGATGCTGGACCGGACGGCGGGCGTGCTCAACACCCTGCTCACCGACCTCGGGCTGGTCGACGGCCCGCGGGACTGGCTCGGCGACCCGTCGACGGCCTGGCCGTGGATGGTGTTCGTCGCGGTGTTCGTCTCGCTCCCGTTCACCACCTACACCCTGCTGGCCGGCCTGCAGACCGTGCCCGCCGAGGTGTACGAGGCGGCCCGGGTGGACGGTGCCTCGGCCTGGCAGGCCTACCGGCGGATCACCCTGCCGCTGCTGCGCCCGGCCTTCCTGGTCGGCGTGGTGATCAACCTGATCAACGTCTTCAACTCCTTCCCGGTGATCTGGGGCATGACCCGGGGCGGCCCGGACAGCTCGACGGCCACCAGCACGGTGTTCATGTACCAGCTGAAGGCCACCGACATCGGGGAGTCCGCGGCGATGTCGGTGGTCAACTTCGCCCTCGTGGTGCTGATGGTGCTGGTCTTCCTCAAGGTCAGCCGCTGGAACGGGGAGGAGAGTTGACGATGCGCAGGACGCGGAGCCTGGCCCTCGCGGGGGCGGCCTGGCTGCTGGCGGCGGTCTTCCTGTTCCCCTACCTGGAGATGGTGGTCACCGCGCTGCGCCCGGCCGACGAGCTGCGCGACGCGACGTACCTGCCCCAGCACTTCGCCTGGTCCAACCTCATCGGCGTCTGGCAGGACTCGACCCTCGGCGCCAACCTGCGGGTCACCCTGCTGGTGGCCGGCGGCGCCACCGTGCTGGCGCTGCTGGTCGCACTGCCCGCCGCCTACTACACCGCCCGGTTCCGCTACCGGGGCCGGCGGCTGTTCCTGCTACTGGTCCTGGTCACCCAGATGTTCCAGCCGACCTCGCTGCTGGTGGGCCTGTACCGCGAGTTCTACCAGCTGGGCATGCTCAACTCGGTCTGGACGCTGATCCTCTGCAACGCCGCCTTCAACCTGGCCTTCGCGGTCTGGATCCTCACCGCGTACATCTCCTCGATCCCGGTGGAGCTGGAGGAGGCCGCCCTGCTCGACGGCCTCGGCCGGCTCGGGGTGCTGCGGCGGGTCGTGCTGCCGCTGGCCCTGCCGGGCGTGGTCACCGCGGTGATCTTCACCTTCATCTCGGCCTGGAACGAGTTCGTGATGGGCCTGACGCTGTCCACCGACCCGGGCAGCCAGCCGCTCACCGTCGGCATCAACAGCTTCATCGGCAACTACACCGTCCAGTGGAACTACCTGTTCGCCGGCTCGGTCGTCGCGATCGTGCCGGTCGTGGTGCTGTTCGCCCTGATCGAACGGCACGTGGTCTCCGGGCTGACCGCCGGATCGGTCAAGTAGCCGTCCGCACCGGCGGATCGAGCCCCGCACACACGCACACACGCACACAGCAGCAGATCGAGCCTTCGAGTCGACAGGAGAACCCCCCGTGCGCCTGCTCCGACCCCAGCTCCGCAGGGCCGCCCTCGCGGCGGCCCTCACCAGCCTCGCCGCACTGGCCGGACCGGCCCTGCCGGCCCGCGCCGCCACCCCCGCCGTCGCCGTCCTGGACGGCGCCCACCAGGACGTCGGCTGGCAGAGCCCCACCTACGCCAAGGGCACCCTGGGCGGCCCCACCTCCTGCCCGGCCGCCGCGCAGGACCCGGACGGCGCGGTCTGCGGCCGCTTCGACCTCACCGTGAACGTCCCGTCCGGCTACTGGGACGACAACCCCGAGGGCGGCGTCCCGATCTCGATCCAATGGCCGCACCAGACCGACGACTTCGACCTCTACGTCTACGACGCGAACGGCAAGGAGGTCGCCGAGAGCGCGGGCACCGCCGACCCCGAGGCCACGGTGATCCCCAAGGCCTCCGGCACCTACCACGTCCTGGTCGTCCCGTACGACGTGCACGGCGCCTCCGTCACCCTGCACGCCTACCTGCCGAAGACCGCCGACGCGGGCGACCTCACCTCCTTCTCCGGCGGCCGGGGCAGCTACGACATCGCCGCCGGCCCCCTCAAGGCCAAGGTCGACTTCCTCGCCGACGACCAGCTGCGGCTGCGCGCCGCCCCGGACGGCGTGCTGACCGACCCGGCGGGCAGCACCATCATCCGCAAGCAGCCCGAACTCCAGTCCCGCACCAGCTCGTTCGACGCCGGCGACTACTACGGCATCCGCTCCGGGCACGTCGTGCTGCGGGTGTACAAGCACCCGCTGCGGTTCGGCCTCTACCAGGCCGACAACCGCACCGCGATCTGGCAGGAGGACGCCCCGCTGCGCTGGTCCACCGGCGGTCTGCGGCAGAGCCTGGTGCGCGGCGCCGACGAGCAGTTCTTCGGCGGCGGTGAACAGAACGGCAGCTTCTCGCACCGCGACCGGACCGTCCACGTCGCCAACAGCACCAACTGGAACGAGGGCGGCTGGAACAACTCCCAGCCGTTCTACGTCTCCACCGCCGGCTACGGCGTCTTCCGCAACACCTTCGCCCCCGGGATCTACGACTTCGGCTCGCCGGTGCGCACCGGACAGCAGGAACGGCGCCTGGACGCCTACTACTTCACCGGCGACGTCAAGTCGGTGATCGGCCAGTACACCGCCCTGGTCGGCAAGCCCTTCATGCCGCCGGTCTACGGCCTGGAACCCGGCGACTCCGACTGCTACCTGCACAACGCCAACCGCGGCGAACGCCACACCACCGACGCGCTCAAGGTCGCCGACGGCTACCAGCAGAACGGGATGCCGCTCGGCTGGATGCTGGTCAACGACGGCTACGGCTGCGGCTACGAGAACCTGCCGCAGACCGGCGAGGGCCTGCGCAAGGACCACGCCCAGCTCGGCCTGTGGACCCAGAACGGCCTGCCCAACCAGGCCGAGGAGGTCAAGGCCGGGGTCCGGGTGCGCAAGCTGGACGTGGCCTGGGTCGGCAACGGCTACGACTTCGCCCTCAACGCCTGCGACCAGGCCAAGGCCGGCATCGAGGACAACAGCGACGCCCGCGGCTTCGTCTGGCTGCCGGTCTCCTGGGCCGGCGCCCAGCGCTGCGGGGTGCTCTGGAGCGGCGACCAGAGCCTCTCCTGGGACTACATCCGCTGGCAGATCCCCACCTACGCCGGCGCCACCATGTCGGGCATCGCCTACGACACCGGCGACGTCGGCTCGATCTTCCGCCGCGACCCGAAGATGTACACCCGCGACCTGCAGTGGAAGGCCTTCCTGCCGACCATCATGACCATGGACGGCTGGGCCAAGGACATGACCGGCAAGCAGCAGCGCGACCAGCAGCCCTGGCTGGACGGCGAGCCGTACACCTCGATCAACCGCAAGTACCTCCAGCTGAAGGAGCGGCTGCTCCCGTACATGTACACCCTCTCCGCCGAGGCCACCCGCACCGGCATCGGCGCGGTGCGCCCGCTCGCCCTGGAGTACCCGGACGACCCGGCCGCCCTCGGACCGGACGCCACGTACGAGTTCCTGGCCGGCCCGGACTTCCTGGTCGCCCCGGTCTACTCCGACACCTCGGTGCGCAACGGCATCCACCTGCCCGAGGGCACCTGGACCGACTACTGGACCGGCCGCACCTACCAGGGCCCCACCACCATCAACGACTACTCCGCCCCGCTGGACACCCTGCCGGTGTTCGTCAAGGGCGGCGCGATCGTCCCGATGTGGCCCCAGGGCACCCTGTCCTGGCAGAACCGGGACCGCGGCGAACTGGACTACGACCTCTACCCGCAGGGCGACAGCTCCTACACCCTGTACGAGGACGACGGCACCACCCGGCAGTACGCGACCGGCGCCTCGGCCACCCAGCGGGTGGACGTCCACGCCCACGGCCCGGTCACCACCGTCAAGGTCGGTGCCAGCGAGGGAAGTTACACCGGCAAGCCGGACGCCCGGGCGTACCGGTTCAGCGTGCACGGCCAGCCCGCCCCCCGCCTGGTGGTCACCCGGGGCGGCCCGCTGCCCGAGCTGGACTCGGCCGCCGCCCTCGACTCCGCCGACTCCGGCTGGTACCACGACGAGGCGACCGGCGTGACGCACGTGAAGACGCCGTCCTTCTCCACCGACGACGCCTTCAGCCTCCACCTGATCCACTGACCGCCCCAGGGCGTGTCCGACAATTCCCGCCGGGCCTCGCAAACACGATCGGCCGTCGCACCCCTGACGGAGCAAACCGGGCCGCCCCCCGCCCGATCGTGCCCATCCGACCACGACACGGGACCGCACCGGGACAACCACCGAGCACACACGAAAGGCTGAGGCCGTCCGGCCCAGGACCACACCACGTGGCCCTGGGCCGGACGGCATGACGGCCACGACCGGCCGGAGCGACCCGAGACCGGGATGGTGGCATGACCCTTCAGGACACCCCGACCGCCGGCACCACCCGGCACGGCGACTTCGCCGAGCTGCGCCGACGCGTCACCGAGGCCGGACTGCTCCGCAGGCGCCCGCTGTACTACGGCTGCCGGGCCGGCGCCCTGCTGCTCGCCCTCGCGCTGGTCCTGACCGGGTTCACCGCCCTCGGCGCCAGCTGGTGGCAGCTCGGCCTGGCCCCCGTACTCGCCCTGGTCCTGGGCCAGTTGGCGCTGCTCGGGCACGACGTCGCGCACCACGCGGTGTTCTCCGGGCGCCGGAGCACCGATCTGGCGGGCATCCTGCTCGGCAACCTGGTGGTCGGGATGAGCTACGGCTGGTGGGTCAGCGACCACAACCGCCACCACGCCCACCCCAACCGGGAGGGCCGCGATCCGGCCGCGAACGCCATCCTCTTCGTCCGCACCGCCGAACAGGCCCGGCGGACACGGGGGTTGCGCAGGACCGTCGCCAAGTACCAGGCGGAGCTGTTCTTCCCGCTGCTCTCCCTCCAGGCACTCGGCCTGGTCGTCGCCACCACCGTGACCCTGGTCCGGGGCCGGCTCCGCCACCCGGTGCTGGAACGGAGCCTCGCCGCACTGCACTACGTCCTCGCGGCGGGCCTGCTGCTGGTCGTGCTCACCCCGCTCCAGGCGCTGGCCTTCGCCGTGCTGTGCGGCGCCGTGCTCGGCGTCTACCTGGGCTGCATCTTCGCGCCCAACCACAAGGGCATGCCGATGACCGGCCCGGACGAGCCGCCCGCGGACTACCTCCGGCGCCAGGTGCTGCCCTCCCGCAACCTGCGCGCCGGGCGGTTCACCCACTTCCTGTTCGGCGGCCTCGGGTACCAGATCGAGCACCACCTCTTCCCGGCCATGCCGATCGCGGCGCTGCGGCCCGCCGCGCGGATCGTGCGCGGCTACTGCGCCGAGGTGGGCCTGGCGTACGGCGAGGCCGGGCTGGTCGACTCCTTCCGGGAGATCCTGCGCGACCTGCGGGAGGTCGGGCGCTCCGTCGACACGCCCCCGGGCGCGGCCCCACCCCGCGTGCCTCCGGTGCCGTCCGTGCCCGGGGCGCGGGCCGGCCGCGGGAGCGCCCGGTGAGCCGACTGCTGTCCGGGGCGACGGTCCGCCCCGCGGCGGGCCCGGCCCCGGCTGCGCCCGGCGGCCGACTGCGCGTCCTGATCGTCACCGAGTCCTTCCCCCCGCAGCTCAACGGCGTCGCCCACTCCGTGCTGCGGACCGCCGAGCACCTGACCGCCCGCGGCCACTCCGTGCTGGTGGTCACCCCGGCGACCCGCGCCCGGCGCGGTCCCGAGCAGGTGGACGGCTACCAGGTGCTGCGGGTCCGGTCGGTGCCGCTGCCGGGCTACCCGGAGGTGCGGATCGCCCTGCCCGGCGGGCGGTTGGCCGCCGCGATCGACCGCCACCGCCCCCAGGTCGTCCACCTGGCCGGGCCGTTCGCACTCGGGGCGGCCGGCGCGGCGGCGGCCCGGCGGGCCGGGATCCCGGCCGTGGCGGTGTTCCAGACGGACATGGCCGCGTACGCCCGCACCTACCTGCCGTTCCTCGGCGGGGCCGGCCCCCGGGCGGCCTGGCGGATCCTGCGGCGGATCCACACCGCGGCCGCCCGGACGCTGGCACCCTCCCAGGCCTCGCTGGGCGCACTGGCCGCCCACGGCGTCCCCCGGCTGCACCTGTGGCCGCGCGGAGTCGACCGGGAGCGGTTCCACCCGCGCCACCGGGACGACGCCCTGCGCCGCCGGCTCGCCCCGCGCGGGGAGGTGCTGGTCGGCTACGTCGGACGGCTGGCGGCGGAGAAGCAGGTCGACCGGCTGGCGCCGGCGTCCCGCCTGCCGGGCGTCCGGCTGGTGGTCGTCGGCGACGGCCCGTGCCGCGCCCCGCTGGAGGCCGCACTGCCGGACGCGGTGTTCCTGGGCCGCCGCACCGGGCACGAACTCGCCCGGCTGTACGCCTCGTTCGACGTGTTCGCGCACACCGGGCCGTACGAGACCTTCGGCCAGACCGTCCAGGAGGCGATGGCCAGCGGCCTGCCGGTGGTCGCCCCGGCGGCCGGCGGGCCGCTGGACCTGGTCCGCCCGGGGCGCACCGGCTTCCTGGTGCCACCCGGCGCCGGGGAGGAGTTCCGCACGGCCGTCGAACGGCTCGCCCGGGACCCCGACCTGCGGGCGGACCTCGGCCGGGCGGGCCGCGCCGCCGTGTCCGAGCGCGGCTGGGACGCCGTCGGCGACCGGCTGATCGGCCACTACCGCCTCGCCATCGCGGAGACCGCCGGACCGCTGCGGCGCTGAGCCGCCCCCTCGCCCCCGACCACGATGAGGACCCACCCCCGTGCACCAGCCGCTCGCCGCCGACTACACCCCCAGCACCGCACCCGGCGCCGGGACCGCCGTGTTCCTGCACGGACTCGGCGGCTGGACCCACAACTGGGCCGCCCTGATCGACCTGCTGCACGGCTCGGTGCACTGCCTGGCCCTGGACCTGCCCGGCTACGGCCGGTCCGCTCCCCCGGCCGAGGGCGTCGTCACCGTCGAGGGCCAGGCCACCGCCGTCGCCGCCCACCTCGACCGCGCCGGGCACCGCAGGGTCCACCTGGTCGGCAACTCCCTCGGCGGCCTGACCGCACTCCATCTCGCCGCCCACCGGCCCGAGTTGGTCGCCTCGCTGACCCTGCTCGCCCCCGTCCTGCCGGCCCTTCCGCCGCCCCGGGCCGCGCTGGCGGCCCTGCTCGCCCTCCCGGGCGCCCCGCGGCTGTACGGCCGGCTGCTCGCCGGCCGCAGCCCGGAGCGCCAACTCGACGACCTCTACCGGCTGATCTACGCCGACCCCGGCCGGGTCCGCCCCGACCAGCGCGCGACCGAGGCCCGCGAACGCCTGCGCCGCAGCGCGCTCCCGCACGCGCCGCGGATACTGCCCGAGGGCATGCGCGCGGTGGTCCGCGCCTCCCTGCACCGGGGCGTCTCCTCCCCCTGGCAGCAGGCCGGCCGGATCACCGCCCCCACCCTGCTGGTCTACGGCCGGGAGGACCGCCTCGTCCCGTTCCGGCTCGCCGCCCGCGCCTACGCGGCCTTCCGCGACGCCCGTCTCCTCACCCTCCCGGACACCGGCCACGTCGCCATGCAGGAACGCCCCGCCCCGGTCGCCGCCGCCCTCCGCGCCCTGATCACCGAGACGGGCTGAGGTCCGGGGACGGCCCGGCCGCCGGTCAACGACCCCAGGAGCCGCCGGTGGCGGTCGTCCGGGTGGCCGCCGGGGCGGCGGGCCGCAGGGGCTCCGAGCCGACGGTCGAGGTGGTGGTCCGTCGGCCGGCCGTCCCGGATGTCCCCGGCACCGTCCCCGCCGTCGCGGTACGGCGGGCGGCCGACAGTCCGGGCGCGGCCACGGGGGCGCCGCCGTCCGGCTCCACCCGCTCGATCCGCAGCACCACGTTGCGGTCCCGGCGGTCGCCCGCCCGGTCGCGGTTGCGGCTGTGCACCAGCTGGGTCTGCACGCCCCGAATCTCCTGCCAACGCCCCTGCACGGCACGGATGTTGGGGCACCACTCGGTACCGACGCGGTGTTCCAGCGCCAGCTGCCAGCTGTCCGCCTCCACCAGGTGCACCGCGCCGACCTGCGCCGGGATCTCCACCGGCGCGACGCCCCGGACGGTCACCACCGCCCGCTGCGGCCACTCACCCTCCACCGCCGTCACCGTGATCCGGCTCGGGCCCTGGTACCAGGCCATCGCTGTCCTCCCGCGTCCGTCCTCGCCGCTCGCCGGACACCCGGCCTCCACCGGTACCACGGACGCGGACCCCGCCCGGGTTCGAGCCGCCCCAGGGCCGGTCCTCGAACTCCCGCGCGGGGTCCGTCGGGTCAGGCCGAGACGTGGTACCAGTAGCCGCCCGTGCGCAGGGTGACGTAGTGCACGTCGGTGCCGGTCTCCTTCGCCTCGTACATCATGTCCGCGCCGGTCGCCGGGTCGGTCCCGGCGTAGAGCACCACGTGGCTGGTGTTGTGGGCGTCCGTCCCGAAGTACTCGACGTCGCCGGGGCGGCGCTGGGCCTCGGTGATCCGGGTGAGGTGCTTGTCCAGGGTCTGCTCGGTGGTGTCGCCGCCGTTGGCGAGGTCGATGCCGGCACCGAACCAGAAGGCCGCGCGGACCAGGCCCGAGCAGTCCAGACCGACGGTGGTGTCGGCCGGGCAGGGCTGGATCGAGCCGGTGTAGCCGTCGCAGGTGCCCAGCGACGGGCCGGGGCCCTCGCCGCGCAGCGAGTGGCCGCCGCCCCACACGTACGGGAGGCCCAGGTAGGACTTGGCCGCGTTCAGCACCTTGGTGGAGTTGATCGGGCCGCTGGGCAGCGGGGTCGGGGTGCTGCTGTAGAGGGCGGTCTTGACGCCCGTGCCGACGATGCCGTCGATGGTCAGGCCGTGCGCGGCCTGGAAGTTGCGCACGGCCGTGTCGGTGGCCTGACCGAACTGCCCGTCCACGACGAGGCGGCCCGCGTTGAAGGTGTTCAGCAGGGTCTGCAGGGTCGAGACGCACTGGCCGGTGGCGCCGGTCCGCAGGGTGCCGCACTGGGTGCGCAGGTCCACCGTGCCGGAGGCGGCGGCCGCCGCCGCGTCGAGCGCCGTCTTGGTGGCCGGGCCGACGAGGCCGTCCGCGGTCAGGTGGTGCGCGGTCTGGAAAGTGCGCACGGCGGTGCCGGTGGCCGGACCGAACTGCCCGTCCACGGTGAGGGTCGCGCCGGTCAGGTTGAGCTCCGCCTGCAGCTGGGTGACGCAGCCGTCGGCCTCCCCCTGCTGGATGGTGGCCGGGCAGGACGGGGAGGTGAGCGGTATCGGGGCCGGCGCGGTCGCG
This sequence comes from Kitasatospora sp. NPDC096077, assembly GCF_040303245.1. Lineage (NCBI taxonomy): Bacteria > Bacillati > Actinomycetota > Actinomycetes > Kitasatosporales > Streptomycetaceae > Kitasatospora > Kitasatospora sp. NPDC096077. The sequence goes on along the minus strand of NZ_JBEOSV010000052.1, from coordinate 6,063 downwards.
GCGGAGGCGGTCGAGGCGGTGTACGCGCCGACACCGGTCAGCGCGGCGGCCAGGGCCAGACCCAGCGACAGCCGGCGCCGGGTGGGAAGGAGGGTGTTCACAGCGGGATCTCCAAGGGCGTGATGGTTCGTCGGCAGAACTGTGCCCCACTCCACCGCCCGGACGGGAGACATCTGCCGTCCCATCCGCCGCCGGAACGCGTCTCACGGCGCCTGCCTGCACGGTGAGACACCCGTCCGCCCGAGTGTGAGACCCCGCCCGCCCGGAACTCGCCCCTCCCCGGGGGTGGGCCGAACGGCTGACGGGCGGTCGGGGCGGCCGACGGCGTGTCCCGCATGACGACCCGTACGTGCCTCAGCACCGGCTCCGCCCTGCGACCGGGCACCGAGCGCCTCCGCGGCGACCGCGGGTTCCCGTGCGTGGCCGCTCGCGTCCCCGGGCCGTCCCAGGGACGGGAGAGTCCCCTGGGACGGCACCGGCGGGTCACCAGCCGGGGGTCACCGCGCCGGACTTGGTGGTACCGGACGTCGTGCTGCCGGACCTCGTGGTGCCGGGCGTCGCCGTCCCCGGTGTGAGGCGCGACCCGGGGCCCGGCCCGCCGCTGGTGCGCACCGACGGCGTCGAGGCCGGGCCGATCGCCTCCACCCCGAGCGCCGACCGCTCCGGTGCCGCGACGCCGAGCGCGTCCAGACGCAGCACCAGGTTGTGCAGCACGTCCGACGCGGGCCGGCCCGGCCAGCGGCAGTCCCGCGCCCGGACCTCCCGGGTGCGGCGGCCGCCCTCGACGGTCACCGGGCCGGGCACCACCTCGACGTCCGGCCGCCAGCCGCCGCCCGGCCACAGGTGCTCCAGCCGCAGCTCCCAGGTGTCCGCGTCGACGACCATGGACTCCCCCACCACACCGGCCAGCACCTGCACGCCGTACGGCGTGCGGACCACCGCACGCTGTTCGAAGTCGGCGTCCTTGCCGACCACCGTGAGGCGCCACGCCCCGTCGACGAACATCCCGCCGCCCCTTCCGCGTTCCCGGCCGGCCGTCAGGCCTTGCGGCGGGCGCCGGCCTTGCGGGCCGCCACGACGAGTCCGGCGCCGGCGACCAGGGTGGCGGCACCCGCCACCGCGAGGCCGGTGTTGCCGCCGCCACCGGTCTGGGCCAGGGCGGGGGCGGCGCTCGCACTCTCCGAAGCCGAAGGCGAGACGGAGGGGTGCGCGGCGGGCGAGGACGGCGTGCCGGACGGGGTCGCCGACGGGCTGCCGCTGGGCGACGGCGTCGCCGTACGGCTCGACGTCGGGGTGGGCGTCGGGGTGGGCGTCCCGGACGGCGTCGCCGGCTTGGTCGGGGTGGGTGTCGGCGTCGGGGTGACCGGCGGGGTCGGCGTGGCGGTCGGGCAGAGCGGCACGTCGGCGACGTGCTTGTCCACGTGGGTGTCCGCCAGGGTGAACCGCCAGTCGTCGCCCTTGCCGGAGTAGCCGACGGTCACCTTGGTCGTCGCGTGCGCGCCGAGCGTGCCGTGGTACTTCTCGGTGCCGCCCACCAGGCTGAGGGTGTAGTCCCCCGCGTCCTTGTAGTTGTTGCCGAGCACCAGCACGACGTGACCGGCGTCCGTGCGGCAGCCGATCGTCAGCGAGGCGTCGCTCGGGTTCCAGGCGAAGGCCTGCCCGGTACCGGCCAGGGCCAGGGCGGCGACCGCACCACCGGTGACCGCGGCAGCGCGGCGTACGTGCTTCATCTGTGCATCTCCTCGAAGGGTTGGGAGGGTTCTGAGGGTTCGTGGGGGTCACGAGGGCCGCCCCGGGCCACTCCGCCCGTGGGAAGCGGTGGGCACGCGAGGCGGCGACGGACGGCACAGGGGCCGTCACCGTCAAGTACGGCCCGCACGGCCCGCGGGGTTCACCCGCCCGACAACGCCCCTGGTCAGCCGCCTCCCGCCGGAAACCCGGCTGACAAGCCCCGTCGACTCCGGAACCATCGGGCCGTGACCACAGCACCGAACCTGCTCTCCCTCCGCATCGTCGTACCGCCGCTCGGGACCGAGGGCTCGGTGGAGTGCCGCCCGATCGTCGACGGCCGGGACGTCCTGGCCGAGGTGTTCGACGCGGGACCGGCCGAGGACCCCCGGTTCCTGCTCGCCCCGGGGACCCCGCTGCGGGCGACCGACACCCCGCGTACGGTCCGACTCGCCGAGGCCCACTGCGCCGACGCCTGCTGCGGCGGCATCAGCGTGACCGTCCGGCGCGAGGGGCGGCACGTGGTCTGGAACGGCTGGCGCAACCCCGTGGCCGCGTCCGTCGACCTCCCGGAACTCCGGTTCGACGCCGACCGGTACGAAGCGGAGCTCGACCGGGCCGCCGCCGACCACAGCTGGGAGTGGCCGGCCCGTACGGTCGCCAGGCTGCTGGAGGAACGGGTCCACGGGCGCACCGACTGGCTGACCGCCTGGGAATGCGAGCTGCTCTCCGTCTCCGCCTGGCCCTCGGAACCCGACCGGCTCACCGTCCTCCTGCTCCACCCCGGTCGCCCCGCGATCCGGGACGGCCACCCGTGGCTCCAGTTCCGGCTGAGCATCCCGGTCTCCGACGACCACCCGGCCGCCCAGGCCGAGGCCCTGGTGTCGCGCCTCTCCGCCGAGGACCCGCGCACGACCGCCGAGGTCTGCGGAGGCTCACGGGCGTACGCCGCCCAACTCGGCTACCCCTGGCCCGAACGCCGACGCCGCCCCACGGCCACCGCCACCTGACCCCGGACCCAGACCACCGCCCGTCCGCCCGTCCGCCCGTCCGCCCGTCCGCCCGTCCGCCCGGAGGGCCCTCCCACACCGGCACCGATTCGTGACGTGACCCTGCCTAGTTCGTTCCCGTCGCGCTGTGATGGGATGTGGCCAAGGAGTGACGATCGCAGGCGGGGGTGCGTGGTGCGGAGTGGACGGCTGCTCGGGCTGGACGGGGATGCGGCGCGGTTGGTGGCGGTGGGGCTGATCCGGCTGGGGGCCGGGGAGTGGCTCGGGGCGACCGGCGGGGCGCCGGCGTGGGTGGGCGGGCTGCGGGCGGCCTCGTTCGCGGACACCTGGCTGTCCTTCGGCGACGCGCCCGCCCCCGGGCTGCGGGTGCCCGCCTCGGCCGTGCTGCCGGCCGTCGCGGAGCACGCCGCCGAGTTGCTCCTGCGGTCCTGCGGTCAGGACGGGCCGGCGGCGCTGGAGTGGCTCGGGCAGCGCTCGGCCGAGGCCCGCGAGGAGGCGGACCGGGAGGGTGTGAGCCACCCCGCCGAGCCCTGCGCGCTCACCCTGGTCTGGCACGGGGTGCAGGCGCTGGCCGCCGGGGACGGCCCGTCCCACCGCGCCCGGATCGAGGAGCGGGTCGACGCCTACGTCCGGGAGCGGCACCGCCGCCAGGACACCCTGGCGCTGGTGCTGTGCTGCGCCCGGATCGCCGCCGCCGCGCTGGTGGAGCTGAGCGAGGGCGATCCGGACCGGGTGGACGACCGGCTGGAGGACGACGCGGCGCGCGCCATGCCGCGCGGCGGCCCCGTCCCGCTGTGGGTCCCCAGCCGCCCCTGGCAGCCCGCGGGCTGACCGCGAACGGCCGTGGGCCCTGGCAGTGCTGCCAGGGCCCACGGTCAGGTGTCCCCCAGCGGGGCCGACGCGGATCCGGTCAGCGCGGGCCGGGGTCGCTGGTGCCCGGGCGGCCGTTCTCGACGTGCCCGGCCCAGCGGCGGCGGAACGCCGGTCCGTCCGTGCCCGTCACGGTGACGTCGTACCACCGGCTGTCGCCGCCCAGGTCGAAGGTGAACCGGGCGTCGTCACCGGGCCGAATGGTGCGGCCCTGCTTGGCGCCCTTGGCGTAGGCGTTCTCAAGGGTGACCGTCCGGGTGGTGTCCCCGTGGTTGGAGATCGTCACCCGCACCTTGTTCTTCGCGGGCTCGAAGCGGGCGACCAGGCCGCCCACCGTCTTGCCCTCGAACTCCTGCACCGAGCCGTTCGGCCCGTGGGCGACCAGGTGGTAGCGGCCGTCGACCAGCGGCCAGTGGTCCTCGAAGCTGTCGCCCGCCGAGAGGGTGTAGCGGCGCGGGGCCCCCGTCGGCGCCGTCCGGTCGTAGACGTAGAGCCAGGCGCCGGCCGCACCCTGGTTGTCCATGTTGAGCTGGAACACCGTCGCGTCGTCGGTCTCGTCCTCGTTGACCCGCAGGTCGTACGGGAGCGCGCGGGCCGGCCGGGTGCCCGGCTCCTGGGTGGGCAGCTGCTGGGGCAGCGGCACCTGGTAGGGCTTGCCCCGCGAGGCGATCGGCGCCGGCACCGCGATCGAGACCGGGCGCGGGTCGGCGCCGGAGAAGTCGAGCGCCGAGGTGAGGTCACCGCAGACCGCGCGGCGCCAGGCGCTGATGTTGGGCTCCTCGATGCCGAACCGGGCCTCCAGGAACCGCAGCACGGAGGTGTGGTCGAAGGTCTCCGAACAGACCCAACCACCGCGCGACCACGGGGAGATGACCAGCAGCGGCACCCGCGGGCCGAGCCCGATCGGCTGCAGCCCGCCCCGGTCCGCGCCCGGCACCAGCGGGCTCATCTCGCCCGGGTACTTGGCGAGGTCGAGCAACTCGTCGGCGAGGCTGGCCTCCAGGTCGGTGGAGACCATGCCCTGGCCGCCCGGCCGGCTGACCACCGGCGGCATCGGCGGGACGACGTGGTCGAACAGCCCGTCGTTCTCGTCGTAGTTGATGAGGAAGACGGTCCGGCCCCACACCTCGGGGTTGGACGTGAGCGCGTCCAGCACCAGGTTGATGTAGTAGGCGCCGTCGGTGGGCGTGGCCGACGGGTGCTCACTGTACTTGTACGGCGGGACGATCCAGGAGACCTGGGGCAGCCGACCCTGCTGGACGTCGGCCCGGAACTCCTTGAGCGTGTGGTCGCTCGCGCCCTTCTCCACCAGCGGCCCGGACGCGCCCTCGGCGGTCTGGTAACGCTCGAAGAACATCAGCGAGTTGTCGGTGTAGTTGTCCGTCGGGGTGCCCGGCTCACCCGAACCGCCCTGGTACAGCTTCCAGCTGACCCCCGCGTCCTCCAGCCGCTCCGGGTAGGTGGTCCAGGTGTAGCCGTTCTTGTTGTTGCGCTCCTCCAGGCCGGGCCCGTTGGGCTTGCGGCCGTAGACATTGCGCGGGTCGCTGGTGCCGGTCCAGAGGTAGATGCGGTTGGGGGCGGTGTCGGCGTGGACGGAGCAGAAGTACGAGTCGCAGACGGTGAACGCGTCGGCCAGCGCGAAGTGGTACTGCACGTCCTGGCGCTTGAGGTGACCCATCGTCATGACGTCCTGCTTCTGGTTCACCCACTGGTCGTGGCGCCCCTCGTTCCAGGCGAGGTGGCCGCTGCTCCAGCCGTGGTCGGTGCCGGCCTGGTACTCGGTGGTGTTCCTGGGGTCGATGTACCAGGGCAGCACCTCCTTCTCGGAGGCCGGCAGACCGCGGTCGTGGTAGCGGCCGGTCTTCACCGCGGCGGCGGGCTGGTGCCAGTTCGGCCGACCGTCCGGCAGCAGCGTGGGGCGCGGGTCGCCGAACCCGCGGACCCCGCGGAGGGTGCCGAAGTAGTGGTCGAAGGAACGGTTCTCCTGCATCAGGATGACGACGTGTTCGACGTCCTTGATCGAACGGGTCCGGCTGATCGCGGGCAGGGCCAACGCCTTGCCGACCGCGGGCGGGAACGCCCCGAGGCCGGCGGCGGCCGCGGAGGCGCCGCCCAGCTGGAGGAACCGACGCCTGTCGATGGAGGCCACGTGATGTCCTTCCGAGTCGTGCACTGCACAAGTACGAAGAAGGCTCGAACATAGACATCGCACGCGGGTCGAACACAGTCCTCCAGCGAACGCCGCGTGAGCTTTCGGCCAATTGTTGTCCAGCCAACTTCCCAACACCGCCGCACGGCCGGAAGCCCGGGGGCCGGAAACGCGAAAAGCCCCCGCCCGGTTCACCCGGCGGGGGCTTTTCTGAATGATTGTTCGGCGGCGTCCTACTCTCCCACAGGGTCCCCCCTGCAGTACCATCGGCGCTGTGAGGCTTAGCTTCCGGGTTCGGAATGTAAC
>NZ_JBEOSV010000051.1:0-65180 GCF_040303245.1 Kitasatospora sp. NPDC096077 | reverse complement strand
CAAACGCGCCCAACACCGCAACTGGCCACCACCCGCTCCGGCCACCGTCACGATCACCAGAGCGAGCACGACCTAAGTCACTGGCATTGGCCCTAACCCTCCGAATCCGGCGTGAACGCCTCGGCATGGTCGGCGGCCCACTGGTGGAACGTCCGCGGCGCCGTCCCGAGGACGTCGGCCACCGTGGTGGTCACGTACGCGGGCCGTCCGACGGCCGCGTTCCACGCGGCGAGCAGCATCTCGACGGCCGGGCCGGGCACCGCGCCCTGCGACAGGTTCCGGAACTCGTCCGGCGTCATCTCCTCGAAGGCGATCCGGCGTCCCAGGGCGTCGCCGATGACGCCCACCTGCTCGGCCTGGGTCAGCGACTCGGGCCCGGTGAGGACGAAGTCGGCTCCTGAATAACCGTCCTGATGGAGCATCAGTGCCGCGACGGCCGCGATGTCGCGGTCGTCGACGGGTGCCGTCGCGGCGGCGCCGTAGGGCCAGCGGACGGCCCGGCCCGGCCGGATCGCGGACGCCCACCAGGCCAGCGAGTTCGACGCGAACATCCCGGGCCGGATGATCGTCGACTCGACCCCGGCGGCCGCGATGAGCCGCTCGATCTCGGCGTGCAGCGCCGAGGCGGGGTTGGGCTGCTGGAAGAAGGGGTGCGGCGTCCGGAACGGGGAGGAGAGGAAGACGATCCGTCGCACGTGGGCCGCCAGCCGCTCGACGACCGCCGCGGCGGTCTGCGGCGGGGCGGTCCAGACGAGGAAGGCCGCGCCGGCGCCGTTCAGGGCCGGGTCGAGCGACTCGGGCACGGTGAGGTCGCCGATGAAGGTCTCGACCCCGGCCGGCAGGGTCACCGCCGCCTCGGGGCGACGGGTGAGGGCGCGGACCGGCACGCCCTCGGCGAGGAGTCGGTCGATGACGAGGCGGCCGATCCGGCCGGTCGCCCCGATGACGAGCACGGGGGGAAGGTCTGGGCGATTCATACCTCCATGAAAGCGTTACTCGGTTAAAAATACAACCCGGTCAAACATTCATCTCGCCCCCGCACCAGAAGTCGGCCCCGCCGACGTCCTGTGCGGGACTTCACGCCCGCCGGACACCCGGAGTCGGCCCTGCGGCCCCCTCGCTGTGATCTCATCGTCCTGTTGACGCGTCACCGTCACTGTCACCGACTGGAGATGACCCATGTCCATAGCCCAGCCCACCCCCCTCCGCCTGACCGTCGGCGAGCACACCTTCGACGCGCTGGCCGCCGGACCCGCCGACGGCGAACTCGTCCTGCTGCTGCACGGATTCCCCGAGTTCGCCGACTGCTGGAGCGCCGAACTGACCGCACTCGCCGCCGCCGGCTACCGCGCGGTGGCGGTGGACCAGCGCGGCTACTCCCCCGACGCCCGCCCCGCGGACATCGCCGACTACACCGTCGAGCTGCTGGTCGCGGACGCCCTCGGCTTCGCCGACGCCCTGGACGCCCCGCGCTTCCACCTGGTCGCCCACGACTGGGGCGGCCTGGTCGCCTGGTCGCTGGCCTCCGCCCACCCGGAGCGGCTGCACAGCCTGGCCGTACTCTCCACCCCGCACCCCGAGGCGCTCTACGAGGCCCTCAACAACGACAGCGACCAGAGCGAACGCTCCCAGTACGTCCACGAGTTCCGGCTCCCGGACCACGTCGCGGAGCAGTCCCTCCTGGCCGACGACGCGGCCCGGCTGCGCTCCCTCTACCGCAGCGCGCTGCCGGAGGAGCAGGCCGAGGCCAACGTCCGCCGGTTCACCGAACCGGGCGCGCTCACCGGCAGGCTCAACTGGTACCGGGCCACCAACGAGCAACTCCGCATCCCGGCCGGCGAGATCACCGTCCGCACCCTCTTCGTCTGGGGCACCGAGGACCGCGCCCTCGGCCGCGAGGCCGCCGAGCTGACGGCCAAGCACATCAACGCCCCGTACCGCTTCGTGGCACTGGACGGCGCCACCCACTGGCTGCCGGAGGCCAACGCCGAGCAGATCGTGCCACTGCTCCTGGCGCACCTCGCGGGCTGACCACGATTGCGCCCGACGATCACCGCCCGACCGGCGCCACCGGGCCCGGAACCATCGCCCGGAGCAGCTCGAAGGTGCGGATCCGGAGGTCGAGGTCGGGGCAGAGGGTGGTGACCGCCAGCTCGTCGGGGGTGTAGGCGGCGGTCAGGGCGGCGAGCCGCTCGGCCACCTCGGCGGGGACCCCGGCCAGGACGGACACGTCCGCCGGGTCCGCCGCGTCGGGCAGTGCCACCGTGGGTGCCAGGGCGTGGAGTTCGTCCCAGGAGGGGAGGGTCCGGCGGCCCACCGCCGCGGCGCCCAGCGCGAGGCCCGCGCGCAGCAGCCGGACGTCCCCCGGGTCGTCCGCGCAGGCCACCCGGACCGCGACGGCGACGCGTGGGACCGCCCCGAGCGGGCCCGGGCGGAACTTCTCCCGGTACAGCTCGACGATCTCCGGCCGTGGCACGCCGTGCGCGAACTGGGCGAAGCAGAAAGGCAGTCCGAAGTGGGCGGCGAGGTGCGCCCCGCCCGCTCCGGCGCCGGTCAGCCACAGCTGCGGCGGGGTGGAATCGGGCAGCAGATCCGTCCCCGCGGTGAGGTGGGCCAGCAGCTGTTCGATCTTCTCGTGGTACGGCGCCTCGCCCTCCCGGGCGAGCAGCCGGGTGACGCTCTCGCCCGCGCCGGGCCCGCGGCCGATGCCGAGGTCGATCCGGCCGGGGTGGAGCCGTTCCAGCAGGTTGAAGGTGGTCGCCACCTTCAGCGGCGCGTAGTGGGGCAGCAGGACCGAGGCGGTGCCGACCCGGATGCCGGCGGTCGCCGCCGCGGCGGCGGCGACCAGGACCTCGGGCGAGCCGCAACCGCTGGTCGCGCCGTGGTGCTCGGCGACCCAGAACCGGTGGTAGCCCAGGCGTTCGGCCGCCACGGCGAGCCGGACCGACTCCCGGGCGGCGCCGGCCGGGCCGGTGCCGCCGTAGACCAGCACCTGGTCGAACGCGGTGAGCTGCATCATCGGACCCCCGTCCCGGCCTTCGCCCCGGCCTTCGCCCCGGCCTTCGTCCCGGCCTTCGCCCCGGCTTTCGAAACACCACCGGACGCGGGTTCGGGCGGCCCCGCGTTCTGCGCCTCGTACATCTCCGCGTACAGGCCGCCCAGGCGCATCAACTCCTGGTGGTCACCGTCCTCGACGAGCCGGCCCCGGTCGAAGACCAGCACCCGGTCCGCGCGCAGCACCGAGGAGAAGCGGTGGGCGATCAGCAGCGAGACCCGGCCGGCCGAGGCGGCGGTCAGGGTGTCGAGCAGTTCGGCCTCGGTGATGGTGTCGAGCGCGGCGGTCGGCTCGTCCATGACCCGTACGCTGGCGGAGCGCACCGCGCTGCGGGCGATGGCCAGCCGCTGCCACTGGCCGCCGGAGAACTCGACGCCCCCGGTGAACAGCCGTCCCGCCTGGGTCTCGTAGCCCTGCGGCAGGCCGGTGATGTGCTCGTGCATCCCGACCTCGCGGGCCGCGGCCTCGACCCGCCCGGCCGAGCGGTCGGCCTCGTGCACCATGCCGAGCGAGATGTTCTCGCCCACCGAGAGCTGGTACTCGACGTAGTTCTGGAAGACGTAGGAGACCCGGTCGCGCAGGCTGTCCAGCCGGAAGTCGGCGAGCGGGACGCCGTCGACCAGGATCGAGCCCTCGGTCGGTTCGTAGAGGCGGCCGATGAGCTTGCCGAGGGTGGATTTCCCGGCGCCGTTGAGGCCGACGATCGCCGTCACCTGGCCCGGTTTCAGCGTGAACGAGACCCGGTCCAGGGCGCGCCGCCCGCTGCCGGGGTAGCTGAACGACACGTCGCGGAACTCGATGCCGCCGACGATGTCCTGGGGGAACGTCACCTCGCCCTGGGTCTCCCGCTCCTGCTCGATCGCGAGGAACTCGTCGACGTTGCGCAGGTAGAGCTGGTTGACGTACATCCCGGACACCGAGCCGAAGAGCTGCTGCATGCTGGCCTGCAGCATGCCGATCGCCTGGATCACCGCCAGCAGGCCGGCCACGTGCCGGGCGTCGCTGCTGCCGACCAGGATCGCCGTGGCCTGCGCGGAGATCGTCAGCAGCGCGGTCAGCACGACCATCGGCACGGCGAGGCCGAAGTTCCGGTTCGCCATCCGCAGGTCCGCGCCGACGATCCCGGCCAGCAGCCGCCGGTGGTTGGTGAGCACCACCGGGGCGAGCCGGAAGGCCAGCACCTCCTTCATCGAGTTCGGCTGGGAGGCCAGGTGCTGCCAGTAGTTGATCCGGCGCCGCTCCTCGGAGCGGCCGTGCTCCAGCGCGTGGGTGCGGCGGCCCTGGAGGATCTGCGCGACCACCGTGGGGAACGGGGCGACCATGGCCAGCAGCGCGATCCGGAAGTCCAGGGTCCACAGGATCGCGCCGACCGAGCCGAAGGTGACCACCGGGGTGGCCGCCTGCACCAGCTGGGAGAACAGCATCCCCGGCCGGTACGCCACCTCCCGCACGGCCCGCTGCAGCGAGTCCTGCACGGTCGGGTCCTCCACCTGGGAGAGCGTGAAGCGGCTCGCCCGGCTGATGATCTCATCGGCCAGATGGGCCGAGAGCCGGCTCTGGCAGCGCTGCATGGCCCGGTTCTGCAACAGCGACAGCAGCTGCGAGGCGAGGCCCAGCACCGCCAGCACGACCAGGTAGAACAGGATGCCGCGGACCTGCTCGTGCGAGCCCTCCGCCGTGCGCAGCAGGGCCGTGGCGAACGCCGCCGTGGTCTTCACCTGCCAGGCCGGCAGGATGCCGACGACCAGCGAGATCAGCAGCACCTGCGCCGTCCCCCAGCGGTCGCAGCGCCAGGACTGGCCCAGCACGGTCAGGACCGGGCGCGGCACGGCCGCCAGCCGCCGCAGCCGGGAGCCCGCGCTCACCGGGACGTCCCCGCCGAAGAGCCCCCGGCCGTGGCGACCCGGTCCAGCAGCCGCCGCCACATGCCGTAGGCCGCGTCCTCCTGCTCGCGCCGCAGCCCCATCCGGTTGCAGTGCATGTGGAACAGGCTGCGCAGGACGGACGTACGGTCCGACCAGAGTTCGCCGCTCTCGGCCGACTCGGCCACCCCGGCGGCGAATCCGGCCCCCGCCGGGCCCCAGGCGGCGCCCACCCGCTCCAGCACCGCGGCCTCACCGCCGGGCGCGGTCAGGCCCGCCCAGAGCCGGCGGGCGACCGCCCGGTACTCCGCGCCGCCGGTCCGCGAACCGGTCATCGACCGCACCAGGGCGTGCCGTTCGGCGAAGTCGGGGACCAGCACCCGGCCGACGGCCTCCAGGCTGAGCACGGTGAGCGCGTCGCGCTCCAAGGGGACCTCGCCCGCCGGCACCGGCCCGGCGAGGTGCCGCAGCAGGTCCAGGGTCGCGGCACTGTCCAGACAGAACAGCTCCTCGGCCGCGTCGATCAGGTCGGGGCCGCCGTACCGCTCGATCTCCCGGCGGTACGTCGCGAACTCGACGTCCGCGATCCGGCCCTCGACGGCCAGGCCGTGCGCCCACCGGGCGACCTCGGCCAGCAGTTCGCCCGACCGGGCCGGGTCCGCGGCCCGGTAGCGCAGCCGCAGGTGCGGGGCGGGGTCGCCGTACCGGAGGTAGAACATGTGCCCGGTCAGGCCGCGTTCGGCCAGCGAGCGGGTCAGCTCCGTCACCTGGTCCACCAGGAGGGCGTCCAGCGCCTCGTTCTCCACGTACAGCTTGGCGAAGACCCACGGCCCGCCGACCGGCCGCAGCCGCTCCGCCTCGGTGGTCCGCCGGCGCAGGCCGGCCGCCGCCCGGGGCTCCCGGGCCGGCCGCGCGGACAGCACCGGGACCACGACCTCCGCGGCGTAGGGGGCGCCGTCCGTGTCCCGCAGGAAGCCCTCCTCCGGGCCGGGCAGGGCCTCCTCGATCCGCAGCGAGAAGGACCCCGCGTCCCGGGCGGCCGCCAGCCGCAGTTCCTCCCGCGAGGGCTCGGCCTCCAGGTCCAGCAGGATCGTGTTGTCGCCGTGCGCCAGGTGGACCAGGCGCGGCACCCTCCACTGCGCGCGCCAGGCCGCGACGGCCGCGGTGAAGTCCGCCGCCGAACCGGTGCAGCCGGCCGGCAGGTCGCTGGCGCGCAGCAGCCAGCCCGCGCGCTTCAGCACCAGGTCGCCCCGGACGACCCTGGGCAGGAACGGCAGGACGGTGCCCAGCGTGCCCCAGTCGAAGGCCGGGACGTTGTGGAAGGCCGCCGAGGAGACGTCCAGCAGGAAGCGGACGACGTTCGGCGCCATCAGCGGGTTGAGCATGGTGTGCTGGGTGACGTGCAGATCGCACCCGAGGGCGGGACTGTGCAGGTACAGCCGGCCCTCGCGCACGCCGACGACCACGTCGTCGAGCGCGATCACCTCCTTGGGGCCCCGCCCCGGCGCCACGTTGACCGGCAGCTCCAGCGCCCGCACCGCCGGGCGGACCGACACGTTCGCGGCCCGGGCCCTCTCCGGCAGGTAGGTCAGCTCGACCACCGCGATCCCGGGCAGCTGCGCCGCCTCCGCCTCGGCCAGCTCCCGCAGCCGCTCGCGGTCCTCGGCGCCCAGCAGGTCGTGGAACCGGGCGAAGGTGCGCCCGCCGTTCGCCACCGCGGTGACCACCCCGCGCCAGCGCGCACCCGGGACCGTCGGCGGCGCCAACTGCAGGTGCACGTCCACCGCGGGCCGCCACGGCCGGTCGTCGACACCGGTCGTGAGCTCGGCCGTCCACCGCTCGTCGAGGACCGCCTCCAGGCTGCCGCGGCTGAGCGCGTCGGCGACGAGCCGGTACAGCACGGCCTCCCGCTCGTCCCGGCTGCGGTCGCGCGCGGTCACCGGCTGCAACTCGAAGGAGCGCGGCGGGTTCTGGTAGCTGTTCGGCGCGCCGAGACCGGTCTCCTCGGAGAGCACCTCCAGGACCGGCACCTCCGCCTGCGCGCCGTAGCGCTCGGTGAACGCCGTGGCGAAGTCGCCCAGTTGCGACGGGTACCGGTGGCCGGCGCCCACGGTGGCCAGGAGCTCCGCGGCCTCCGCCGCCAGCGCCTGGACCTCGGCCGGCAGCTCGGGCCGGGCGACCGGGTCCAACCGGGCGTCGACCCGCAGCAACGGCCCGTCGTAGTCCTCGCTCACCCGCCGCGCCGGCGGGGCGATCCGCTCCTGGAGCGCCTCCAGGCCGGTCACGTCGCCGACGGCGTTGAACTCCGCCACCGCAGCCTCGACGGAGGCCAGTGCGGCGGCCGCGTCACCGTCCTGGCTGCTCGCCAACTGGGCCGACAGCGACGGCTGTCCCGAACCCTCCAGCAGGGCGGGCCGGTGCGAGGTGATCAGGAACGCCAACTCGACCAGCTGGTCCAGCAGCGCGGTGACCTTCTCCACCGGGACGGTCGGATAGCGCTGCGCCAGCTGCTCCCGCAGCTCGCCGAAGGTCTTCGGGGTGCGCGCCGCCTCCAGCACGAACTCGACGGCCGGGGACCAGCGGACGGAGACCGAGCGGCGCGATCCCGCACCGTAGGCGTCGGCGGTGGACAGCCAGGCCCGGCCCCGGCCGCGGTGGATCAGGTCGTTGGCGCGCAGCTCCAGTTCGGGCCGCAGCCGCGGCGCGTCGGCGACCGCCTGGAACAGGTGCAGCACCCAGCCCATGTCCGGCCTGGCCACGGCCGTGCCGATCGCGGGGACGCCGAGCCGGACGGGCTCGGGGGTCGCGTCCGGCCCCGGGAAGCGGCCCATCGCGACGCCCGCCACCGTGCCCAGCGGGGTCGCCCGCATGCTCATCCGGTTCAGGTACCGGCCCAGGCTCATGATCGCCCGCCGGCGGTCCCGGGCCGGGAGCGCGTCGATCCCGGTCACCGCCCGGGCCAGGTCCGGCGCCGCCAGCGCGATCGCCGCGCGGACCCCGGGCCGCGCCCACAGCTCCAGCAGGCCCCGCAGATAGCGGTCCTCCCAGTCGGCCGGGTCCGCGCCCGCCGGGTCAACGCCCGCCGGATCCGTCCCGGCGGGCAAGCCCGTCCCGGCGGCCGAGCCGGCCAGCAGCTCGGTCAGCGCCCGGGTCGGCAGGACCGGCGCGCGGAGCAGGAAGAAGTCCCGTGCGACGTAGCCGCGGCTTCCGCCGGACTTCCGGTCACTGGTCTCGGCGTTCCGACGAGTCACACTCAGTTCCTTAGCTGTGCTGGGCGACGCGGGTACGGGCAACGCGGTTGCGGGGCAGCGCAGTTGCGGGGCAGTGCGGTCACGGGACGGGAACGGTCACGGGACAACGCGCTTGCCGGGTACGGCGGTTCGGCCCGCCCGCCACGCCCGCCCCACCCGGCCCCGCGGCCCCGGTCAGGCCGGGGTGAGGAGGAACAGCTCGTCCCACCCGGTCGCCCGCGGCGCGAGCGCCCCGCAGAGCGCGAGCAGGACGCCGGCCGCACCGTTGACGAAGCCCGGGTCGTCGACGAGTTCGCCGGGCCTGGGCTCGTCCGCCACCACGTACGGGCGGGCCTCGTCCGCCTTCGACAGCACGGCCCGGAGCGAGTCCTCGGCCATGATCCGGAAGGAGTCCGTCCCGGTGACCTCGTGGGCCCGCCGGTAGATCGCCAGCAGCCCGGAGTGGCCGTGGCAGAGGTTGGGCGCGAAGATGTACCGCTCGGCGGGCGACCAGTCCACCACCCGCTGCAGGGCCCCGACCGCGGTCTCCCGGAGGGCGCTGTCACCGAGCACCCCGGCCGCGTTCAGCAGGGCGATGCCGATGCCCGGGGCACCGAAGCACCAGGCGGCCCGGGCGGACCGCCGTCCGGTCGGGGCGAGCGGCAGCCCGGTCCCCTCCTCGGCCTTGAGCAGGTTCGGCCAGGCGGCGCCGGGCACGTCGTCGGCGAGCCGGTTCTCGACCAGCCAGGTCGTGCCCCGCGCGATCGCCTCGCTCGGGCCCGACCCGCCGATCCCGGCGGCGGCCGCGACGCACAGCGCCGACACGATGCCCGGCAGGCCGTGCGCGAAGCCCAGGTTGTACATCCCGTGCGGGGCCTGCTCGTCGTAGCCGGGGTAGGCGCCGTAGTAGTCCGGCGGCGTGAACCAGCCGGGCCGCTGCCGGTCGTCCGGCGCGCTCACCCGCAGCAGGTACGCGGTCAGCCGCTCGGCCGCGGTGCGGATCGGGTCGTCCGGCGCGGCCTCCAGGGCCGTGCAGAGCCGCACGGCCGCGGCCAGCTGGCCGGCCGCACCCGAGATGACGTCGAAGGCGGAGAGCGGCAGGCCCTCGCCGGGCTCGGGCAGCTCACGGGCCGCGATCTGCTCGCCGAAGCTGTCGGCGACCCGGCGCAGCGACGGCAGGTAGCGGCGGTCGTGGGCCGCGAACTCCAGCAGAACGCTCGCGAAGCCCGCGGTGCCGTTGTAGAGACCCGCCTCGGACAGCGGCCGGACGGCGGTGGCCTGCGCGGAACGGCGGAGCAGGGCCTGCGCCGCGCCGATCGGTCCCGGCTCGTCCAGCGCCTTTCCGGCGTGCAGCAGCGCCAGTGCCATCCCCGGGTAGCCGTCGGCCAGGCTCGCCTCGTCCTTGAGCGGATCGGGCCAGGCCGGCTGCTCGGACGAGCCCGCCGCACCGGCGAAGGCCGCCAGCCGGTCGGCCACCGCCCGGGCCACCTCCGTGGTCCGCACGTCGAGTTCCAGCACCGCCACCGCGAATTCCCCCAGATTCACATCACCAATTCCCGGCAATGTTCCCGAATTGCGCACCAAAAGTGCGCCGGATCCGATCGCCGAGGACTTCCCGGAAAACTCCCGGCTTTCCCCGAAGGCTCCCGGCACAGAACAGCGCCGGGAGCCTCCCCGATTCGGCGTCGACGCCGACGGGCGATCAGCAGATGGTGGGGAAGCCCACCGTGATCGGGCAGTTGCAGGAGTCGGCACAGGACCAGCAGGTGGTGCCGATGCTGGCGAAACCGTCCGGAGTGGCGGCCACCTTCGGAGCAACAGCCACACGGACGTCGAGGTCGAAGTCTTGCTCCATTTTTACCTCCATCATGAATTCATCCTTCCCGCTCCCCCGACCGGGTTTCAACAAATTCCGCACGCAGGAGCGGCTGTAGGAGATTTTTTAGCACGCCGTTCGGACGCCGGAGGGTCGATTCCAGCCAGGCCGAACCGTGACCCGAACCACCGGCCCGGGAACGGCGCTGGTCAGCTGATCACCGGTGGAGGCGGTTCGAACCGCCAAGATGGCCGATCTCGAACGTCGACCGGGGTCGAACAATGGGGCCGAGATGTCTCGCTTGGACGTGTTCGGGAAGCTTGAATATTTCGGCCACATTGCGGTGATCATCCGCAATCGGGCAGAACGGAACGGGCCCGGACACCCAAGGTGTCCGGGCCCGCCATCGGGACGGCCGCGTCGCCGGGGCGCGCACGCCGGCGAGACGCGTCCAGCGCCCCTGTCCGGCCGTCAGTGCGCGGCGGCCTCCCAGTTGGCGCCGACGCCCACCGAGACGTCCAGCGGCGCGCGCAGCGGGTAGGCGCCGGCCATCTGCTCGCGGACGATCGCCTCGACCGGCTCGCGCTCGCCCGGGGCCAGCTCCAGCACGATTTCGTCGTGCACCTGGAGCAGCATCCGGGAGGCGAGCCCGGCGGCGCGCAGCGCGTCGTCCACCCGCAGCATGGCGATCTTGACGATGTCGGCGGCCGAGCCCTGGATCGGGGCGTTCAGGGCCATCCGCTCGGCCATCTCGCGGCGCTGGCGGTTGTCGCTGTTGAGGTCGGGCAGGTAGCGGCGGCGGCCGAGCAGGGTCTCGGTGTAACCCGTCGCCCGCGCCTCCTCGACGACCCGGTGCAGGTAGTCGCGCACGCCGCCGAAGCGCTCGAAGTAGGTGTCCATCAGGCCCTGGGCCTCGCCGGGCTTGATGTTGAGCTGCTGCGAGAGCCCGTACGCGGAGAGCCCGTACGCCAGGCCGTAGGACATCGCCTTGATCTTGCGCCGCATCTCGGCGTCCACGGCGGCCCCGGGGACCTCGAAGACCTGGGAGGCGACGGTGGTGTGCAGGTCCTCGCCGGAGGCGAAGGCCTCGATCAGGGCCTCGTCCTCGGACAGGTGGGCCATGATCCGCAGTTCGATCTGCGAGTAGTCGGCGGTGAGCAGCGACTCGTAGCCGGACCCGACCACGAAGGCGCGGCGGATCGCGCGGCCCTCCTCCGTCCGGACCGGGATGTTCTGCAGGTTCGGGTCCTGCGAGGAGAGCCGGCCGGTGGCGGCGACCATCTGGTTGAAGGTGGTGTGGATCCGGCCCTGCGGCGAGACCGTCTTGAGCAGGCCCTCGACGGTGGTGCGCAGCTTGGCCTGGTCGCGGTGGCGCAGCAGGATGACCGGCAGTTCGTTGTCGGTCTGGGTGGCCAGCCAGGTCAGGGCGTCGGCGTCCGTGGTGTAGCCGGTCTTGATCTTCTTGGTCTTGGGGAGGGCGAGTTCGCCGAACAGGATCTCCTGCAGCTGCTTGGGCGAGCCGAGGTTGAACTCGTGCCCGGCGGCGGCGTGGGCCTCCTCGACGCAGCGCTGGATCTCGGCGGCGAACTGGGCTTCGAGCCGGGTGAGCCAGTCGCTGTCGGCGGCGATGCCGTAGCGCTCCATCCGGGCCAGCAGCGCGGCGATGGGCAGTTCCATGTCGTGCATCAGCCCGGCGGCGCCGACCTCGGCGAGGCGGGTGTCGGAGAGCGCGGCGAGGTCGAGCACGGCCCGGGCCTGGAGCATCAGCGCCTGGGCGTGCGCCGTCGGGTCCTCCTCCGGGGCGTCGAAGGCGAGTTGGCCGCTCTCGGACGCCGGGGCGGGGGTGAGCGAGCGGGCCAGGTACTCCTCGGCGAGTACCTCCAGGGTGAAGGTGCGGCGGCCGGGCTTCTCCAGGTAGGCGGCGAGCGCGGTGTCGGCGACGACGCCGTCGATGGTCCAGCCGCGCTCGGCGAAGGCGCGCATCACCTGCTTGGCGATGTGCAGGGCCTTGGGGGCGGCCGGGTCGGCGAGCCAGCCGGCGAAGGCCTGCTCGTCCTCCTCGGCGAGCAGCGCCGGGTCGAACCAGGCGGCCGTCTCCCCGGCGGCGAGGGCGACTTCGGTGACCTCGCCGCTGCCGAGGGCCCACCGGTAGACGGCGGCCAGCGCGACCGGTGTCTTGCCGTCGGAGGCGTGCTCGCGCAGCCAGGCGGCCAACGTGCCCGGGTCGGTGAGCAGTTCGCCGTCGACCTCGACGCCGGGGGCGAGCTCGGCCTCGGCGGCCTCCGCGCCCGTGGGGTCGATGCCGAAGACCCGGTCGCGGAAGTTGGCGTTGCGGAACTCCAGCGACTCCATCAGGGTGCCGACGGCGCCCTTGTCGAAGGCCTGGCGGGCCAGGTCCTCGACGCCGAGCGGGAGTTCGACGTCGCGGACCAGCTCGGTGAGCACCCGGTTGCGCTTGACCGAGTCGAGGTTGTCGCGCAGCTTCTCGCCGATCTTGCCCTTCACCTCGTCGGCGCGGGAGACGAGTTCGTCGAAGGAGCCGAACTGGTTGACCCACTTGGCGGCCGTCTTCTCGCCGACGCCGGGGATGCCGGGCAGGTTGTCGGACGGGTCGCCGCGCAGGGCCGCGAGGTCGGGGTACTGGCGCGGGGTGACGCCGTACTTCTCGGTGACCTTCTCGGGGGTGAAGCGGGTGAGCTCGGAGACGCCCTTGGTGGGGTAGAGGACCGTGACGTGGTCGGTGACCAGCTGGAGCGAGTCGCGGTCGCCGGTGACGATGTCGACGTCGTAGCCGGCCGCCTCGGCGGCGGTGGCGAGGGTCGCGATGATGTCGTCGGCCTCGAAGCCCTCGACCGTCATCCTCGGGATGTTCATGGCGTCGAGCAGTTCGCCGATCAGGCCGATCTGGCTCTTGAACTCGTCCGGCGTCTTGGCCCGGTTGGCCTTGTAGTCGGGGAACTCGGCGGAGCGGAAGGTCTGCCGGGAGAGGTCGAAGGCGACGGCGAGGTGGGTGGGCTGTTCGTCCCGGACGGTGTTGGCCAGCATCGAGGCGAAGCCGTAGACCGCGTTGGTGGGCTGGCCGGTGGAGGTGTTGAAGTTCTCCACGGGCAGGGCGTAGAAGGCCCGGTAGGCCATCGAGTGCCCGTCGAGCAGCATCAGCCGGGGCCGCGGGCCGGCCCCGCCGCCACCCGTCGCGCCCTTGTCCGTACTCTGCGTAGCCACGTCAACGTCCGTTCCTGCCGATTCCACTACCGGCCCCCGATCCTATGGCCCGGCACCGACAAAAGGGGCGCCGCGCCGGTCCGGCCGGGCCTGCTACCAGCGAGTAGGACGGTCGTACGATCACAGGCAGCACCACCGGGCAACAGCCAGGCAGCACGACCAGACCGCACCACCACGAGACACCCGAGCGGCAGGAGTTCCCCCGATGACCGACGCGGCCCCCGACACCTCCAACAGCACCGCCGGCACCGGCACCGGCACCGACGGCGCCGCCGTGCTGAAGGTCCCGCAGGACGTGCTGGACCACTTCGCCAAGCTCGGGGTGAGCCCGGAGACCTTCTCCGGCGGCCACCTCGGCGACAAGCTCGGCATCCGGATCGTCGAGGCCTCCGGCGACCGCGTGGTCGGCACCATGCCGGTGGAGGGCAACCAGCAGCCGTACGGGCTGCTGCACGGCGGGGCGTCGGCGGCGCTGGCCGAGACGATCGGCTCGATCGGCGCGATGCTGCACGCCGGCCCGGGCCGCTACGCGGTCGGCGTGGACCTCAACGCCACCCACCACCGTTCGGCCACCTCCGGCCTGGTCACCGGGGTCGCGACGGCGGTGTTCAAGGGCCGCACCGCCGCCACCTACGAGATCGCGATCACCGACGACACCGGCAAGCGGATCACCAGCTGCCGACTGACCTGCATGCTGCGCGACCTGTAACGGCCCTCCGGGCAAAGCCCGTTCACGCCGGTAGACATCAATTCCCTTTCGCGCCCCCTTGTTTGACCTTCCGCCACCGTGGGCAGGCGTTGGTCTGGACGAGGGGGCGTCGGCATGCCCGGGCACCGCCCGACGGCACACCCGACGGCACGCCCGACAGTGCGCCCGGCGGCGCACCCGACGGCGCGCCCGACCCGCCCCCGCATTCGTAACCCTGCGTAACAAGCGCGAAATCCCCACCAGCGGCGGTTCCGGGGCCCCAGGGCACCCCGGAGCCCCTTCGTCGCGCCCTCCCTGTCCGCAATGCGGACGTGTACGGCCGAAAGCAGCACACCGGACGCCACCGTCCGACTATCGACCGTGCCAGCTGCAACCCGCATTTCTGGGCCTTACATCCCGCCACCAGCCGGTAAACGCCCGGCACTTCGGGCGCGGTCGACTCAAATCGACCACATGCTGAGACAATTAATACGTGTGCTCATAACAAGAGAATCACAGCCTGCTCGCACCACTGCCCGAGTAGCCCAACGACATCTAGAGTCACGGCCAGTCACCGCGCCATCCGGATTGGGCCCGGCCCTCCGCGCATCCCGGCTCCCGCCACTCAGGCGCGGGCGCCTCCTGAACCGAAGGGGACCCTCGTGCGTCATCGTTCAGCTGTTGTCGTGAGCATTGCCGTGATCGGCGCCCTCAGCCTCAGCGCCTGCGGCTCCCGCGGCGGGAAGTCCGGCGACAACGCCGGCGGCAAGGACAGCGGCACCACCACCGTCGTGATCGGCGTCGACGCCCCGCTCAGCGGCGACCTCTCCACCCTCGGCCTCGGCATCCGCAACTCCGTGGACCTCGCCGTCAAGAACGCCAACGCCACCAACGAGGTCCCCGGCATCAAGTTCGAGGTCAAGCCCCTCGACGACACCGGCAAGCCCGCCCCCGGCCAGCAGAACGCCACCCAGCTGGTCGCCGACAGCAAGGTCCTCGGCGTCGTCGGCCCGCTCAACTCCAGTGTGGCGCAGTCGATGCAGCAGATCTTCGACGACAAGAACCTGGTCGAGATCTCCCCCGCCAACACCGGCGTCGCCCTCAGCCAGGGCGAGAAGTGGGCCACCGGCGACAAGAAGCGCCCGTTCAAGTCCTACTTCCGCACCGCCACCACCGACGCCATCCAGGGCCCGTTCGCCGCCCAGTTCCTCTACAACGAGGCCAAGAAGACCAAGGTCTTCCTGATCGACGACCAGAAGACCTACGGCGCCGGCCTCGCCTCCACCTTCAAGGGCGAGTTCACCAAGCTCGGCGGCACCCTGGCGGGCCAGGAGCACGTCAACCCCGACGACCGCGACTTCTCCGCCATCGTCACCAAGGTCAAGGCCTCCGGCGCCGACGCCGTCTACTACGGCGGCGAGTACCCCGCGGGCGGCCCGCTCTCCCTCCAGCTCAAGGACGCCGGCGTCAACATCCCGCTGATGGGCGGCGACGGCCTCCAGAGCACCGACTACATCAAGCTCAACCCCAAGGGCCAGGGCGACTTCGCCACCGCCGTCGGACTCCCCGTCGAATCCCTCGACACCGCCAAGAAGTTCATCTCCGACTACGCCAAGGGCGGCTACAAGGAGGCCTACGAGAGCTACGGCGGCTACTCCTACGACAGCGCCTGGGCCATCATCGAGGCCGTCAAGAACGTCGTCCAGGCCAACAACGGCAAGCTCCCCGGCGGCGACGTCCGCGCCGCCGTCCGCGACGCGGTGCAGAAGGTCTCCTTCGACGGCGTCACCGGCAAGGTCTCCTTCGACGAATACGGCGACACCACCAACAAGCAGCTCACCGTCTACACCGTCAAGGACGGCAAGTGGACCGTGGAGAAGTCCGGCACCTTCAACGGCTGACGCCCGCCCAACACCCCGCACACACCCGCACCACCGCGCGGGGGCACCACGAGTGCCCCCGCGCGCCCCCACACCCACCACCCACGCGGACACCCCAGAACGCACTACGGAGGCCCAGCGGTGCACGACCTACCGCAGCAGCTGGCCAACGGCCTGATCCTCGGCGCCCTCTACGGCCTCGTCGCGATCGGCTACACGATGGTCTACGGCATCGTCCAGCTCATCAACTTCGCCCACGGCGAGATCGTCATGGTCGGCGGCTTCGGCGCCCTGACCGCCTACCTCGCCCTCCCCGGCGGCACCACCCTGTGGCTGGCCCTACCCCTCATGCTGGTCGCCGGCATCCTGGTCTCCACCCTCACCGCCGTCGCCGCCGAGCGCTTCGCCTACCGGCCGCTGCGCAACGCCCCCCGGCTCGCCCCGCTGATCACCGCGATCGGGCTCTCCATCTTCCTCCAGCAACTGGTGTTCTCCTTCTACCCGGACGCCAAGAAGGCCCGGGTCTTCCCCAAGATCCCCGGCGACCCGTTCAACCTCGGCTCCGTCAGCATCCAGCGCAGCGACCTCTTCCTGATCATCGCCGCCCCGCTCTGCATGCTCGCCCTCGGCTGGTTCGTCACCCGCACCCGCTCCGGCCGCGCCATGCAGGCCACCAGCCAGGACCCGGACACCGCCAAGCTGATGGGCATCGACACCGACCGCATCATCGTCCTGGCCTTCGCCATCGGCGCCGCGTTCGCCGCCGTCGCCGCCATCGCCTACGGACTGCGCACCGGCCAGGTCGACTTCCGGATGGGCTTCATCCTCGGCCTCAAGGCCTTCACCGCCGCCGTCCTCGGCGGCATCGGCAACATCTACGGAGCCATGCTCGGCGGCCTCGCCCTCGGCCTCGCCGAAACCCTCGCCACCGCCTACATCCAGCACCTGCCCGGCATGCACCTCTTCGGAGGCGGCGCCTGGAAGGACGTGTGGGCCTTCGTACTCCTCATCCTCGTGCTCCTCGTCCGGCCCCAGGGCCTGCTCGGCGAGCGCGTCGCGGACAGGGCGTGACCACCATGACCACCGGAACCGAGACCACCCCGGTCATCCCGCTGCCCCGCCCCGCCGCCACCGCCCTCACCGGCCTCGGCGCCCTCCTCACCGCCGCCTCCGCCGCCATGTCCTGGACCTGGACCAGCGACTTCCCCGGCGACCTCACCTACTACGGCTCCCCGGCCGGCCTCCAGTGGCTCGCCGTCGCCGCCGGCGTCCTCACCCTCGTCCTGCTGCTCGCCACCCACGGCACCCCCGGCCTGCGCTGGGCCGCCCCCGCCCGCAGCAACAACGCGGTACTGTACGCCGCCACCGGCGGCCTCGCCGTCGCCGTCTACGCGGTCACCGCCATCGCGGTCGAACTCGGCGGCCTCGCCAACCTCGACCCCGGCGGCTGGGTGCTCGCCGCCGGCGGCCTGCTCGGCGTCCTCGGCGCCCTCGGCCTCCCCCTGGACCGGCGCACCGCGGTACCGCTGCGGATCCTCGACAAGCGGCTCTTCCTGCTGGTGCCCGCCGCCCCGCTCGGCTGGTTCGGCGCCCACGCCATCCCCGGCGACCAGCCCGTCGCCCCGGTGATGACCGCCCTGTCCGGCGCCCTCGCCATCGCCACCGGCGCCGTCCTGCTGCTCCAGCTCGGCCACCTCGCCAACAGCGGCCTGCGGCTGGGGAAGATCGACCGCCCGCTGCCCGCACCGCGCGAACTCCCGTCCTGGGCCGAGGTGCTGCTGATCGTGCTGGCCTTCGGGCTCGGCCTGTTCGCGATCACCTTCGGCATCGACACCGAGTACGGCGAACTCTTCATCGGCTACCTGCTGCTGGTCGGCCCCGCAGTCGCCGCGATCGCCACCTCCGGCCTGCTCGGCCGGCTGCGCGCACTGACCGTCAAGTACCGCCCGGTCACCACCGGCGCCGCCTTCGCCGCCGCCGCGAGCTTCCCGTTCACCCAGGGCAGCGACCAGTACACCTCGGTCGCCACCAACATCCTGATCTTCGCCACCGTCGCCCTCGGCCTCAACATCGTGGTCGGCCTGGCCGGCCTGCTCGACCTCGGGTACGTCGCCTTCCTCGGCGTCGGCGCCTACGCCGCCGCCCTGGTCTCCGGCTCCCCCGCCTCACCCATCCACGTCCAGTTCCCGTTCTGGGCCGCGATGCTCACCGGCGCCGCCGCCTCCATGGTCTTCGGCGTCCTGATCGGCGCCCCCACCCTGCGGCTGCGCGGCGACTACCTCGCCATCGTCACCCTCGGCTTCGGCGAGATCTTCCGCATCACCATGCAGAGCCTCAACGGCACCACCGGACCCAACGTCACCAACGGCTCCAACGGCATCCCGCGGATCCCCGACCTGGAGATCCTCGGCTTCGACCTCGGCAAGACCCACACCGTCGGCGGCATCGAACTCGGCCGCTTCTCCAACTACTACCTGCTGATGCTGCTGGTCACCGCCGTCGTCGTACTGGTCTTCGCCCGGGTCGGCAACTCCCGGATCGGCCGCGCCTGGGTCGCCATCCGCGAGGACGAGACCGCCGCCGAGGCCATGGGCATCAACGGCTTCCGGCTCAAGCTGCTCGCCTTCGCCCTCGGCGCCTGCCTGGCCGGCCTGGCCGGCACCGTCCAGGCCCACGTCAGCTACACCGTCACCCCCGACCAGTACACCTTCGCCGACGCCCTGCCACCCAACTCCGCGTTCCTGCTCGCCGCCGTCATCCTCGGCGGCATGGGCACCATCAGCGGCCCGCTGGCCGGCGCCACCCTGCTGTTCCTGATCCCCAAGAAGCTGGAGTTCCTCGCCGACTACCAGCTGCTCGCCTTCGGCGCCGTCCTGATCATCCTGATGCGGGTCCGCCCCGAGGGGCTCATCCCCAACCGGCGCCGGCAGCTGGAGTTCCACGAGGCCGAGATCCCGTCCCAGCCCACCGGCGACGACACCACCGCACTCACCAAGGCAGGGGCGTGACCACCCCGATGACCACCGCAGCGAGCCCCCTGCTCGACGTCACCGGCGTCACCATGCGCTTCGGCGGCCTCACCGCCGTCAACAACGTCTCCCTCACCGTCGGCGAAGGCGAGATCATCGGCCTGATCGGCCCCAACGGCGCCGGCAAGACCACCTTCTTCAACTGCCTCACCGGCCTGTACGTCCCCACCGAGGGCAGCGTCCGCTACCGCGGCACCGTCCTGCCGCCCAAGCCCCACCTGGTCACCCAGGCCGGCATCGCCCGCACCTTCCAGAACATCCGGCTGTTCTCCAACATGACCGTCCTGGAGAACGTCCTGGTCGGCCGGCACAGCCGCACCAAGGAAGGCATCTTCACCGCCATCCTCCGCGGCCCCCGCTACCACCGGGCCGAGGCCGAGAGCCGCGAGAAGGCCATGGAACTCCTCGCCTTCACCGGCCTCGCCGAGAAGGCCGACCACCTCGCCCGCAACCTCCCCTACGGCGAACAGCGCAAGCTGGAGATCGCCCGCGCCCTCGCCTCCGACCCCGGACTGCTGCTGCTCGACGAACCCACCGCCGGCATGAACCCCCAGGAGACCCGGGCCGCCGAGGAACTCGTCTTCGCCATCCGCGACCGGGGCGTCTCCGTCCTCGTCATCGAGCACGACATGCGGTTCATCTTCAACCTCTGCGACCGCACCGCCGTCCTGGTCCAGGGCGAGAAGATCGTCGAGGGCGACCGCGAGACCGTCCAGAACGACGACCGCGTCATCACCGCCTACCTCGGCGCCCCGCTCGAAAGCGCCCCGCTCGAAGGCACCACCCCGGCCGTTACGGAGTCCGACCAGTGACCGCACTTCTCGAAGTCCAGGACCTCCGCGTCGCCTACGGCAAGATCGAGGCCGTCAAGGGCATCAGCTTCACCGTGAACCAGGGCGAGGTCACCACCCTGATCGGCACCAACGGCGCCGGCAAGACCACCACCCTGCGCACCCTCTCCGGCCTCCTGCGGCCCACCGCCGGCCGGATCACCTTCGCCGGCCAGGACCTCTCGACCGTCCCCGCCCACAAGATCGTCGCCCTCGGCCTCGCCCACTCCCCCGAAGGCCGGCACATCTTCCCCCGGATGACCATCGAGGAGAACCTGCTCCTCGGCGCCTTCCTGCGCTCCGACACCCCCGGCATCACCGAGGACGTCGAACGGGCCTACACCCTCTTCCCGATCCTCGGCGAACGCCGCCGCCAGGCCGCCGGCACCCTCTCCGGCGGCGAACAGCAGATGCTCGCCATGGGCCGGGCCCTGATGTCCCGGCCCCAACTGCTGATGCTGGACGAGCCCTCGATGGGCCTCTCCCCGCTGATGATGCAGAAGATCATGTCCACCATCGTCGAACTCAAGACCTCCGGCACCACCATCCTGCTCGTCGAGCAGAACGCCCAGGCCGCCCTCTCCCTCTCCGACCACGGCTACGTGATGGAGACCGGTCGGATCGTCCTCTCCGGCACCGGCGCCGACCTCCTCCACGACGAGTCCGTCCGCAAGGCCTACCTCGGCGAGGACTGACGCCGTACGCGCGAAGGGCCCGGCGGACAGCGTCCGCCGGGCCCTTCGCTTCTGTCCTACTCCGGCTTGTCGGCCTCGTCCGCCTTCTTGCGGTCCTGGGCCTCGCCCTCCTCGATGACCGCCTCGGCCACCGCCGCCATCGTCATCCGCCGGTCCATCGAGGTCTTCTGGATCCACCGGAACGCGGCCGGCTCGTTCAGCCCGAACTTGGTCTGCAGCACACCCTTGGCGCGGTCCACCAGCTTCCGGGTCTCCAGCCGCTGGGTGAGATCCCCGATCTCCTTCTCCAGCTCCCGCATCTCGGTGTACCGCGACACCGCCATCTCGATCGCCGGCACCAGGTCCGACTTGGAGAACGGCTTCACGATGTACGCCATCGCGCCCGCGTCACGGGCCCGGTCCACCAGCTCCCGCTGCGAGAACGCGGTCAGCATCAGCACCGGCGCCAGGTGCTTGTCGTGGATCTGCTCCGCGGCCGACAGCCCGTCCAGCACCGGCATCTTCACGTCGAAGATCGCCAGATCCGGCTTCAGCTCCTCCACGAGCCGCACCGCCGTCGCCCCGTCCCCCGCTTCACCGACGACGATGTACCCCTCCTCCTCCAGCATCTCCTTCAGGTCGAGGCGGATCAACGCCTCGTCCTCGGCGATCACGATCCGGGTGATCTGGGGCGATTCGGTCTCAAGCGGCTGTGCCTGCTCGTCGGCGGTGCTCACGGGGCTCCTAGTTCCGGCGGGGTACTGCATGCACGAGGGTACCTAGACACGGTATGTTTGAACTCAGCAGGGTCGGGGGGCAACCTTCGAATCTGCGGATGCCTCGGTAGTCCAGCGGAAGAGACACGCCGCTCAAACCGGCGCCAGCGTGGGTTCGAATCCCACCCGGGGCACTTTTCCTTCGATTCCAAAGTCACTTAGGTCAGCCTAACCGTTGGCGATCTTCGTCAGTTCGGGTGAAAACAATCCCGTCCGCCTGCACGCTCGGCGCAGGCTGCCGACGATCATCCGTATGGCAGTTCGATCCATTCGAGAAGAAGCCGTCCTGCTCCTTCGCCAGGGCGCCCGCAACCGAGACGTCTCCCTTCAGCTCGGGGTCCCCGTCGGCACCGTCTCGTGGTGGAAGTACCAGGACCGCACCAAGCACGGAGACTTCCCCACCCCTGAGCGCACGACCACCTGCTTCCGCTGCTACGCGGACGAAGTCAACCGCCCGGCCTACGCCTACCTGCTCGGCGCATACCTGGGCGACGGCCACATCACTCACTCGAAGCTGTGCCGAACGCAGAGCTTGTTCATCACCTGCGACGACAAATGGCCGGGGGTCATGGATACCATCGAGCAGGCCATGCGCCAGGTGTTTCCGAAGAACAACACCTATCGACTTCAGCGACCTGGCTGTCACAACGTCAAGCTCCACTCCATGCACCTGACCTGCCACTTTCCGCAACACGGCCCCGGCAGGAAGCACGAGCGCGTGATAGCCCTGGAGCCCTGGCAGCAGGAGATCGTCGACGCCCACCCCTGGGAGTTCCTGCGCGGCCTGATCCACTCCGACGGCTGCCGCATCACCAACTGGGCCACCCGCACGGTCGACGGCGTCACGAAGCGCTACGAGTACCCGCGCTACTTCTTCACCAACACCTCAGCCGACATCATCGGCCTCTTCACCGCCACCCTCGACGCCGTCGGCGTCCAATGGAAGCCCGCCTCCCGTTCCAACGGCGGCTTCAACATCTCCGTCGCCCGCAAGGACTCCGTCGCCCTGATGGACGCCCACATCGGCCCCAAGTACTGACGGCGGCGCGGCCCTTCCGCCCGGAAGGACCGCGCCGCCGGACAACGTCAGTCGTCCAGCGTCCCCACGTGGTGGACGCGGACGAGGTTGGTGGAGCCGGCCAGGCCGGGCGGGGAGCCGGCGGTGATGACGACGATGTCGCCCTTCTGGCAGCGGCCGAGCGAGAGCAGGGCCGCGTCGACCTGTTCGACCATCTGGTCGGTGGTCGGGGCGAACGGTCCGAGGAAGGTCTCCACGCCCCAGGTGAGGGCGAGTTGGCTGCGCACGGCGGGTTCGTAGGTGAAGGCGAGCACCGGGATGGGCGAGCGGTAGCGGGTCAACCGGCGCGCGGTGTCGCCGGACTGGGTGAAGGCGATCAGGTACTTGGCGTGCAGGAAGTCGCCGATCTCGGCGGCCGCGCGGGCGACGGCGCCGCCCTGGGTCCGCGGCTTGTTGCCGGTGGTGAGCGGGGGCAGTCCGGCGGCCAGGATGTCGTTCTCGGCGGCCTCGATGATCCGGCCCATGGTCTTGACCGTCTCGACCGGGAACTTGCCCACCGAGGTCTCCCCGGAGAGCATCACGGCGTCGGTCCCGTCCAGCACGGCGTTGGCGACGTCCGAGGCCTCGGCGCGGGTCGGCCGGGAGGCGTTGATCATCGAGTCGAGCATCTGGGTCGCCACGATGACCGGCTTGGCGTTGCGCCTGGCCAGTTTGATGGCGCGCTTCTGGACGAGCGGGACCTGTTCGAGGGGCATCTCCACGCCCAGGTCCCCGCGGGCCACCATGATGCCGTCGAAGGCGTCCACGATGGATTCCAGGTTCTCGACCGCCTGCGGCTTCTCGATCTTGGCGATGACCGGGACGTACCGCCCTTCCTCGGCCATCACCCGGTGCACGTCGTCGATGTCGCGCCCGGTGCGGACGAAGGAGAGTGCGATCAGGTCGGCCCCGGCGCGCAGCGCCCACCGCAGGTCGGCGACGTCCTTGTCGCTGAGCGCGGGGACGGAGACGGCGACGCCGGGGAGGTTGAGGCCCTTGTGGTCGGAGACCAGCCCGCCCTCGATGACGAGGCACCGCACCCGTGGTCCGTCGACGGCGACGACCTCCAGGGTCACCCGCCCGTCGTCGACCAGGATGCGTTCGCCGCGGCTGACGTCGCCGGCCAGGCCGGCGTAGGTGGTGCCGCAGATGTCCTTGTCCCCCACGACGCCGTTGTCGGTGGAGATCGTGAACTCGTCGCCGCGTTCGAGGAGTACGGGCCCGTGGGCGAAGGTGTCGAGGCGGATCTTCGGGCCTTGGAGGTCGGCGAGGACGCCGACGCTCCGGCCGGTCTCGTCGGCGGCCTTGCGGACCCGACGGTAGCGTTCCTCGTGTTCGGCGTGGGTGCCGTGGCTGAGGTTGAATCGGGCGACGTCCATCCCGGCGTCGACCAGCGATTTGATCTGGTCGTACGAGTCGGTGGCCGGCCCTAGGGTGCAGACGATTTTTGCTCGGCGCATACTGCTGAGCGTAGGCATTACCGGCGCGTAACCACGACGTGGGTCCGGACTGCGGGATGACCGTTCCGGGAAGGCGAGTTGAACAATCTGACACGCTCTCGGACCGGTGTGCGACGGCCGCCCGGTTCCCCGTGCCGGGGCTCCGGCCGATGCGATTCCGTGAAACGGTGTTCACCCCCGGTTCACCACCGCTTCCGTCCGTGCTCCCCGCCCGGCGGGACGCTCGTCACCCCCGGGTGTCGCACCCGGGGGTGACGCAGCGACGAGGGGGAGGCGCTCGCGATGAGACGCGCTCTGGGGGTGCTCGCGGCCCTGGCCCTGCTGGGCGGGGTGACGTACGCCCTGATCCCGGATCCGGGGCCGGACAAGACGGTCAAGGTCACCGGGCTGATCGGTTCGGAGAAGCGGGCCTTCTTCGAAGACCCCGAGGTGAGGAAGGAGTTGACGAAACAGGGCCTGGACGTGCACGTCGACTCCACCGGCTCCTGGACGATGAGCGAGCAGGCGAAGAGCCAGCGCGACCTGGACTTCGCGTTCCCGGCGAGCACCGCGCCGGCCCGTGAGATCCAGCGCAAGTGGGGGCAGCAGGACTCACCGCTGGTGCCGTTCTACTCCCCGCTGGTGATCGTCACCCACGCGGACGTGGCGGACATCCTCGCGAAGAACAACCTGGCGGCGAGGGACGGGGGTTCGGGCGTCTGGACGTTCAAGATGGACACCTACGTCGACGACCTGACGGCGGCCAGGAAGTGGCAGGACCTGACGGGCGCCCAGGGCCACGGCGAGCTGGCCGGTCCGCTGTTCGTGACCACCACCGACCCGGAGAGCTCCTCCTCGGGCGCCCTGTACGTCGCGCTGCTGTCGTACATCCTGAACAGCCACTCGGTGGTCTCGGACGATGCCGGCGTCGACCGGGCCCACACGGTGCTGTACCGGGCGACGGCGCTGCAGGGCGGCCAGAAGAGCAGCAGCGACGAGCCGTTCCGGGACTTCCAGGCGGGTGTCGGCAATCCGCTGATCTTCGGCTACGAGTCGCAGGTCGCCGCGATGGCGCTGCAGGGCCAGCCGACCGGGGACATGGTGGTGATGTACCCGGACACCACCGCGTACTCCGACCACACCATCATCGCCCGCACCGACAACGGCCGGAAGCTGGCCGGGCTGCTGCAGAACGACGAGAAGCTGCGCGGCCTGGAGGTGCGGTACGGCTTCCGCCCGCAGGCCCGCGCCGACGCCTTCGCCGAGCAGGTGAGGAACGTCAAGCAGCCGGTCTTCGCCCAGGACCTGAACGCGGCGCAGGTGAAGCAGGCGACCGTGCCGTCCCTGGACAACCTGCTCAAACTGACCGCCGCGGCCAAGGGGAACCCGAAGTGAACCTCCGTACCAAGCACCGCGGTCGGGCCGCGTCCGCGGTCGCGGCCGTGTTGGCGGCGGTGCTCGCCGCGGCCACCGCCTGCACCTCCTCGTCCGGCCCGGCCCCGCACCCGAACCCGTCCGACCCGATCGCCGACACCCCGAAGCCGGGGGTGCTGCGGGTGCTGGCCGGCAGTGAGCTGCAGGACATCCAGCCGGTCCTGGACGAGGCCCGGAAGGCGACCGGGGTGACGGTGCAGCTCGCCTTCACCGGCACCCTGGACGGCGCGGACACCGTCTCCACCGGCCGCGCGGACGGCAAGTACGACGCGACCTGGTTCCCGTCCAACCAGTACCTGCGGCTCGATCCGGCCGGCCGGTCCAAGGTGCTGTCGGAGACCCCGGTGATGGTCTCCCCGGTGGCCGTCGGGGTGCGTTCCTCGGTCCTGGGCGACCTCGGCTGGGGCGACGGTTCGAAGGTGACCTGGGCGCAGGTCGGCGACGCGGCCGCGGCCGGGAAGCTGTCCTACGGGATGTCCGACCCGACCCGCTCCAACTCCGGTTTCTCCGCGCTGGTCGCGGTGGCCTCGGCGTTCTCCGGTGCGGGGGCGGCGCTGACCGAGGCGGACGTGCGGAAGGCGGCGCCGCAGCTGAAGCAGTTCTTCACCGGCCAGAAGCTGACCTCCGGCTCCTCCGGCTGGCTGGCCCAGGCCTACGGCCGGGCGGAGCCGGGCAAGGTCGGCGCCCTGGTGAACTACGAGTCGGTGCTGCTGTCGCTGAACCGGACGCTGCCGGCGGAGCAGCGGCTGACCGTGGTGCGCCCGGTGGACGGCGTGGTCTCGGCGGACTACCCGCTGTCGCTGCTGTCCTCGGCGCAGCAGGGCGAGCGCGACTCCTTCCAGCGGCTGACCGGTTACCTGCTGAAGCCGGACGTGCAGAAACGCATCTCCGAGCTGACGCTGCGCCGTCCGGTGACGGCCGGCGCCTCTCCGGCCGCGGGGCTGCCGTCCGACCGCCGCCGGGAGCTGCCGTTCCCGGGCACCAAGGCGGTCGCGGACGGCCTGCTGGCCGCGTACCAGAACGAGCTGCGCCGGCCGTCCCGGACGGTGTACGTGCTGGACACCTCGGGCTCGATGGACGGGCAGCGGCTGGACTCGCTGAAGACGGCGCTGGGCCGGCTGACCGGCGCGGACGACACCCGCGGGGTGAGCCGGTTCCGGGACCGCGAGGAGGTGACGCTGATCTCCTTCGCCTCCCAGGTGAAGTGGACGAGGACGCACGTCGTGCCGGCCTCGGGGGCCACTCCGGGGCCGGCGGCGGAGCTGGCCTCGATCAACGGCGACGTCCAGTCGTTGAAGGCCGAGGGCGGCACCGCGCTGTACGACTCGCTGGAGCAGGCGTACCGGGTGGTCGAGGGCCAGCAGAAGGCGGCGGGGGACGACCGCTTCACCTCGATCGTGCTGATGACGGACGGGGAGAGCAACGAGGGCGCGACCGACGCGGACTTCAAGCGCTTCCACGACGGGCTGCCGGCCGCGGAGCAGTCGATCCCGGTGTTCCCGATCAAGTTCGGCGAGGCCGCGGTGGCCCAGTTGCAGGGGATCGCGGACCTCAGCGGCGGCAAGCTGTTCGACGGCGGCGGCTCGCTGGACGGGGTGTTCGAGGAGATCCGTGGTTACCAGTGACGGGTACGGCCGGCAGGTGGTCGACTACCTGGGGTCGGCCCGGAACCTGGTCGGTTGCGGGGGCGGCGCGATCGGGTTGGGGCTGCACTTCGCCGGGCTGGGCGGGGTCTGGTGGCCGGCGGTGGTGGCGGGGCTGTACGGCGTCGGCGCGCTGCTGACGCCCGGCCCGCCGCCACCGCCTCCCCCGCCGCCTCCGCCTCCGCCCCCGCCGCCGCCTCCACCGCCCGCGCCGTTCCCCGAACTGGAGGCGCTGGCCGCGTACCTGGACACCGTTCCGCTGCCGGCCTCCGCCGGGGTGGACGCCCTGTTGGCGTCGCTGCGCGAGGCGGGGCCCGGTCCGGCGGCCGACCCGGTGGTCGGGCACGGCCTGCCGGTCGCGGTGGACGGCTATCTGCGGGCCCGCACCTGGCTGCCCTGGGCGGGCCCGGACGCACCGGACCCGGCGGGCGGGTTGGGCCGTGAGGTGAAGCTGCTGTCCGCCGGGCTGGACCGGGCGTCGAATCCGGCGTGACGGGATCGGGGGCGGGGTGGCCGGATTTCGGCCCTCCCGCCCCTTACCACCCCTTCCTCCCCCCATCCCGGTCACGAACGAGTCGCCAAGATCTCACCTGTTGGAAACGTCGGAGGACTATTCAGCGCCCCGGCCGCACGGCACACTTCTACGCGCGTCCTTCTACGCGCGTCACCGCAGCAGCGGACGCGCTACGGACCCCACACGTACACAAGTTGACGGCCCATCCGCCGTCGTTCCCCACTCGGGAGAGTCGTCCATGTCGCTGAACCGCCGTGACTTCGTCACCCGGTCCGCCGCCACCGCCGCAGGCGCCGCCCTGGCCGGCGGAGCCGTCGTCGCCGCCGCCCCAGCCGCCGCGGCCGCCGAGCCGGACACGGCGGCCGCCAAGGGCCACAAGCGCAAGCCCCACCGCCAGGCCTTCACCGTCATGGGCACCACCGACCTGCACGGCCGGGTCCTCAACTGGGACTACTTCACCGACGCCGAGTACGTCGACAAGGCGCACAACGCGGTCGGCCTCGCCAAGGTCTCCACCCTGGCCAACCAGGTCCGCGAGGAGAAGGGCTGGGACCGCTGCCTGCTCATCGACTCCGGTGACATCATCCAGGGCACCCAGCTGACCTACTACTACGCCCGGATCGAGCCGATCGCCACCGACGGCGACAACGTGCCGGACCACCCGATGGCCGTCGCCATGAACCTCATGGGCTACGACGCGGCCGCCCTCGGCAACCACGAGTTCAACTACGGCATCCCGACCGTGAAGGCCTTCGAGGACCAGCTGGAGTTCCCGCTGCTCGGCGCCAACGCGCTGCACGCGAAGAACGAGAAGCCGGCCTTCAAGCCGTACGTGATCAAGGAGGTGTGGCTGGACGAGGACACCCCGATCAAGGTCGGCATCCTCGGCCTCACCAACCCCGGCATCGCGATCTGGGACAAGGCCAACGTGGCCGGCCAGATGATCTTCCCGGGCATCGTGGAGACCGCCGCCAAGTACGTGCCCCGGATGAAGGCGGCCGGCGCGGACGTCATCGTGGTCTCCGCCCACTCCGGCATCGACGAGGCCACCACCTACGGCGACCAGCTGCCCTGGCCCGAGGACGCCTCCGGCGAGATGGCCGCGACCGTCCCGGACATCGACGCGGTGCTGGTGGGCCACACCCACAAAGAGGTCGCCCAGCGCCTGATCGTCAACAAGAAGACCGGCAGGACCGTGGTGCTCTCCGAGCCGCTGTGCTGGGGCCAGCGGCTGAGCTGCTTCGACTTCGAGGTCGAGTTCACCGACGGCCGCTGGACGGTCGCCTCGGTCTCCTCCCGGGTGCTGAACTCCAACACCGTGCCGGAGAACCCGGAGATCAGCGACGCCATCCTCGGCCAGCACAAGAAGGTCGTCGAGTACGTCAACCAGAACATCGGCAACAGCAAGATCGAACTGTCCATCGCCGACGCCCGGTTCAAGGCCACCCCGATCATCGACCTGATCGGCAAGGTCCAGGCCGACGCCGTCAAGGCCGCGCTGGCGGGCGGGCAGTACGCCAACCTCCCGGTCCTGGCCCAGGCCGCCCCGTTCAACCGCACCGCGCTGATCCCGTCCGGCCAGGTCAAGCTGCGCGACGCGGCCGGCCTGTACATCTACGAGAACACCCTGGAGGCCCGCCTCCTGACGGGCGCCCAGCTCAAGGACTACCTGGAGTTCTCGGCTAAGTACTACAACCAGCTCGCGGTCGGCGCCGCGGTCAACAAGGACACCCTGACCAACGCCGAGGACACCCCGGACTACAACTACGACTCGGTCTACGGCCTGAGCTACGACATCGACATCTCGCAGCCCAAGGGCAGCCGGATCGTCAACCTCGGCTTCCAGGGCAAGCCGATCGACCCGAACGCCCAGTTCGTCCTCGCGGTCAACAACTACCGCGCCAACGGCGGCGGCAACTTCCCGCACGTCGCCTCCGCCAAGGCGGTCTGGGCGAACTCGGACGAGATCCGCAACACCATGATCGCCTGGGTCAAGGCCAAGGGCGTCATCGACCCCGCCGACTTCTTCACCAACTCCTGGCGCCTGGTCCGCGCCGGCCAGCCGGTGTTCTAGTCGCACCTTTCCACGAAGGCCGTCTGCCCTCGCGCAGACGGCCTTCGTGCCGTTCCCGGTGGAAGAATGGAGCCATGAGCGAGTTCCAGATCCCCGACCGCCACGCCCGGCTGCTCGAGTACGCGCAGAGCCTGACGCCTCCGGCCGGATGGAAGATCGAGATCTCCGGCGACGAGATCATCATGATGGCCGGACCGTCCGCGATCCATCAGCGCAACCTCCTGCTGATCCGCAGGCAGTTCGAGGCTCACGAGCCTGCCGACATGATGCCGAGCGAGAACACGGATCTGGCCTCGCCGAACGTGGGCAAACTGCGCAATCCCGATCTCACCTACATCCCCTTGGAGTCTGCCGGGAACCAGACCCCGGCCGATCAAGCCGCGATCGCGGTGGAGATCGTCTCGCCCTCGAACCCCGAGAACGACCTGGTCGGCAAGGTCCGCGACTACCCGCTGATGGGCATCCCGCTCTACCTCCTGATCGACCCGCGCGAGGGCGACATCACCCTCTACTCCGAGCCCTCCGACAGCGGCTACCACCAGCAGTGGCACGGCAAGTTCGGCGACCGCGTGCCGATCCCGGCCCCCTTCGACTTCGAGCTCGCCACCGACGGCCTGGTCCGCTACCCCGCCTGATCCGCTCGTCCGGCGAGACGATCGGACATCCGGCCAAGACTTGAGGATATTCATCCGCTCTCCCGATCTCCCTACTGTTGAGCACATCGAGAACGGCCCCACCGGGGGCCGGTGTTGAACCGGGTGAGGGAGAGAGCGATGCGCGCGATCGTGCAGCAGGAGTTCGGCGGCCCCGAGGTGCTGCGGGTGGCCGAGGTGGAGCGGCCGGAGCCGCTGAGCGGCGAGGTGCTGGTGCGGGTGAAGGCCGCCGGGGTGAACCCGGTGGACGTGGCGGTGCGGGCGGGGGTGTTCCCGTCAAGCCCGGCGGCACCCTGGTCAGCATCGTGACTCCTCCCCCCGGATGAATCCGGGGGGCTTCTCCTGTCGGTGGCTATGCCACGTCGGGAAGGACCAGCCCGGCCCTGATAGCGACGTTCAATGCGCCCACGCGGTCAGCGTTCTCGGTGTGCCCGCATTTGACGCACTGGAAGGTTGCCTGGTTGGGACGGTTGTCTCCCGACACGTGCCCGCACGTTGTGCGGGGGCAGGTGCGGGAACTGTTGCGGGCGTCCACGGGGATCACGACACGACCGGCGCTCTCAGCCTTGTTCGCGAGGATACCCAGGAAACACCCCCAACCCGCGTCCAGGATGCTCTTGTTCAGCCCGGCCTTGGCCGCGGCGCCGTTCGGCAGGAAGCCGCCCGGCCGCTCGGGGTCGGGCTTGGGCCTGGGAGCGCGGACCATGCCCGCGATATTCAACCGCTCGTGCGCTATCCGGTCGTAGTCGCGGACCAGGGCCAGGGCGGTCTTGTGTGCGTGGTCGAGGCGCTGCCGGGCGACCTTGCGGTGCAGCTTGGCGACCTTGGCCACCGCCCGGCGGTGCTTCGTCGTCCGCTTGTCCCGGCGCACCCTCGGGAAGGTCTTGAGGGCGCGCTGCGCGTCGGCCAGGGCTTCGGCGTTGCGCTTGCCGTGGCGCGGGTTGGGCAGGTGCTCACCGGTGTGGGTGGTGAGGTAGTGGACCACGCCCACGTCGATACCGCAGACCGCGCCCGTGGCGGGCAGCGGCTCGGCGGAAACGTCATCGCAGGCCAGGACGACGTACCACTGCCGTCCCTCGCGCTTGACCGAGATCGTCTTGATCCGACCGCGCACGGCCCGGTGCCGGTGTACCCGGATGTGCCCGACGCCTTGCAGCCGGACGCGGGTGACGGCCTCGTGCGGGGTGGAGTCCCATCGGCAGCCATCGCCGTCCTTCGGGAACTCCACCGTGTCGAACCAGCCCACACCACGAAACCGTGGATAACCGGGCTTCTCACCGAACTTGACCCGGCGGAAGAACGCCTGAAACGCCTTGTCCAGGCGTCGCAGCGTCGCCTGCTGCGAGCTGAACGACCAGCGCCCCTGTCGTTCCGGGTCGAACCCGCGGATCTCCTTGAGCTGCGCGGACTGGTCACCGTACTTGATCGATGTCCTCGACGGGTGCCGGAAGGCGTCGCGGCGTTCCTGCAACGCCCCGTTGTAGAGCGAGCAGTGATCAGCCAGCATCGCCGTCAACGCCACCTCCTGCCGCACTGTCGGACGCAACAGGAACTTGTAAGCCCGCCTCGTGATCGTTCACCCCCTTTTCGGCAATGGCGATCAACATGCACACGCCCACCGACAACCGGCAGGTCCGGCTTCCTGCTGCGCGACGCGGCAACGCTCCCCAAGGCGCCGATAGTCTGTCATCAGTCGACAAATCGCGGTAGCCGAGGGGTGTTCGCTCCAGGTTATCTGGGCGAGCTGACGCGGATCGTGCCGTTCGAGATGGGGCGTTCAAGCGGGAGTTCGGCCGGGCCTCCCGGCGGCTACCGCCGGGAGGCCCGCGCCGCGTGACGCAGCAGGCCCTGAACGGGGCCTAGAACGGGAACGGCGCCCGCCCGTGCTGCACCGAGATCCACTTCACCGTGGTGAAGGCGTCCACCGTGGACTCCCCGTTGAGCCGTCCGACCCCGGAGTTCTTCTCGCCGCCGAACGGCACCCCGGGCTCGTCCGCGATGGTCCCGCCGTTGACGTGGATCATGCCGGTCTCGATCCGCTGGGCGACCCGCACCCCGCGCTCCAGGTCCGCGGTGTGCACCGCGCCGCTGAGCCCGAACGGCGAGGCGTTGGCCAGTCGGACGGCCTCCTCCTCACCGTCGAAGGGCACCAACAGGGCGACCGGGCCGAAGAGTTCGCGCTGCAGGATGGGCGCGTCCTCGGCCAGGTCGGTGAGCACGGTGGGCGCCATCAGGCTGCCCGTGGTGGTGCCGCGCAGCAGGGCGGTGGCGCCGCCGGCGATCGCCTGGTCGACCTGGGCGTTGATGGCGTCGGCCTGGACGGAGTTGATCAGCGGGCCGACGTGGGTGGCCGGGTCCCTGGGGTCGCCGACGGTCAGCGAGGCGACCTTGGCGACGAACTTCGCGGAGAACTCGGCGAGCACGGCGCGGTCGACCAGGATCCGGTTGGCCGCCATGCAGACCTGGCCCTGGTGGACGAAGCGGCTGAACACCGCCGCGTCCACGGCGTAGTCGACGTCGGCGTCGTCGAGTACGATCAGCGCGCTGTTGCCGCCGAGCTCCAGCACGGACCGCTTGAAGTGCGCGGCGGCGACGGTGCCGACGTGCCGGCCGACCTGGTCGGAGCCGGTGAAGGAGATCACCTTGGGCACCGGGTGCTCCAGGAAGCTGTCGCCGATCTCGGCGATGTCGGTGATCACCACGTTCAGCAGGCCGGGCGGCAGGCCGGCGTCCTCGAAGAGCTTGGCGATCAGGCTGCCGCCGACGATCGGGGTCTCCTGGTGCGGCTTGAGCACCACGCCGTTGCCGAGCGCGAGCGCCGGGGCGACCGCCTTCAGGGCGAGGAACAGCGGGAAGTTGAACGGGCTGATCACGCCGACCACGCCGACCGGCACCCGGTACAGGCGGTTCTCCTTGCCCGGCGCGGTGGAGGGCAGCAGCCGCCCCTCGGAGGCGACCGACAGGTGCAGGCACTCCCGCAACATGTCTTTGACCAGGCCCAGTTCGAAGCCCGCCTTGAGCGCGGTGCCGCCCAGCTCGACCATGATCGCCTCGACGATCTCGCCCTCGCGCTCCTCGACCAGCCGCAGCGCGCGCTCGAAGACCAGTCGGCGCCGGTACGGGTTGGTCACGGCCCAGGAGCGCTGGGCGCGCTCGGCGGCGCGGTAGGCCCGGTCGACCTCCGCGACGGTGGCCACCGTGATGGTGGCCAGTTTGTCACCGGTGTAGGGGTCGACGTCGACGATGTCCCAGGAGCCGCCGCCGCCGCACCATTCGCCGTCGATGTACTGCAGCGCCAACTCGGAGAAGTACGACATCTGATCCCTCTCGTGCCCGACCTGATGGGACCTCATCGTACTGATGTGTCAAAGCTCTTGGCGTACGGAGTGCAGAAGACCTCGGGTCTCGTCCGGGCCGAGGCTCTCGGCGGCCAGCCCGTCCATCGCCTGCCGGTACGAGGCGACCTCGGCCGGCTTGTCCACGTACAGCGCGGTGGTGAACTGCTCCAGGTAGACCACGTCGGCGAGTTCGGCCTCGGAGAAGGCCAGCACGCTGAACGCGCCGCTCTCGGCGCTCAGCGCGGCGCCGCCCAGCGGCCGCACCTGCAGCCGCACATTGGGCAGTTCGGAGAGTTCGAGCAGCGTGTCCAGCTGGCCGCGCATCAGTCCGGGCCCGCCCCAGGGGCGGCGCAGCGCGGCCTCGTCGAGGACGGCGAGCAGGTGGGGCGGGTGGTCGGCGGTGAGCAGGTCCTGGCGCTTGCGCCGCACCTCGACCCGGCGCTCGATCTCCTCCTCCTGCTCGCAGTGGCCGCCGGCGGCGATCACCGCGCGGGCGTAGTCGGCGGTCTGCAGCAGCCCGTGGACGAACTGGACCTCGTAGCTGCGGATCTCGGCGGCGGCCTCCTCCAGTCCGAGGTAGTTCTGGAACCAGGGCGGCAGCACGTCGCCGTAGTCGTGCCACCAGGAGGTGGCGTTGGCCTCCCGGACCAGCCCGAGCACATTGGCCCGTTCGTACTCGGCGTCCACGCCGTACAGGGTCAGCAGGTCGGCGACGTCGCGCTCCTTGAAGCCGACCCGGCCGAGTTCCATCCGGCTGATCTTGGACTCGGAGGCGCGGATCGAGTACCCGGCCTCCTCCCGGCTGACGCCTCTGGCCTCGCGGAGCTTGCGCAGCTGGCTGCCGAGCAGCAGACGCCGTACGGTGGCGCCCCCGCCTGCCTGAGTCGTGCCCATCGAAGTCACCCTCCGCACTCGCGCAGCCCCCCGGCCGTCGGCGGCAGTCTTTCACCTGGCACCGACGAACAACAGCCCGTGCCGGCGGGCATTCCGTTCGTCCGGCGAAGCCTGGGAGAACGCTGGGAGTGGGCTCCCGGTGCACGGACGGAACCGCAGCCGGGGGCGCCGGTAAGAGCCTGGTGAGAGCGCCCGTGACGGGGACGCGGAAGGCGGCCGGGACGGCGGGTGAGAACCGCCTGGGAACCCCGTCGGGACCGCTGTCGGGAACCCCGTCGGGGCCACCCGACACCGCCGTCGAAAGGCCCCGGGGAACGCGACGGCGCCCGCCCTCCAACTGGTCGGGGAAGAGGGCAGGCGCCAGGAGACCGCGTTGGCCCGGCGACGCTGGCGGGGGCAGCGGGTTGAGCTCCCGGCGATGCGGCGCCGGGGGTTCGGGGTGGGCCGGTCGGGGACCGTCCGGGGCCGTCAGACCACCAGTGGGCGGTCCGTGGGCCGGATCGGGGCGGGAAGCGGGGTCTTGCCGCCCAGGTACTTGTCCACCGCGGCGGCGGCCGAACGGCCTTCCGCGATGGCCCAGACGATCAGCGACTGGCCTCGGCCGGCGTCTCCGCAGACGTACACGCCATCGACATTGGTGGCGAACCGGCCGTCGCGGCCAATGTTACCGCGCGCGTCGAGGTCCACTCCCAGCTGCTCGACCAGCCCGTTCCGCACGTCCGTCCCGGTGAAGCCCATGGCCAGGGTGACCAGCTGGGCCGGCAGGGTCCGCTCGGTGCCGGGGACGGGCTCGAACCGGCCGTCCTTGAACTCGACCTCGACCAGGTGGAGTTCCTGGACGTTGCCGTCCTCGTCGCCGGTGAAGTGGGTGGTGTTCACGGAGTAGATCCGCTCGCCGCCCTCCTCGTGCGCGGAGGTGACCTTGTAGGTCATCGGCATGGTGGGCCAGGGCTGGTTGCCGGGCCGCTCCTCGCCGGGTCGCGGCATGATCTCCAGCTGGGTGACGGACAGGGCGCCCTGGCGGTGGGCGGTGCCGACGCAGTCCGCGCCGGTGTCGCCGCCGCCGATCACCACCACGTGCTTGCCCCGGGCGCTGATCGGGGAGTCGACCAGGTCGCCCTCCTGCACCTTGTTGGCCAGCGGCAGGTACTCCATGGCCTGGTGGACGCCCTTGAGCTCGCGCCCGGGCACCGGCAGGTCGCGGGCGGTGGTGGCGCCGGCCGCGACGACGACGGCGTCGAAGCGCGACCGCAGGTCCTGGCCGGTGAGGTCCTCGCCGACGTGCACGCCGGTGCGGAACCGGGTGCCCTCCGCCCGCATCTGCTCGATCCGGCGGTTGATGTGGCGCTTCTCCATCTTGAACTCGGGGATGCCGTAGCGCAGCAGTCCGCCGATCCGGTCGGCGCGCTCGTACACCACCACGGTGTGCCCGGCCCGGGTGAGCTGCTGGGCGGCGGCCAGGCCGGCCGGGCCGGAGCCGATCACGGCGACGGTCTTGCCGGAGAGCCGCTCCGGGACCTGCGGGGTGACCCCGCCGCGGTCCCAGGCCTTGTCGATGATGGTGACCTCGACGTTCTTGATGGTCACCGCGTCCTGGTTGATGCCGAGCACGCAGGCCGACTCGCAGGGAGCGGGGCACAGCCGCCCGGTGAACTCCGGGAAGTTGTTGGTGGCGTGCAGCCGCTCGATGGCGCCGGTGAAGTCCTCGCGGTAGGCGAGGTCGTTCCACTCGGGGATGAGGTTCCCGAGCGGGCAGCCGTTGTGGCAGAACGGGATGCCGCAGTCCATGCAGCGGCCGGCCTGCTGGGTGATGATCGGCAGCAGGCTGCGCTCGACGTAGACCTCGTTCCAGTCCTTGATCCGGACGTCGACCGGTCGGCGCTCCGCCAGCTGCTTGGGCGTGGTCAGGAAGCCCTTGGGGTCAGCCATTAGCCGCCTCCATCATCTTGCGAGTGGTCTCGGCCTCGGAGAGGCCATCGCGCTCAGCGGCGTCCTTGGCGGCGAGCACTGCCTTGTAGTCGGTCGGCATGATCTTGGAGAAGCGGGAGACCCCGCTGCCCCAGTCGGCGAGGAGTTCGGCGGCGACGGTGGAGCCGGTCTCCTCGTAGTGCTGCTGCACGGTCTCGCGCAGCCAGTCGCGGTCGGCGGCGCTGGGGGCCTCGATGCCCACCATGCCGTCGTTGACGTTGGCGGGGCGCAGGTCCAGGAC
Organism: Kitasatospora sp. NPDC096077; assembly: GCF_040303245.1. Taxonomy (NCBI): domain Bacteria; kingdom Bacillati; phylum Actinomycetota; class Actinomycetes; order Kitasatosporales; family Streptomycetaceae; genus Kitasatospora; species Kitasatospora sp. NPDC096077. The sequence continues at coordinate 28,863 of NZ_JBEOSV010000051.1, read as the reverse complement.
GTACCCGATGCCGCCGGACATGCCGGCCGCGAGGTTGCGTCCGGTCTCGCCGAGGACGACGACCCGGCCGCCGGTCATGTACTCCAGGGCGTGGTCGCCGACGCCCTCGACGACCAGGGTGGCGCCGGAGTTGCGGACGGCGAAGCGCTCACCGGCCTTGCCGCGCAGGTGGATCCGGCCCGCGGTGGCGCCGTAGCCGATGGTGTTGCCGGCGATCACGTGGTTCTGGGCGTCGTTGCCGATCGCCGCCGCCTCACGGGCCGGGCGGACCACGAGCACGCCGCCGGAGAGCCCCTTGCCGACGTAGTCGTTGGCGTCGCCCTCCAGCCGCAGGGTGACGCCCTTGGGCACGAAGGCGCCGAAGGACTGGCCGGCCGAGCCGGTGAAGGTGACGTCGATGGTGCCCTCGGGCAGGCCCTCGCCGCGGTACCGCTTGGTCACCCGGTGGCCGAGCATGGTGCCGACGGTGCGGTTGACGTTGCGGATCGGCAGCTGGATGCGCACCGACTCGCCGCGCTCCAGGGCGTCCTCGGCCAGCGCGATCAGCTGGTTGTCCAGGGCCTTGTCCAGCGCGTGGTCCTGCTCGGTGGTGCGGTGCCGGGCGGCGCCCTCGGGCAGTTCGGGCACGTGGAACAGCGGGGCCAGGTCGAGCCCGACGGCCTTCCAGTGGTCGATCGCGGCCCGGGCGTCGATGTGCTCGGCGCGGCCGACGGCCTCCTCGATCGAGCGGAAGCCCAGCGAGGCCAGGATCTCCCGGACCTCCTCGGCGATGAACTCGAAGAAGTTGACCACGAATTCGGGCTTGCCGGAGAAGCGCTCGCGCAGCACCGGGTTCTGGGTGGCGACGCCGACCGGGCAGGTGTCCAGGTGGCAGACCCGCATCATGATGCAGCCGGAGACCACCAGCGGGGCCGTCGCGAAGCCGAACTCCTCGGCGCCGAGCAGCGCGGCGATCACCACGTCGCGGCCGGTCTTCAGCTGGCCGTCGGTCTGCACCACGATGCGGTCGCGCAGCCCGTTGAGCAGCAGGGTCTGCTGGGTCTCGGCGAGCCCCAGCTCCCAGGGTCCGCCGGCGTGCTTGAGCGAGGTGAGCGGCGAGGCGCCGGTGCCGCCGTCGTGCCCCGACACCAGCACCACGTCGGCGTGCGCCTTGGAGACGCCCGCGGCGACCGTCCCCACGCCCACCTCGGAGACCAGCTTCACGTGGATGCGGGCGGCCGGGTTGGCGTTCTTGAGGTCGTGGATGAGCTGGGCGAGGTCCTCGATCGAGTAGATGTCGTGGTGCGGCGGCGGCGAGATCAGGCCGACGCCCGGGGTGGAGTGCCGGGTCCGGGCGACCCACGGGTACACCTTGTGGCCGGGCAGTTGGCCGCCCTCGCCGGGCTTGGCTCCCTGGGCCATCTTGATCTGGATGTCGTCGGCGTTGACCAGGTACTCGGAGGTGACGCCGAACCGGCCGGAGGCGACCTGCTTGATCGCCGAGCGCCGCTCGGGGTCGTACAGCCGCTCCGGGTCCTCGCCGCCCTCACCGGTGTTGGACTTGCCGCCGAGGCGGTTCATCGCGATGGCCAGGGTCTCGTGCGCCTCCATCGAGATGGAGCCGTAGGACATGGCGCCCGTCGAGAAGCGCTTGACGATCTCGGAGACCGGCTCGACCTCCTCGACCGGGATCGGCTCCCGGTCGAGCCCGTCCAGCTGGAACAGGCCGCGCAACGTCATCAGCCGCTCGGACTGCTCGTTCACCCGGTCGGTGTACTGCTTGAAGATGTCGTACCGGCGGTTGCGGGTGGAGTGCTGCAGCCGGAAGACGGTGTCCGGGTCGAACAGGTGCGGCTCGCCCTCGCGGCGCCACTGGTACTCGCCGCCGATCTCCAGCGCGCGGTGCGCGGCCGGGATGCCGGAGGCCGGGTAGGCCTTGGCGTGCCGGGCGGCGGTCTCCTTGGCGACCTCCGCCAGCCCGATCCCGCCGAGCTTGGTGGTGGTCCCGGCGAAGTAGGCGTCGACCAGGTCCTGGGAGAGCCCGATCGCCTCGAAGACCTGGGCGCCGCGGTAGGAGGCGACGGTCGAGATGCCCATCTTGGACATCACCTTGAGCACGCCCTTGCCGAGCGCCTTGATCAGGTTCTTGATCGCCTTCTCGGCCTCGACGCCCTGGATGAACACCCCTTGGGCGACCAGGTCCTCGACCGACTCCATCGCCAGGTACGGGTTGACGGCGCCGGCGCCGTAGCCGATCAGCAGCGCGACGTGGTGCACCTCGCGCACGTCGCCGGCCTCGACCAGCAGCGACACCTGGGTGCGCTGCTTGGTGCGGATCAGGTGGTGGTGGATGGCCGAGGTGAGCAGCAGCGAGGGGATCGGCGCGTGCTCGGCGTCGGAGTGCCGGTCGGACAGCACGATGATCCGGGCGCCGTCGGCGATCGCCGCGTCGGCCTCGGCGGCGACCGCCGCCAGCCGCGCGGCCAGTCCCTCGCCGCCGGCGGCGACCTTGTAGAGGCCGGACAGCGTGACGGCCTTCAGCCCGGGCTGGTCGCCGTCGGCGTTGACGTGGACCAGCTTGGCCAGCTCGTCGTTGTCGATCACCGGGAAGGTGATCCCGACCGAGCGGCAGGAGGCGGACTCGGCGGCCAGCAGGTTGCCCTCGGGGCCGAGGTTGGACAGCAGCGAGGTGACGAGCTCCTCGCGGATGGCGTCCAGCGGCGGGTTGGTGACCTGCGCGAAGAGCTGCACGAAGTAGTCGAACAGCAGCCGCGGCTTCTCGCTCAGCGCCGCGATCGGCGAGTCGGTGCCCATCGAGCCGAGCGCCTCGGCGCCGGTCTTGGCCATCGGCGCGAGGATGACCCGCAGCTCCTCCTCGGTGTAGCCGAAGGTCTGCTGGCGGCGGGTGACGGAGGCGTGGGTGTGGGCGATGTGCTCGCGCTCGGGCAGCTTGGCGAGCTGGATCTGCCCGGCGCCGACCCACTCCCCGTACGGGTGCTCGGCGGCCAGGGCGGACTTGATCTCCTCGTCCGCGACGATCCGGCCCTCGACGGTGTCGACCAGGAACATCCGACCGGGCTGCAGCCGGCCCTTGCGGACGACCTTCTCCTGCTCGATGTCGAGCACGCCGACCTCGGAGGAGAGCACGACCAGGCCGTCCTCGGTGACCCAGTAGCGGGCCGGGCGCAGGCCGTTGCGGTCGAGCACGGCGCCGATCTGGGTGCCGTCGGTGAAGGTGACGCAGGCCGGGCCGTCCCAGGGCTCCATCAGGTTGGAGTGGTACTGGTAGAACGCCCGGCGGGCCGGGTCCATGGTGGCGTGGTTCTCCCAGGCCTCCGGGATCATCATCAGCACCGAGTGCGGCAGCGAGCGCCCGCCGAGGTGGAGCAGCTCCAGGACCTCGTCGAACGACGCCGAGTCGGAGTGGTCCGGCGTGCAGATCGGGAAGATCCGCGACAGGTCGCCCGGAATCAGGTCCGTCGCGAGCTGGGACTCCCGGGCCCGCATCCAGTTGCGGTTGCCCTTGACCGTGTTGATCTCGCCGTTGTGGGCGACGAAGCGGTACGGGTGGGCGAGCGGCCAGCTCGGGAAGGTGTTGGTGGAGAACCGCGAGTGCACCAGGCCGATCGCGGACGCGTAGCTGCGGTCCGACAGGTCGGGGAAGAAGGGCTCCAGCTGGCCGGTGGTCAGCATGCCCTTGTAGACGATGGTGCGGGCGGACAGCGACGGGAAGTAGACCCCGACCTCGCGCTCGGCCCGCTTGCGGACGACGAAGCCGATCCGGTCCAGTTCGATCCCGGCCTTCGCCCCGTCCGCCAGGAAGAGCTGGCGGAAGCGCGGCATCACGCTGCGGGCGGTGGCGCCCAGCAGGTCCGGGGTGACCGGGACGTCGCGCCAGCCGAGGACGGTCAGGCCCTCCTCGGCGGCGATCGTCTCGATCCGCTCGACGGCGGCCGCGGCGGCGGCGTCCTCGTCGGGCAGGAAGGCGATGCCCACCGCGTAGCGGCCGGCCGCCGGGAGCTCGAAGTCGACCTGTCCGCGCAGGAAGGCGTCCGGGACCTGGGTGAGGATGCCCGCGCCGTCACCGGAGTCCGGCTCGGCGCCGGTGGCGCCGCGGTGCTCCAGGTTGCGCAGGACGTTCAGCGCCTGCTCGACGATCGTGTGGTCGGCGACGCCGGTCAGCGTGGCGACGAAACCGACGCCGCAGGCATCGTGCTCGTTCCGCGGGTCGTACAGGCCCTGAGCAGCAGGTCGCGCATCCGGCACGAGCGAGTACGGCTGGCGGGCGGCGCCGGCCTGGGGCTCGTTGGCGGAGTGCATGGATGCAGACAGCATCGGCTCTCCCGTCGTCGTCTTTCGGCAAGTTGGTGCAAGTAGGGACGACGCTGGCCCTGATGCGGGTGGTGCGGTGCAAGTTCCATGATGCCCAGGATCCCGAGAAGCGGAATATCCCGTCCACATGGCGGACGGACACGCAGGTCAGGAGGCTGGGAGAGAGGACGTGCCACAGTGCACGTCCCGACGATTGTGCCCAACCGTCCCCCGCCTGAAACAGGGGCGAAACCGGAACGCCACACACCCTGATCATGGACGCCTGGGAATCCATCCCGGGACCGGGGTCGACGGATGCGAATCAGCGGTCCAGAGGCCCGGATGATGAGACGATGCCGGGCAACCCGCGACGTCCATGTGCGGAACGTCACGCGTTGCCCGGCATAGTCATGCAGTGCGGTCGACCGTCATACGGTCGACGACGGTCAACCGACGTGCCCGCCGATCAGCCAGCCGAGCAGGTACGTCACTCCGGCCGCCGCGCCGCCCAGCACCAGCTGCCGCACCCCGCTGAACCACCAGCTGCGCGCCGTCACCCGGGCCACCACCGCGCCGCAGCCGAACAGGCCGAGGCCCGCCAGCAGCATCGCGGGCAGCAGCGTGGTCGCCCCCAGCAGGTACGGCAGCAGCGGCAGCAGCGCACCGAGCGCGAAGCACAGGAACGAGGAGGCCGCCGCGACCAGCGGCGAGGGCAGGTCGTGGGGGTCGACGCCCAGCTCCTCCCGGGCGTGGATCTCCAGCGCCAGCTCCGGGTCCCGGGACAGCTGCCGGGCCACCTCGTGGGCCAGCTCCGGCTCCACCCCGCGCGAGACGTACAGCTGCGCCAGCTCGGCCAGCTCGCCGTGCGGGTTGCGGCTCAGCTCCAGCCGCTCGGCCTCGATCTCGGCCTGCACCAGCTCCCGCTGCGAGGCCACCGAGGTGTACTCCCCCGCCGCCATCGAGCAGGCGCCGGCCGCCAGACCCGCCAGCCCGGTGAGGATCACCGTGCCGTGGGACGCCGCGCCGCCGACCACACCGGTCATCAGCGCGAAGTTGGACACCAGGCCGTCCACCGCGCCGAACACCGCGGGCCGCAGCCAGCCGCCGTTGACGTCCCGGTGGTGGTCGGCGGCGGGTATCCGCGGGTGCTGGGCGGGCTCGGCTTCCAGGGTGCTGGCAGTCACGGTTCTTCCCCTCCGTCTTTCTTCGTCGCCCTGACCGTAGCCCTTCTGACCTGGGCATTTCCAGCAAAGTAAGGCTTCCCGAACGATGCTGAGGCTGCCCTTCGCAGCTCTCGCGAAGGGCAGCCTCAGTCAGTGGAAGTGCCTGCTCAGATCGGGTTCGCGGCGTCCTTGCCGGTCTTCTCGGCGCCGCCGGCGGCGGTGGCGGCGGGCTTCCCGGCCGCCTTCTCCTCCGCCTCGACGTCCAGCAGCTGAGACGGCTTGTCCCCGTCCACCGTCTCGCGCGCCTTCTCGGCCGCCTTCGCGCCCGCCTTCTCGGTCGTCTTCTCGGCCGCCTTCCCGCCCGCCGGCTTCTCCTCGGCGCCCGGGACGCCCTCGGCACCCTCGTGCGCCGCCGGGTCGATGCTCGCCGGATCCTCGCGGCCCGGCTTGCGCTTCCCGACGATCACGAAGTACGCCACCGCGGCGAGGAACACCACGATCGACGTCCAGTCGTTCAGCCGCAGGCCCAGGTAGTGGTGGGCCTCGTCGATCCGCAGGTACTCGATCCAGAACCGGCCCACCGTGTACGCGGCCACGTACACCGCGAAGGCCCGGCCGTGGCCCAGCTTCCAGCGGCGGTCCGCCCACATCACCAGCAGCGCCACACCCACGCACCACAGCGACTCGTACAGGAAGGTCGGGTGGTAGACGCCGGTCACCACCTCACCGCCGGGCAGCGTCTTGTGGATCTCCAGGCCCCAGGGCAGCGTGGTCGGCCGCCCGTACAGCTCCTGGTTGAAGTAGTTGCCCCAGCGGCCCATCGCCTGGGCGAGCGCGATGCCCGGCGCGATGGCGTCGGCGTAGGCGGGCAGCGGCACGCCCCGGCGGCGGGCGCCGATCCAGGCGCCGACCGCGCCCAGCGCGATCGCCCCCCAGATCCCGAGGCCGCCCTCCCAGATCTTGAAGGCGTTCCAGGGGTTCTTCCCCTCGCCGAAGTACAGCTGGTGGTCGGTGATCACGTGGTACAGCCGGCCGCCGACCAGGCCGAAGGGCACGGCCCAGACGGCGATGTCGCCGACGGTGTGCTTGGCACCGCCCCGGGCGACCCAGCGCTTGCTGCCGAGCCAGACGGCCACGACGACACCGAGGATGATGCAGAAGGCGTAGGCGCGCAGCGGGATCGGTCCGAGGTAGAGGACGCCCCGCGACGGGCTGGGAATGTAGGCGATATCCATGGCGGTTCCGACGCTACAGGGTCGGACGCCCCCATCCGACACCCCCGGGGTCACAGATACCGAACAACGGACACCGCCGCCCCCTCCCGGGTGGAAGGGGGCGGCGGCGCGGGGCGGTTCAGCCGGCGGCCGGTGAGGGGTTGTTCGCCTCCGAAGCGGCCGCCGTGGGCGCCGGGCTCTGCCCGTTGGTCCCCGGCGTGCCCAGCTGCTTGCCCTGGTTGGCGGCGTCCACCCACTTCACCAGGTTGGCCGGGGTGATCTCCTCGTCGCCGTTCTTCGGGTAGATCGGCGTGCCGTTGAGCAGCACCGTCGGCGTCGACTTGTAGCTGGACTTGTCGAAGTCCTGCTGCACCGCGGAGACCCAGCCGCCGTACTTGTTGTCGTTGACGCAGGCCTGGAACTCCGGCGTGTCCAGCCCGTTCACCTGCTTCGCCAGGTTCAGCAGCACCGCCTTGTTGCCGAAGGCGTCGTTGGTCTCGTCCGGCTGGTTGCGGTACAGCACGTCGTGGAAGTCCCGGAAGTGCCCGGCGTCCTGGGCGCAGGCCAGCGCGTTCGCCCCGTTCTTGGAGCCCTTGCCCGGCAGTGCCCGGTCGATGAAGGACACCACGTGGGCGTTGGTGTAGATCTTGCCCTGGTCCTCCAGCTGGTCGATGGTGGAGGAGAACTCCCGCTCGAAGATGCCGCAGGCCGGGCAGCGCGGGTCCTCGTACACCGTGAGCACCGACGGCGCGTTGCTCGCGCCCACCGGGACCACCAGGTTCTTGTCGCCGATCGTCCCGGCCGGGACGGCCGTCGGGGTCTCCGGCTTGGAGCGCTGGTTCTGCACCACCACGCCGGCGACCACCGCGGCGGCGATCACCGCGAGCACGGCCCCGCCGACGATCAGCTTCTTCCTGCGCCGCGAGGAGGCCTCCTCGGCCGCCCGCTGGTCCAGCATCCGCTCACGGGCGGTGCGCTTGCCTTCTCGGTTCTTCTCGCTCATTGCCTTGACATCCACGGTCGGGGGGCCTTCGTCGGGTGCGGGGGTGGGGGACGGCCGGACGGGTCAGCTGGCCAGCCAGCCGTCGGCCGAGAGCCGGGTGCGCGGCCGCACGAGCAGCCACCCGGCCAGCAGCAGGAACCCGGTGTCGCGCAGGATCTCCTGCAGGTACTCGGTCTGCGAGGCGTCGACGTGTCCGCCGCCGCCGAAGCAGCCGCAGTCGATCGAGATGCCGCGCGCCCAGGCCGAGGCGATGCCGGCGATGAAGGTGAGCAGCAGCAGCGCGGAGACCCCGGCGACCAGCCGGACCCCGAGGCCGATCACCAGCAGCAGGGCGAGCGCCAGCTCCAGGAAGGGCAGCCCGTAGCCGATCGGCTTGACCAGGCCCTCGGGCAGGATCTCGTAGGCCCGGACCGCCTGGGCGGCCTCCGCCGGGTCGGCGATCTTGGCCAGTCCGGCCCACCCCCAGACCACCGCCAGGCCGAGCCGCACGGCGGTGCCCAACCATTCGCTCCAGACCGGCGCCGGCCGCCGCACGGCCGGGTCACCGGGCTGCACCGCCGGGCCGGTCATCAGGGAACCCCCCTCAGGAAACTCGTTCACTCCCTGATGAACCGTAATGGATGAAGGGCGGTTCCTCCGGATTCAGGAATTACGCCGGACGAGTGACGTTCTGTCCGATTCCGTCGAACACCCCTCCGTCACCGGCACCCCGGCAGCCGCCCCGGGTCGAACAGCTCCGGCCGCGCCTCCCTCGGCGCCCGGGCGGCCCGCTCGGCCGCGTCCCAGCGCGCCGCCTCCGCACAGGCCACCGCCTCCCGCTCGGCCCGCTCGGCCCCCCGCTTGGCCAGCGCCTGCCCCACCTCGGTGTGGGCGCCGACGGCGGCCCCCAGGGCCAGCGCGGCCGCTGCCGCCCGCAGCAGCACGGCCCGATGAAGACCCGCCACCGGCTCACCCCTTCGCTCGCTCGGCCACCCCGTGCACGTGGTCCGTGCACTCGTCCCTCCTCTCAACGCCGGTCAATCCCGCCTGATGCGTGTCGCCCTCGCTGTTCACTCGTTCGGGGCTGCCGCGAAGTGGACGACCGGCGCGTCGGGCCGGACAGCACGACGGCCCGCCACCCCGGAGGGTGGCGGGCCGTCGGTTCGACTACGGGTCAGCTCCTGCGGACACCCGCGGCGAGCTCACCGGCGAGCGCGCGGACGGCGTCCAGCGCCGCCGCCTCGTCCTCGCCGGCCTCCAGGATCCGCTTGACGAAGGCCGATCCCACGATCACCCCGTCCGCGAACCGGGCGACCTCCGCCGCCTGCACGGCGTCGGAGACCCCGAGGCCGACGCAGACCGGCAGGTCGGTGGTGGCCCGGGTCCGGGCGACCAGGTCCTCGGCCAGCGAGCCGACCGCGGAGCGGGTCCCGGTCACGCCCATCACCGCGGCCGCGTACACGAAGCCGCTGCCGGCCGCCGTGACCTCCGCCAGTCGCGCGTCCTTGCTGCTCGGGGCGACCACGAACACGGTGTCCAGCCCGTGCTCCTCCGCCGCCTTGCGCCACTCCTCGGACTCCTCCACCGGCAGGTCCGGCAGGATGCAGCCCGCCCCGCCCGCCGCGGCCAGGTCCGCCGCGAAGCGGGCGACCCCGTAGCGGTCGACCGGGTTCCAGTACGTCATCACCAGCACCGCCGCCCCGGGGTGCGCGGTGGCGACCTCCTGGACGGTGCGCAGCACGTCCTTGATCCGCACCCCGCCGCGCAGCGCGATGTCGTCGGCGGTCTGGATCACGGCCCCGTCCAGGACCGGGTCGGAGTGCGGCAGCCCGACCTCGACGACGTCGCAGCCGCCCTCGATCAGCGCGTTGACCGCCCGGATCCCGCCGTCGACGGTCGGGAACCCGGCCGGGAGGTACCCGATCAGCGCCGCCCGGTCCTCGGCCCTGGCCGCGGCCAGCACCGTGCTCAGCTTCGAAGCCATGATCACTTACCCCCCTCGGCCGCGCCGCCGGCCGGCTCGTCGTACAGCCCGAAGTACTGGGCCGCGGTGTGCATGTCCTTGTCGCCGCGCCCGGAGAGCGAGACCAGGATGGTGGCCTCCGGCCCGAGCTCCCGGCCCAGGTCCAGCGCCCCGGCCAGCGCGTGGGCGCTCTCGATCGCCGGGATGATCCCCTCGGTGCGCGACAGCAGCCGCAGCGCCTGCATCGCCGCGTCGTCGGTCACCGGCCGGTACTCGGCCCGTCCGGCGTCCTTCAGCCAGGCGTGCTCCGGGCCGACGCCCGGGTAGTCCAGACCGGCCGAGATCGAGTGCGACTCGATGGTCTGCCCGTCCTCGTCCTGGAGGACGTACGTCCGGGAGCCGTGCAGCACCCCCGGGTCGCCCTTGGTCAGGGTGGCCGCGTGCCGCGGGGTGTCGGCGCCCTCGCCGGCCGCCTCGCAGCCGATCAGCCGGACCCCGGCGTCCGGGATGAACTCGTGGAAGATCCCCATCGCGTTCGAGCCGCCGCCGACACAGGCGACCACCGCGTCGGGCAGCCGCCCGGTGCGGTCGAGCACCTGCTGCCGCGCCTCGACCCCGATGATCCGGTGGAAGTCGCGGACCATCATCGGGAAGGGGTGCGGCCCGGCGACCGTCCCGAACAGGTAGTGGGTGGAGTCGACGTTGGCGACCCAGTCGCGGAAGGCCTCGTTGATGGCGTCCTTGAGCGTCCGGGAGCCGGACTTGACGGCCACCACCTCGGCGCCGAGCATCCGCATCCGGGCGACGTTGAGCGCCTGGCGCTCGGTGTCGACCTCGCCCATGTAGATGGTGCAGTCGAAGCCGAACAGGGCGCAGGCGGTCGCGGTGGCCACCCCGTGCTGGCCGGCGCCGGTCTCGGCGATGATCCGGGTCTTGCCCATCCGCCTGGTGAGCAGGGCCTGGCCCAGCACGTTGTTGATCTTGTGCGAGCCGGTGTGGTTGAGGTCCTCGCGCTTGAGCAGGATCCGCGCGCCGCCCGCCTCGGCGGAGAAGCGGTGCACGTCGGTCAGCGGGCTCGGCCGACCGGTGTAGTCCTTCAGCAGCCCGTCCAGCTCGGCGGCGAAGGCCGGGTCGGCCTTCGCCTTCTCGTACTCCTCGGCGACCTGCTCGACCGCGGCGACCAGCGCCTCGGGGATGAAGCGGCCGCCGTACGCGCCGAAGTAGCCGCGGGCGTCCGGCACCTGGGCACCGGGCAGGTAGTCCTTCTCGGACATGGTGGTTTCCCTTGCGGAGATGGATGACAGTGACGTCTGATCGGCTGGGTTCAGCCGCGCGTCACGCGCCATCGCCGCCCCGGTACCTGCCCCGGCTCACAGCCGATCACGTACCGCACCCGACGGCCCAGCACCCGGCGTGCGGGCGCGCGGCAGCCGCGCGGGCGGCAGCCGGGGGCGAGTCGGGAGGCGATCTTCACGGGGTCGCGTCAGTCCTTGTGCCGGACGGCGGGGTGGGCCCCGGCCGCGACCAGGTCGGCGACGGCCGCCCGCGGGTCCTTGCCGGTCACCAGCGACTCGCCGACCAGCACCGCGTCGGCGCCCAGGTTGGCGTAGTGGATGACGTCCAGCGGGCCGCGCACCCCCGACTCGGCGATCTTGACGATGCCGTCCGGGATGGCGTGGGCGACGTTCTCGAAGGTGTTGCGGTCGACTTCGAGCGTCCGCAGGTTCCGGGCGTTGACCCCGATGATCCGGGCCCCGGCGTCCACCGCGCGCTTGATCTCGTCCTCGTCGTGCACCTCGACCAGCGGGGTGAGGCCGATCGACTCGGCGCGCTCGATCAGCGACACCAGGGCCGGCTGGTCGAGGGCCGCGACGATCAGCAGCGCGAGGTCGGCGCCGTGCGCGCGGGCCTCCCACAGCTGGTAGGCGGTGACGATGAAGTCCTTGCGCAGCAGCGGCGTGTCCACCTCGGCGCGGACCGCGTCCAGGTCGGCGAGCGACCCGCCGAAGCGGCGCTGCTCGGTCAGCACGCTGATCGCGGCGGCACCGCCGGCCGCGTAGTCGCGGGCCAGCGCCGCCGGGTCGGCGATCGAGGCCAGCGCGCCCTTGGACGGGCTGGAGCGCTTCACCTCGCAGATCACCCGGACCCCGTCGCCCTTGAGGGCGGCGACGCCGTCCTTGGCCTCCGGGGCCTTGGCCGCGAGCGCCTTGAGCTCGTCCAGGGAGACCCGGGCCTGCCGCTCGGCGAGGTCCTCGCGGACCCCTTCGATGATCGAGTCGAGCACACTCACTCAGGAGCCCCCATCACTTCTGCTGGTTCGCCGGCGCGTGGTGTCGCCGGCGCGGGCCGGACGGGCGGGGCCCGCCGGCTCTTCGATGGTATCGGCACCCGGGTGCCCGCAGCGCATCGGTCCGGCCCGCGTCTCGCGGAACGGGACGCTCCCTGCGGCGACCCCCAGCTGCGGCTTCACCGGCCCTCCACCGGGCTCACCACGGGATTCCCCGGCGCGCTCCCCGGCCGGGCCGGGCCGGTCTCAGACCACCGGTGGCGCCAGCCCGGCCCCCACCGGCAGGTTGCGCACCACTTCGAACACCAGCACCAACAGGAGGATCAGCGCCCAGCGCCGGCCCCCGACCGAGACCCGGACCGGCCTCCCGCCGGTCAGCGCGGCCCAGGCCCAGCGCAGCCAGAGCACCGCCAGCACCCCGAACAGCAGGACGGCCAGCGCGTTGTCGTGCAGCGCGCCGGTGAGGTCCCCGTGGGTCAGCGCGTGGACGCAGCGCAGGCCCCCGCAACCGGGGCACCACCAGCCGGTGGCGGCCAGGAAGGGGCAGTCGGGGTAGTGCCCGGGGGCGTTCGGGTCCACCACCGCGACGTACCCGGCGGGAATCGCCACCGCCGCCAGCGCGGCCAGCGGCGGCCCCGTCCGGCGCAGCACGGTCGGCGGGGCGGAGGCGGTGGGGGCGGCGTTCACGCCCCGATTGTGCCCGGGCCGGGCCCGGACGCAACGAAACGGCGGGCGTGGCGCGCCCGCCGTTCGGTCGTGCGATTTACGCGGTCGTGGGGACCGCGGCGGTCCGGCCTCAGGCGGCGGCGACGGCCTCACGGGCCTCGATGGCCGCCTTGCGGGCCGCGGTCTGCTCCGCGACCGACTTGTAGACGTTGGTGCTGGGCTGCGCGCCCATGCCGGCCATCGACATGGCCTTGCCGACGATGCCGCCGACCAGGACGATCGCCAGGCCGGCCCAGACCAGCAGCGGGGACGGCAGGATCATCGCGACACCCGCGACGCCGAAGCCGACGAACGAGATGACGACGCCGGTCCAGGCGGCGGGGTTGTGGCCGTGCGCTGCTGCTGACATCGATGGTGCTCCTAGGCTCTCGGGGCCCGGCCGGGCCTGCGGGGCCGCCGGCGGGTCTGTCGGTTCCCATTGTGCCGGGCCACACACGGGCGGCCCAAAGCGGGTGGCGGGTCTATCGCGTCACACCCGCCGCCCGGCCCGGACCGCTCAGACCGCGGTCGGGTCCTCGCCCCGGTCCAGGGCCTTCCACAGGTCGCCGGGCGTGTCGGCCTTCACCGGGGCCTTGCGGGTGGGCGCCTCGTAGCGGCTGCCCATGGCCGGCCAGCCGCGGCCGTACCGCAGGGTGATCAGCCCGGCCACGGCCAGCAGCAGTCCGCCGACCACGGCGACCCACGGCCAGGCGCTGTGCGAGACCTCGGTGGCGCTGGTGCCGGCCAGTGCCAGCTTCCCGGAGGCGGCGGAGTCCAGGGCGGCGGTGTCCGAGGACCCGGCCACCGCGGCGGCGGCCGCGCCCAGCCCGGCCAGCAGGGTCAGCGCGCCGACCGCGAGCCGGCCGACGCCGCGCACCGCGAACACCGCGACGGCCGCGGCCAGGCCCACCAGGGCCAGCCCGCCGGGCAGTTCGGAGATCTTGCCGCCGGTCACGGACACGTCCAGGGTGCCCGCCCGGCCCTCGGCCCAGACCCGTCCCACCGCCGTGAGCACCAGCACGGCGCTCAGCACGGTCAGCAGCAGCATCACGCCGAGGGTGCGGCGGCCCGCCCTGGACGGGGCCGGGGCGGGAGCGGCGGGGACGGGGGTCTCGTCTGCAGCGGTCACCCGTCCACTATCCCCCGGCTCACCCGCTACGCCGTACCCGGGGTGGGGAACCCGTCCGTCCGCAGCACCACCGTGCGCCCGCCCAGCGGCAGGAACAGGTCGTTGCCGAAGGGCACCCGCTCGGCCTCCCGGTACGACCCGCCCGGGGACGGCGCGGTGTGCACGGTGCAGCCGGCGGCCGCCGGGTCGACCACCACGTACAGCGGCACGCCGCTCTCCGCGCAGGCCCGCGCCCAGGCGTGGTCGCGGCCCGGGTGCGACACCTCCAGCACCGCCTCCACGTCCGCGGCGCCGCACCGGCCCCGGGCGTCCCGGACGGCGTCCGCGGCGACCACCACCAGGTCCGGGGCGAGCGGCCCGTGCGCGGCCGGGAAGTCGACCAGGACGCGGGACAACACCCGCCCCCGGCCCCCGAGTTCGTCCCTGAGCTGGACGGCGGCGGCGAGCACGACCTCCCAGCGCAGCTCGTCGTACGGCACCTCGGGCATCCCGGCCGCCTCCTCACGCCTCAGGACAGTTCCGGCCTCCGCAGCGTATTGGCGGTGGCGACGGCCCGCAGCACGGCGGCCGCCTTGTTGCGGCACTCGGTGTCCTCGCCGTGCGGGTCGGAGTCGGCGACCACGCCGGCGCCCGCCTGCACGTACGCGGTGCCGTCGCGCAGCACCGCGGTGCGGATCGCGATCGCGGTGTCGGACGCCCCGGCGAAGTCCAGGTAGCCGACGCAACCGCCGTACAGGCCGCGCCGGGTGGGCTCCAGCTCCTCGATGATCCGCATCGCCCGGGGCTTGGGCGCGCCGGAGAGCGTCCCGGCCGGGAAGCAGGCGGTCAGCACGTCGAAGGCGCTCCGTCCGGGGGCGACCCGGCCGGTCACCGTCGAGACGATGTGCATCACGTGGCTGTAGCGCTCGATCTGCATGAAGTCGACCACCTCGACGCTGCCCGGCTCGCAGACCCGCCCCAGGTCGTTGCGGCCGAGGTCGACCAGCATCAGGTGCTCGGCCCGCTCCTTGGGGTCGGCGAGCAGCTCGGCGGCCAGCGCCGCGTCCTCGTGCGGGGTGGCGCCGCGGTGCCGGGTGCCCGCGATCGGGTGCAGCATCGCCTCGCCGTCGGTGACCTTGACCAGCGCCTCCGGGCTGGAGCCGACCACGTCGAAGCCGCCCTCGGCGCCGCCGTCCGGGCCGGGGAAGCGGAACAGGTACATGTACGGGCTGGGGTTGGTGGTGCGCAGGACGCGGTAGACGTCCAGCGCGGAGGCCGGGCAGGGCGCCTCGAAGCGCTGCGAGGGCACCACCTGGAAGGCCTCGCCGGCCCGGATCCGCTCCTTGACCTCCTCCACCGCGGCCCGGTACGGCGCCCCGCCGAACGGCGAGTGCACCTCGCCGGGGCCGGCCGGGGTGAAGGTCGCCAGGCCCGGGTCGACCGGCTTCAGCAGGTCGGCCTCCATCACGTCCAGCCGGGCCACCGCGTCCGCGTAGGCCTCGTCCACGCCGCTGGCCAGGTCGTTGTGGTTGACGGCGTTGGCGATCAGCAGCACCGTGCCGTCGGAGTGGTCGAGCACCGCGAGGTCGGTGGCCAGCAGCATGGTCAGCTCGGGCAGGCCGAGGTCGTCCGGGTTGAGGTCGGGCAGCTTCTCCAGCCGCCGGACGACGTCGTACCCGAGGTAGCCGACCAGGCCGCCGGTCAGCGGCGGCAGGCCGTCGTCGGCGTGCCGCGGGGTGTGCAGCGCCTCCAGGGCGGCGCGCAGCACCTCCAGCGGGTCGCCGCCGGTCGGGATGCCGACCGGCGGCGTGCCCAGCCAGCGGGCGTCGCCGTCCGGGCCGGCGGTCAGCACGGCGGCGCTGCGCACGCCCACGAAGGAGTAGCGCGACCAGCTGCCCTGCTCGGCGGACTCCAGCAGGAAGGTGCCGGGCCGCTCCTCGGCGAGGCTGCGGTACAGGCCGATCGGGGTGAGGCCGTCCGCGAGGAGCCTGCGGGTGACGGGGATGACCCGGGTGTCGACGGCGAGCTTGCGGAAGGCTTCGAGGTCCATGCGGGGCGGCACCTTCTGGAGTTGTGGGCGGGGTGTCAGGAGGTCTGGAACAGCACGTCTGCGTCGAAGCAGGTCCGGTCGCCGGTGTGGCAGGCGGCGCCGCTCTGGTCGACCTTCACCAGCAGGGTGTCGCCGTCGCAGTCGAGCGCCACCGACTTGACCGCCTGGACGTGGCCGGAGGTGTCGCCCTTCACCCAGTACTCGTTGCGGCTGCGGCTCCAGTAGGTGCAGCGGCCGGTGGTGAGCGTGCGGTGCAGCGCCTCGTCGTCCATCCAGCCCAGCATCAGCACCTCACCGGTGTCGTACTGCTGCGCGACGGCCGGGACCAGGCCGTCCTCGGTGCGCTTGAGGCGGGCGGCGATCGCCGGGTCGAGCGAGGTGGTGCCGGGGGCGGCGGGTGTGGTGGACATGGGGCCATTGTGTCAGCCCGGCCGGAGGGTCCGTTCGGGGTCACTTCCGTCAACCGCCTGCCGCGCGGGGCCGCCCTGGGCCATCCTCATGGCCATGACCTCCGAGCAGCAGCCGCCCGAAGCCGCCGCCTCCCGTCCGTCCCGGGGCCTGGTGATCACCGTCGCCGCCGTCCTGGCCGTGCTGCTCGCGGTGGTGGCCACCGTGGTGCTCTGGCCGGAGGACGCCGCCAAGCCCGCCGCCGCCCCGCCCCCGCCGACCCCCACGCCCACCCCCACCAAGTCCCCACCCCCGTACGCCTACTTCCCGGTGGGCACCTGCTTCGACCACCCCCAGCTGAGCCCCGTCATCACCAAGGCCGAACAGCGCCCCTGCACGGGCGACCACGACGGCGAGGTCGTCGCCAACCTCAGGCTCCCGGACAACCTCAGCAGCGAACTCCCCATCGCCGTCGCCATGCGCGACGGCTGCAAGGACGCCGAGACCACCGCCAAGGCCCACCAGACCGACGGCAAGTCCTACTACCCCCGCGAGTTCGGCCCCGCCCTGGCCAACTACAAGGACGGCTGGCGCGACTACACCTGCACCCTCACCGCCGGCAACAAGCAGGGCTCCCCCAAGCTCCCCACCCCGCTCCGCCCCTGAGCCCCCGCCCCGGGCCCTAGGCTGGTGGCATGTCGAACCATGCGCTCGCCGAACGGCACCGTCTCGCCCAGCTGCTCGTCGATGCGGGACCGGAGGCGCCGACCCTGTGTGCCGGGTGGACGACCCGGGATCTGGCCGCGCACCTGGTGGTGCGGGAGCGGCGCGCCGACGCGGCGCCCGGGATCCGGGTCGGGGCGCTGGCCGGGTGGACGAAGCGGGTGCAGGACGGCTACGCGCAGCGCCCGTACGAGGAGTTGGTGCGGCTGTTCCGGGCCGGGCCGCCGGTGCTGTCGCTGTTCGCGCTGCCCGGGGCGGACGAGGTCGCGAACACCGTGGAGTACTTCGTGCACGCGGAGGACGTCGCGCGGGCGGGCGAGGAGTGGACGGCGCAGCCGGTGCCGCCCGGGCGGGCCGAGGCGCTGTGGCGGCGGCTGCCGATGATCGCCCGCTTCGAGGCGGGCCGCCGCTCCCCGGTGCGGCTGGTGCTGACCCGCCCGGACGGGCAGTCGCTGACGGTCGGCCCGGCCGGCGCCCCGACGGTGCGGATCACCGGCGAGCCGGGCGAGCTGGTCCTGTTCGCGTACGGCCGCGGGGCCCGTACCGCGCTGACGGTCGACGGCGCCGCGGACGCCGTCGAGGCCCTGCGGCACGCCCTGCCGCTGCCCGCCCGGTAGGCACGGCGACGGCCCCTCCTCGGGCTCGGGACGAGGAGGGGCCGGAGACGGGCCCGCGGGGCTACCCGGTCGCGCCCGACGAGACGACGGAGTAGCCGCCCGGGGTGCTCGCCGCGGAGACGGTGTAGTCCGACACGTCGCCACAGGTGTAGATCCCGCTGCCCGGCTGGTCGGTGGCCTTGTGCGAGATCGGCTTGAACGCCACCGGCTTCCCGTCGGCCCGGACGCCGCTGTACGAGACCTTCACCGCCGGGATGTCCGCGCAGGTCTTGATGCCGGAGAACTTCTCGATGAACGCGTTCGCGGTGTCCTGGAATCCCGGGTAGCCCGCCGGGACGCGCCACGCCCCGATCGTCCGGACCGTTCCGGTCGCGTCGTCCTTGATCGTCCCGGTGTACGACACTCCCTCGGGGTCGACCGTCTTCCGGGTCGCGATGGTGTACTTGCGGCCGACCTGGTACGCCAGGTCGTCGATCCCGCAGGTCACCCCGTTCCCGCCGTCCGCGCCGGACGCGCAGCTGGGGTCCAGGGGCGTCGCGCCCTTGCCGAAGAAGGAGAACCGCACGCCCGCCAGGCCGTTCGGGTGGGGTTGCAGCCCGGAGTAGTAGCCCGTGCCGCCCTCCTTCCCGAACAGGTAGTGCGCGTAGTAGATGTCGTCGGTGGCGGCCGCGGTCTCGACCTTGATCGAGTAGACGTACTCGGTGAAGTTCCCCGGCAGGCCGAAGTCGAAATTGATGAAGTGCTGCGGATTGCCGGCGGGGATCGACGACGGGGCGACGGCCTGGGCGGCGCCCGGCGGGACGGCCAGGGTGAGGGCCAAGGCCGCCGTGGCCGCGGCGGCGAGGTGGGCACGTTTCGGAGAGCGGATGCGCATGGACGGGTCCCGGTTCCTTCCGGTGGGGTGCGAGAGGCGCTCAACGACCTTCCCGCGACCCGCTCCCGCACCGATGCCCGATCGCCCGGATTCGCCCGGGCGGACGGCTCCCGGCCTTCCATCGGCGGCACCGCCCGCCCCCGGGGCCCGAGGGGACGGGCGTCAGCGCCGGTCGGCCGGGCCGGCCCCGTATTCCGGGTGACGGACCAGCCACTCGCCCTCGCCGCCCGGCTCCGCCTCGGTGGCGCCCGCGAAGCCGTAGTGGATCGGCCCGCCGTCGCCGTCGCCCAGCCAGCGGGCGTCCGTGAGCTGCACCGACAGGGCGGACGGGCGGTGCGGGGCGGGCTGCTCCAGCACCAGTTCGTGCGTCGTCCCGCCGGGGCGGAAGGTCACCGTGGTCTCGGTGCCGGGGCGGCCGTGGAAGACGCCGTCCGGGTCCGACCAGTAGGCGGCCACCGTGACGGCGAGCGTGCCGTCCAGGCTGCCGGTGCCGGGCCGGACGTACTCCTCCTCGGGGACCCAGCGCGCGTGGTGGCGGAGCTCCTCGCCCGCCCGGCGCTCGTCCCAGCGCACCCAGTAGCCCGCGACCCGTTTGACCGTCATGCCCTCGCGGACGACCCGGACCGCGGTCCGCGCCGGGCCGACCGGGGCGCAGGCCGCGAGGGAGACCACCGTCACCTGCTGGTAGGTGACCTCGCCGTCGTCGGCGCACTGCTCCATCACCGGTGAACCACCTTGCCGGATAGTCGAGTTGGTGTGCGGCCGGAGCCGCTCGGGAAGAGCGTAGGACAGCGGCGGCACCGCCCGGACGATTGCGCCGTTCCGGCCCCGGACGGCCGCGCGCCCGGCTACCCTACCCGCCGTCGGAGCGCCGTCAGAGCGCCGTCAGACCACCGCAACGGCCTCCCCGGCCTGCGCGGGCACGGTCGGCTGGGCCGGCAGCCGGTCGAGCACGATCCCGAAGTGCTCCCGGTACGCCGCCAGCGCCTCCGCGTCGGTGAGCCGCCGCTCGTCGCGGGTCCCGTCGGGCGCGGTGCGGATGAGCCGGTGGCCGCTGAGGGTGATCCGGCCGCCGTCCCCGGTGGGCAGGGTGCAGGTGGCCCCCTTGGCGAAGGGGGACTGCGGCGAGGTGCTCTGCCACCAGCAGGTCGGGCCGAAGTCGGCCAGCGGGTACGGGCGCGGGTCGAGCCGGTACTGCGGCGCGCCGTCCATCAGCACGTCCAGCTCCCAGTACGGGCCGCCCGGGACGATCGTGAACACGCCCTGCGGATCGGCCTGTTCGCCGCGCTCGTCCAGCCGCAGCGGCTGGTGGCTGAACCGTCCGAAGCCCACGTCGACCAGCCAGGGTTCCGCCAGGTCGACCCGCAGGGCGAGGTGGTCGAAGGGCGGGCCGAGCCGCTCCCGGTCGAAGACCCGGGCCGCCAGCAGGCTCACCCGGTACCCCAGCGAGCGCAGCAACTCCGCGAAGGCGCCGTTGAGTTCGTAGCAGAAGCCGCCCCGCCGGCGGTCCACCACCTTCGCCACCAGGGCCGCCGGGTCCAGCACGACCGGCTCCCCGAGGTGGATGCTCAGGTTCTCGAACGGCACCGCCCGCAGGTGGGCCCACTGCAGCCGCGCCAGGTTCGCCTCGGTGGGCGCCCCGGGGTCCGCCACCCCGATCCGCTCCAGGTACGCCGCCCGTACCGCCGGGGTCAGCCCTTCGTGCGCCTTCTCATGATCCATCCGCCCATTCCATCCCGGGGCGGCGCCCGGGGCCATCGGTCCTTGGACCTAGGCAGCCACCGCACCCCCGCCCACCCGGTCACCCTCGGTCACGCACCGCCCGGCCGCACCCCGGCGCGCCCCGGCTGCGGATGTCCGCACCCGGGTGCAGACTCGCAGAGGGCCGGGCAGGGGCGTGTGCGCGCCCGACGGAACCGTCCCGGTCACTCTCCGTCAAGGGGCACCACCTCCCGTCAAAGGGGCACCACCTCATGATCACCACCGACTTCCCCCTCGGCTCGCCCTGCTGGATCGACCTGGGCAGCCCGGACATCCCCGCCACCGCGGCGTTCTACGGCAAGGTCTTCGGCTGGACCTTCCAGGAGATCCCGGAGGCGATGGGCTACGGCTTCCTGCAGCTGAACGGCAAGACCGTCGGCGCGGTCGGCCCGCTCGACCCGGGCGACCGGTCCTCCTGGACGACGTACTTCCGCACCGCGAACGTGGACGCCACCGCCCAGGCCGCCGAGAAGGCCGGCGGCAAGGTCCTGGTCCCGCCCGCGGACGTGATGCGGGAGGGCCGGTTCGCCCAGGTCGCCGACCCGCAGGGCGCCCGGTTCGCGATCTGGCAGGCCGGCGACACCACCGGGCTGGACGCCGTCTCCGAGGACGACACCCTGGTCTGGGCCGAGCTGCACACCTCGGACCAGGACGGCGGATTCTCCTTCTACCACGCCCTGTTCGGCTGGCGGGTGGAGAACTTCGAGCCGTCCCCGGGCATGAACTACCGGGTGATCTCGACCGCCGACGGCGACCAGCAGCAGACCGCCTTCGGCGGCATCGCTCCGACCATGCAGGAGGACCAGCCCTCCGCCTGGACGCCGTACTTCGCCGCCGCCGACGTGGACGCGCTGGTGACCAAGGCGACGGCGGCCGGCGGCACGGTGCTGATGCCGGCCGCGGACGTGGCGAACGTCGGCCGGATCGCCTGGCTGGCGGACCCGAACGGCGCCCCCTTCGCGCTGATCAAGGGCGAGCCCCGGGAGTCCTGAACACCAACACACCGACAGGACCCCCGAGCATGCAGCAGGAGGGCCCGCCGCTCGATCGAGCGGCGGGCCCTCCTCGCGGGACGGATTCACCGCACCGGGTGCCCGGCCTCCCGCAGCGCGTTCTTGACCTCGCCGATCCGCAGGTCCCCGAAGTGGAACACGCTGGCCGCCAGCACCGCGTCCGCGCCCGCCTCGACGGCCGGCGCGAAGTCCGCGAGCCGACCCGCCCCGCCGGAGGCGATCACCGGCACCGAGACGGCCTTGCGCACCGCCCGGATCATCTCCAGGTCGTAGCCGTCCTTGGTGCCGTCCGCGTCCATCGAGTTGAGCAGGATCTCGCCCGCCCCCAACTCGGCCGCGCGGCCCGCCCATTCGACCGCGTCCAGGCCGGTGCCCTGCCGCCCGCCGTGGGTGGTGACCTCGTACCCGGAGGCCGTCTCCACGCCGTCCGGGCAGCGCCGGGCGTCCACCGACAGCACCAGCACCTGGCGCCCGAACCGCTGGGCGATCTCCCGGACCAGCTCCGGCCGGGCGATGGCCGCGGTGTTGACGCCGACCTTGTCGGCGCCGGCCCGCAGCAGCTTGTCGACGTCCTCGACGGCCCGGATGCCGCCGCCGACGGTGAGCGGGATGAACACCTGCTCGGCGGTGCGGCGGACCACGTCGTAGGTGGTCTCGCGGTCGCCGGAGGAGGCGGTGATGTCGAGGAAGGTCAGCTCGTCGGCGCCCTCGGCGTCGTAGAGCTTGGCCATCTCGACCGGGTCGCCGGCGTCGCGCAGGTTCTGGAAGTTGACGCCCTTGACCACCCGCCCGGCGTCCACGTCCAGGCAGGGGATGACACGTACTGCGAGGGTCACGGCTGCTTGCCTTCCAGGGTCTTTGCCAGCCCGGTGCGGTACGCGTCGATCTCGACCTCGACCATCATCCGGGAGTCGATCAGCCCGTCGACCACCACCAGGGTGACCACCGGCCTCACGGTGTCGAAGAGTTCGCGGTGGGCGCGGCCCACCGCGTCCACGTCGCGGGCGTGAATGAGGAACATCCGGGTGCGGACCACGTCGTCCGCCGTCAGTCCGTACGCGGCCAGTGCCGCCAGCGCGTTGCCGAAGGCGGCGACGGTCTGCTCGTAGGGGTCGCCCTCGCCGTGGAGGACGCCGTCCACCAGCGGGCGGGCGCCCGCCACGTGCACGTGGTCACCGGCGGCGACCGCCTGTGCCGAGCCGATCGCGTCCTCCCAGTGCGAGAATCCGGTGACCCGACCGCGTACGACCTGACGTTCCGTCATCCTGAAACCGCCTCCAGGGCCTCTTCGAGGGTGAACTTCTGCTCGTAGAGGGCCTTGCCCACGATGGCGCCCTCGACACCCTCGCCGGTCAGCGAGGCGATGGCGCGCAGGTCGTCCAGCGAGGAGACGCCGCCGGAGGCGACCACCGGGCGGTCGGTGGCGGCGCAGACGTCGCGCAGCAGCTGCAGGTTGGGGCCGGTCAGGGTGCCGTCCCGGTTGACGTCGGTGACGACGTAGCGGGCGCAGCCCTCCGCGTCCAGCCGGGCCAGCACGTCGAAGAGCTGGCCGCCGTCGCGGGTCCAGCCGCGGCCGCGCAGGGTGGTGCCGACCACGTCCAGGCCGACGGCGATCTTGTCGCCGTGCTCGGCGATGGCCTTGGCGACCCACTCGGGGGCCTCCAGGGCGGCGGTGCCGAGGTTGACCCGGGTGCAGCCGGTGGCGAGCGCGCGGGCGAGCGACTCGTCGTCGCGGATGCCGCCGGACAGCTCGACCTTGATGTCCAGCTGTCCGGTGACCTCGCGCAGCAGCTCGTAGTTGCTGCCGGTCCCGAAGGCGGCGTCCAGGTCGACCAGGTGCAGCCACTCGGCGCCGGCGTTCTGCCAGGCGAGGGCGGCGGCCAGCGGCTCGCCGAAGGAGGTCTCGGTGCCGGAGGCACCCTTGACCAGGCGGACGGCCTGGCCGTCCCGGACGTCGACGGCAGGCAGCAGCTCAAGGCTCATCAGAAACAACTCTCAGACGGTCAGAGGGTGTTGACCCAGTTGGTCAGCAGGGCGGCGCCGGCGTCGCCGGACTTCTCGGGGTGGAACTGGGTGGCCCACAGCGGGCCGTTCTCGATGGCGGCGACGAACGGCTGCCCGTGCGTGGCCCAGGTGACCAGCGGCGGATCGATCCGCGCGCTGTGGGTCTCCAGCTCCCAGTGCCGCACCCCGTAGGAGTGCACGAAGTAGAAGCGGGTCTGCGGGTCCAGGCCGGCGAACATCCGACTGCCCTCGGGCACGTCCACCGTGTTCCAGCCCATGTGCGGGACGACCGGGGCGTCCAGCGGCTCCACGGTGCCCGGCCACTCGTCGCAGCCGGCGGTCTCGACGCCGTGCTCGACCCCCTTCTCGAAGAGGATCTGCATGCCGACGCAGATGCCCATGACCGGGCGGCCCCCGGAGAGCCGGCGGCCGATGATCCAGTCCCCGCGGACGGACTTCAGCCCGCGCATGCAGGCCTCGAAGGCGCCCACGCCGGGGACGAGCAGGCCGTCCGCGGCCATCGCGGTGTCGTAGTCGGAGCTGACCGTGACGTTCGCCCCGGTCCGCTCCAGGGCGCGCTGCGCGGAGCGCAGGTTGCCGGAGCCGTAGTCGAGGACGACGACGTTCTTGCCCATGTTCAGGTGTCCAGTCTCTCTACGGCGGGTCTAGAGGCGCATGAGGCCGGAGCCCAGGCACATCACGGCACCGATGGCCAGCACCAGGATGACGCCCTTCGGCAGCTTCTGCTTCCAGAAGGAGATCACTCCGCCGGCCAGGAAGAGGCCGACGAAGAGGAGGATCGTCGCGGTCTTGTTCACAGCGCGCCCTTGGTCGACGGGAGGATGCCGGCCGCGCGCGGGTCGTGCTCGGCGGCGTAGCGCAGCGCCCGGGCCAGCGCCTTGAACTGGCACTCCACGATGTGGTGGGCGTTGCGGCCGTACGGGACGTGCACGTGCAGCGCGATCTGGGCCTGGGCGACGAAGGACTCCAGGATGTGCCGGGTCATCGTGGTGTCGTAGCTGCCGATCATCGGCGCCATGTTCTCGGGCTCGGTGTGCACCAGGTAGGGCCGGCCGGAGAGGTCGACGGTGACCTGGGCGAGCGACTCGTCCAGCGGCACCGTGCAGTTGCCGAAGCGGTAGATGCCGACCTTGTCGCCGAGCGCCTGCTTGAAGGCGGCGCCGAGCGCGAGGGCGGTGTCCTCGATGGTGTGGTGGGTGTCGATGTGCAGGTCGCCGTCGGTCTTGACGGTGAGGTCGAACAGACCGTGGCGGCCGAGCTGGTCGAGCATGTGGTCGTAGAAGCCGACGCCGGTGGAGATGTCGGTCCGGCCCGTGCCGTCGAGGTCTATCTCGACCAGGACGGAGGTCTCCTTGGTGGTGCGCTCGACGCGTCCGATGCGGGACATGAGGGGTTACAGCTCCTTGATCACTCTGCGGACGGCGTCCAGGAAGGCGTCGTTCTCGGCGGGCGTGCCGGCGGTGACGCGCAGCCACCCGGGGACGCCGTTGTCACGGACCAGGACACCCTGGTCGAGGATGGCCTGCCAGACGGCGTGGGTGTCGGCGAAGCGGCCGAACTGGACGAAGTTGGCGTCCGAGTCGGTCACCTCCAGGCCCATCGCGCGCAGCGCGTCGACCAGCCGGTCGCGCTCCTCCTTGAGCCGTCCGACGTACCCCAGCAGGGTGTCGGTGTGCTCCAGGCAGGCCAGCGCGGTGGCCTGGGTGACGGCCGACAGGTGGTACGGCAGGCGCACCAGCTGGACGGCGTCCACCACGGCCGCGTCGGCGGCCAGGTAGCCCAGCCGCAGTCCGGCGGCGCCGAAGGCCTTGGACATGGTGCGGCTGACCACCAGGTTGGGGCGGCCCTCGATCAGCGGCAGCAGCGAGGCGCGGTGCGAGAACTCGACGTACGCCTCGTCCACCACCACCAGGCTGGGCCGGGCGGCCTGCGCGGCCTCGTACAGCCGCAGCACGGTGTCGGCCGTGACGGCCGTCCCGGTGGGGTTGTTCGGCGAGCAGACGAAGACCACGTTCGGCCGCTGCTCGGCGATGACCTCGACCGCGGCGTCCACGTCGATGGTGAAGTCGTCGCGCCGCGGGCCGGAGATCCAGGCGGTGCCGGTGCCCCGGGAGATCAGCGCGTGCATCGAGTAGGAGGGCTCGAAGCCGAGCGCGCTGCGGCCGGGGCCGCCGAAGGTCTGCAGCAGCTGCTGGAGCACCTCGTTGGAGCCGTTGGCGGCCCACACCTGGGCGCGGCCCACCGGGAAGCCGGTGGTGCGGGTCAGGTAGCCGGCCAGGCCCTCGCGCAGTTCGACGGCGTCCCGGTCCGGGTAGCGGTTGAGGCCGCGGGCGGCCTCGGCGACCCGCTCCGCGATCCGGGCCACCAGCTCCTCGGGCAGCGGGTACGGGTTCTCGTTGGTGTTCAGCTGGACGGGCACGTCCAGCTGCGGCGCGCCGTACGGGGACTGGCCGCGCAGCTCGTCCCGGACGGGCAGGTCGTCGATGCGGGTGGCGCGGTTCTCAGTGCGGTTCTCAGGAGTGCTCACGAGCCGGGTACCGTCCAGTCGAAGCGGGCCTTGATCGCGTCGCCGTGTCCGGGCAGGTCCTCGGCGTTCGCCAGGTTCACCACGTGCGCGGCGACGTCCGCCAGCGCCTCCCGGTCGTACTCGACGACCTGGACGCCGCGCAGGAAGGTCTGCACCGACAGCCCGGAGGAGTGGCAGGCGCAGCCGCCGGTCGGCAGCACGTGGTTGGAGCCGGCCGCGTAGTCGCCCAGCGAGACCGGGGTCCAGCGGCCGATGAAGATCGCACCGGCGTTGACGACCTTCGCCGCCACCGCGTGCGGGTCGCGGGTCTGGATCTCCAGGTGCTCGGCCGCGTAGGCGTTGACCACGGCGAGGCCCTGGGTCAGGTCGTCGACCAGGATGATGCCGGACTGCCGGCCGCCGAGCGCCTCGGCGACCCGCTCGCTGTGCTTGGTCCGGCCGACCTGGGCGATCAGCTCCACCTCGACCGCGTCGGCCAGCGCCACGGAGTCGGTGACCAGCACCGAGCCGGAGGTCGGGCCGTGCTCGGCCTGGCTGATCAGGTCGGCGGCCACGTCGCTCGGCAGCGCGCTGTCGTCGGCGAGGACGGCGATCTCGGTCGGGCCGGCCTCGGAGTCGATGCCGATCCGGCCGGCGAACAGCCGCTTGGCGGCGGCCACGTAGATGTTGCCCGGGCCGGTGACCATGTTGACCGGCGCGCACTCCTCGGTGCCGAGGGCGAACATCGCCACCGCCTGGGCGCCGCCGACGGAGTAGACCTCGTCCACGCCGAGCAGCGCGCAGGCCGCCAGGATGGTCGGGTGGACCCGGCCGCCGCCCCACTTACTGTTGAAAGGGGCCTTCTGCGGCGGCGACGTCACCGCGATGCCCGTCACGCCCGCCTCCTGGGCCGGCACCACGTTCATCACCACGGAGGACGGGTAGACCGCCAGCCCGCCCGGCACGTACAGCCCGACCCGCTCGACCGGCACCCAGCGCTGGGTGACCGTGCCGCCCGGCACCACCTGGGTGGTGTGCCCGGTCCGGCGCTGGTCCGCGTGCACGGTCCGGGCCCGGCGGATCGACTCCTCCAGCGCGGCCCGCACCTTCGGGTCCAGCGTCTCCAGCGCCTCGGTGAACTGCTCGGCCGGGACCCTGGTCGACTCCAGCCGGACGCCGTCGAAGCGCTCGGTGATCTCGATCAGCGCCGCGACCCCGCGATGGCGTACGTCCTCGGCGATCGGCCGCACCTTCTCCAGGGCGGCCGCCACGTCGAACTCGGCACGGGGCAGCAGGTCACGCGGGTCGTCCAGCGAGCCGCGGAGGTCGATTCGAGAGATCACGCCACCCAGTGTAAGGAGTGGCCGGAACGGGTGGTCCCACATTTCAGTCCGTGATACGAAAGGCGAGACGACCGGGGGGACGGGGAAAAGCATGGCGGAAAGCGCTCCAGCGGGCTGGTCCGACACCGAACAGGGGCTCTGGGAGGCCTTCCGGGAGGGGGAGGTCTTCGACCGCCGATGTGGCCGGAACGACATCGACGACCCCTTCGGGGACGTCCCGTGGGGGCCGGAGCGGACGGTCAGCGCCGAGGTCCTCGCCCACCTGCTGCTGGCCGGCCCCCAGCCCACCGCCGGGCGGGTCGCCTCGCTGCGGATGAGCGGGGTGACCGTCACCGGGGCGCTCAACCTGGCCGGCGGCCACATCGAGCGCTACGTCGAACTGCGCGGCTGCCGCTTCGAGCACAAGATCCTCATCTCGGAGGCCTCGGCCACCACCCTGCGCATGGTCGACTGCCTGATCCCCCGGCTGGAGGCCTCCCGGCTCGCCACCACCGGCGACCTCCACCTGGCCCGCTGCCGGATCCCCGAGGGTGTCCGGCTCACCGACGCCAGGATCGGCACCGACCTGCTGCTCAACCTGGCCGTCATCGGCGGCGACCGCTTCGGCCGCGCGGTGTCCGCCGACGGGATGACCGTCCACCAGGACTTCGAGGCCGAACGCCTGGAGACGCACGGCGAGTTGAGCGTCCGCACGGCCCGGATAGGCGGCCGGCTCTCGCTCCGCGGCGCCCAACTGCACGCCGACCCGCAGAACCGGGTCTGCCTCAACGCGGTCCGGCTCAACGTCGGCCACACCCTCTACCTGACCAGCTCCGCCGACGTCGGCTGGTACGGCTCCCGCAGCTACTACGGCTCCGGCTACGGCCAGAGCCCCCCGCCCGACGCCCCCAGCACCCCCTTCCGCGCCCACGGCCAGGTGCGGCTCTCCGACGCCCGCTTCGAGGCCGCCTGCCTGATCTCCGGCGAATTCCACCTGGAGGGCGACGACGAGCTCTCCCTGCGCCGCATCCACACCCCCGAACTCCGCTTCACCTGCAAGATCCGGCCCACCGGCATGGTCTCGCTGTCCCGCGCCCGGGTCGGCAACCTGGTCGACACCCCGGAGGCCTGGCCGCTCGGCCGGCACCTGCGGCTGACCGGCTTCGTCTACGAGAACCTCCGCCCGGTCGGCCAGTTCACCGTCCAGCAGCGGATCGACTGGCTGGAGGGCTCCGCGGTCGAGTTCCAGCCGGAGTCCTACGAACAGCTCGCCGCCGCCCTGCGCCGCGACGGCGCCGACGACGACGCCCGGCAGGTGCTGTACGCCAAGCAGCGCCGCCGCCAGGAGACCCTGCCCCTGCCCGCCCGGCTCTGGGGCCAGGTCCAGGACGTCACCGTCGGTTACGGCTACCGCCCCGGCCGGGCCGGCCTGTGGCTGCTGCTCGCCTGGGCGCTCGGCAGCATCTGGTTCGCCACCCACCAGCCGGAACCGCTCAAGCCCGACGAGCGCCCGCACTGGAACGCGGTGCTCTTCACCCTCGACAAACTGCTGCCGATCGTCGACCTCAACCAGGGCGCCTGGAACCCCGGCGGGGCCTCCCAGTGGATCTCCGCCGGCCTCGTCGTCGTCGGCTGGCTCCTCGCCTCCACCGTCCTCACCGGCGCCAGCCGCCTCCTCCAACGCGGCTGACCCACCCCGGCCGCGGCTACCTGCGCCGCCTCGCCCCCGTCACTCCGTCGTCGCCCCGGTCGGGCCAGGGGTGGTTTCCTGCCGGAGCCACGCGCCACATCGCTCTCATCACTCCGTCGCCGCGCCGGCCTGGCCAGCGCGGCGACGACCACTCGGCGGAGGGATTGGGGCCCCCCCACATGC